>JAGPLK010000076.1 GCA_018053445.1 Bacteroidales bacterium | reverse complement strand
GCTGTATGGAATGCTGAGATTTCCAAACTACTCTTCAAAAATTCTTCAACTCTAAGATTAAAGGTATTTGATATACTCAACCAATCTAAGAGTGTGTTCAGAACAACCACAGATAACTACATTGAAGATGTCCAGAATAACACTCTTCAGCAATATTTTATGCTAAGCTTTACCTGGAGATTTGGTAGTTTTGGAGGGCAAAAAGGTGGTAGCCAGCCAATGAGGGGACCCGGAATGGGTGGCGGAAGATTTCACCGCTAGCGGGATGAGGAGTAGTTTCTCCACTTCTCAATAACTGAGAGCATATCAAAGGGAATCTCTTTTTCAAAAAAGAGGTTCTCTTTTGTTTTGGGATGTACAAAGCCGAGAGTTTTTGCGTGGAGGGCGTGTCTTGGCAGCATCTCAAAACAATTGTCAATGAACTTTTTGTATTTTGAGTATAAAGTTCCCTTTAGGATTTTATCTCCACCATACCTGTCGTCGTTGAAAAGGGGATGACCTATCCAATCCATATGTACTCTGATCTGGTGTGTTCTGCCTGTTTCAAGCTCACACTCTACCAGTGTTGTATAGCCGAATCTCTCTATTACTTTATAATGAGTTACTGCGTGTTTGCCAGTCTCTCCGTCCGGAAATACTTTGAATTTTAGTCTGTTGTTTGGATCTCTTGCTAAATTGCCTGTTATGGTTCCTGAATCCTCTTTTAAGTTCCCCCAAACCAGAGCTATATATTTTCTTTCAATTGTGTGGTCAAAAAATTGTTTTGCCAGATAAAGCTGAGATTCATCATCTTTTGCTACCAGCAGAAGACCGGAGGTGTTTTTGTCAATTCTGTGAACGAGTACTCCCATTCTCTCGTCAGGGGCCTTCTCATCCTGAGAAATGTTAAGATGATATGCAAGGGCATTTACCAGTGTACCGGAAAAATGGCCGTGTCCCGGGTGTACAACCAGTCCGGCGGGTTTGTTTAAGACCAGAAGAGAGTCGTCTTCGTATACAATGTCAAGAGGTATGTTTTCCGGTCTGACCTCCATACCTTTTCTTTTGTATGGGAGGACAATCCTTATTATATCGTTCGGCTTAACTGTATAGTTTGATTTGACAATTTTGTCATTAACAAGAACATAACCGGCACCTATAGCAAGCTGTATTCTGTGCCTGGAGGTCTTCTCCATATGGGCAGTTAAATATTTATCTACCCTTATGGTGCTTTGACCCTTGTCAGCAACAAATCTGTAATGTTCAAATGATCCTCCGGACTCTTCGTCATCACCAATCTCATCCGGATCGAGTTCAAACTGATCTTCTAGCTCCTCATTAATCATTTTTTCTCCTCTCTCTTCTTAAGACTGTCAATCAGTGATCTGTCAACGCTTAATGTAAGTTCAACATAGGAGCCAAGCGCCCTGGAGATGGACTGAGATGGTTCCGGGCTCTGTTTTATCACAAAACCGGATATTGAATCTGAGTAATTTTGGACAGATTTATCGTATTTTAATTTTGATATATTCAGGGAGTTATCAATAAGAATGTCTCTTGCTGTTGTAAGTGGCAGAGCAATTACATCAGGTACAAATGTGCGCTCGCTCTCGCTGCTGATCCCAACTTCAAGATCAATTTCACTCTCTGTCTCAATAAGTGTCCCTGGGGCCACACGAGAGCCGTTGTATCTCTGGGCAAGGACATTATTTGTGGCCATATCACTAACATATATGAGTCTCCCTACGCGAAGCTGTCTTGCAACAAGCTCTGCCTTTGCCTGGCGAAGTGAATAGCCGGTTACTGATGGCATTGACACTTTCTTTGGCTGAAGAGAGTTGATAGTCAGAAGTACTCTTCTGTTCTTTTTTACATTACTGCCGGCAACAGGATTCTGACGAAAAATTTCCCCTCTTCCCATCCTTGGGAGGAAAACCGAGTCGGTAACTTCCAGTCTGAGGTTTGCTCTTCTGGCAACATCTTCTGCCTCTGATACTGTCATTCTGGTGAAATCGGGTACCTCTAGTTCTGAATTGTGCCTGGTAATAATTTTCAGGAGAATTATAACAACTATCAGAAATGCGACAAGAATTGCAGAAATTTTGTACAATTCCATCATAAACCACCCTTTGTACCAGGGTTTCTCTGCTCCTTTGTTTTTCATCTTTTGCCTGTTCTTAAACAAAATTATGATTTTTTTATGATAATGTTGTAAAAACTGTCTCTCTCTACAGCCTCGTAACCTGTCTCAGCAGCCATACGCTCCAGATCAGATGTGGTCATATGAGGGTTTTTCTCTTTTGATCCTGCCATACTATAAATTTTGGTAGAGTCGTTTATTGTACCATCCATATCATCGGCTCCGTATAATAGAGCCAGCTGGCACATATCTTTTCCAAGCATAGGCCAGTATGATTTAATATGAGGAATATTGTCAAGAACAATTCTGGAGATGGCAAATGTTTTAAGCACCTCAATTATGTTCAACTCTCCAAGGTGGGAGAGGGGATTATTAGAGGGTTTGAACAGAAGCGGAATAAAGGCGTCAAATCCCCCTGTCTCATCTTGAAGGTCTCTAAGGGCCATAAGGTGTTCAATCCGGTCTCTTCTGCTCTCAATGTGCCCAAAAAGCATGGTGCAGTTTGTCCTCATCCCCAGTTTGTGGGCCTCTTTGTGAATTTCAAGCCATCTTTTGCTATCAGTTTTGTCGGGACATATCTGGTCTCGTATTTTTGGATTGAAAATCTCTGCGCCACCTCCAGGTAATAGTTTTACCCCTCTCTCCATTAATTTTGAGAGAACCTCTTTAGGTGAAAGGCCGGATGATTTTGTCATATCATCAATCTCAACTGCAGTATATGCCTTAATTGTTACAGTTTCAGGAAGCTCTTCCCTCACTGCATCCACAACAGATAGATAATAATTAAAATCTCTGTCAGGGTGGACACTGCCCACAATATGGACCTCGGTCTCTCCGTTTTTGTATTTATCCCGGCAATACTCCCTGATATCATTTATATCCATTGACCAGGCTCCGGCCTCCTGGTCACTCTCTCTTCTGTATGAGCAGAAGGTACATCTGTGGAGACATACATTGCTTGGTTCAAGGTGAAAATTTCTGTTATAGTATACTCTGTTCCCGTTAATCTCTTCTCTTATCTCAGAAGCCAAACGGGATATGAGGTTCATATCTGTGTTTTCGTACAGTGAGAGGGCCTCTTCAAATCCAACTCTTCTTGCCATTTTCTGAATATTATTTTGAGTGGCAAATATAACAAAAAAGAGGCCTTATGGAGCCTCTTTAAATGAATCTCATTTATGCCTCTTACAGATTAGAAACGATCTTCAGATGACACAGTCAGTTTTTTGCGTCCACGACGACGGCGTGCAGCAAGAACCCGACGGCCGTTAGGTGTTGACATGCGCTCACGAAAGCCGTGCTTGTTGCGGCGCTTGCGTAATGATGGTTGAAAAGTGCGTTTCATGGTATATATTCTACTATTATTATTTTCGCAAAAGGGAGTGCAAAGATATGCAAAATGTTTTTAAACGCAAATATTTATGCTACCGTTTTATGAATATTATCTTTTTTTCTTCAAAAAATGGCTCTTTAAATATCTCAGATATCCTGTATTGGGTAATCCGGGATGGTGAGAGCTTCATTCTTTGGGTTGCTTCAGCCAGCTCTATCTGAAGATCGCCACCCTTCAGATAATAGACGCCACCGGCTATCCCATCTCTCTCCCCGTTGAGAATTTTACTCCACACCCATGGCAGAAAACTCTTTAATTCAGTAACAGCCCTGGATACAACAAAATTAAAACTGCCCTCAATCTCCTCGGCTCTTTTATTTACTACAGAAACATTTGAGAGTCCTAACTCCCCGGCTACATTTTCAGCTACAAGTATCTTTTTGCCGATTGAGTCGCACAGAGTAAAATGACTTTCCGGGAAGAGTATTGCTAAGGGTATTCCGGGGAAGCCTCCGCCGGTACCAACATCCAGTATGCGGGAGAGGGGAGGTGGTGAAAGAACCTTAGCTATTGCCATCGAATGTAAAACATGATGCAAATACAAGTTGTCAATATCCTTTCTGGATACAACATTAATTTTTGAGTTCCACTCTTTGTAAAGAGGGAAGAGAGCAGTAATTTGCTCTCTCTGCTTAGGTGTAAGGTCAGGGAAGTAGTTGAATATTAAGGTTTCCATCTTTCTGTAATCTCTCTTTTGCTCTTCTTACTCTGCTTTTAATTGTTCCAACCGGAAGAGCCAGCTCTTTGGCCATCTCCTCGTATGCATATTCATGAATAAATCTCATCTCTGCAACAACCCTGTAAAGATCTGGCAGCAGATTTATCGCCTTTTGTATTTTCTCTATCTCCTGTTCGTAGATAAGGTGCTCTTCCGGACTTGGTACCCAATGATCTCCCCCGGAAGCCTCGTCAGAACCTTCAAATAGTTCCAGGGATCTGGTGGTAACCCTCTTCCGCCTTATAAAGTCGATACTGCTGTTTCTTGCAATAGTATATATCCAGGTTGAGAATGCAAATTCCGGATTATAACTCTCTATCATCTGGAAAGCTTTGGCAAAGACCTCCTGTGATATATCTTCAGTATCGCGGGTGTCAGAGACCAGTGTTCCTATATGCTTCTTTATCTTTTCAGAATATCTTTTTACAAGCTCACGCGATGCCTCCTGGCTCCCGCTGGCAGAGAGTCTGGCAAGTGACTTGTCCGATTCTTCCTTAATGTGCTTCAAGCCAATTTCTCCCATACTGACATTCAACGGTTAGCGGAACAGATAGTTCAATTACTCTCTCCATCTCCTCCTTGACAATTACTGAAAGTATCTCCTCCTCACCGGGAAAAACATCAAAGACCAGTTCGTCATGAACCTGCAGTACCATCTTGCTCTTTAAATTCTCATTTTGCAACCTTTTCCAGAGGCGAATCATAGCAACTTTAATAATATCAGCTGCACTCCCCTGTATAGGTGCGTTTACCGCATTCCTCTCTGCCAGTCCTCTCACCACCTGATTCCTGGAATTAATATCCGGGAGGTATCTTCTTCTTCCGTAGAGAGTAGTTACATATCCATCCTTTTTTGCCATCTCTGTCATGCCGGTCATGTACTCCTTCACCTTAGGATAGCTTCTGAAGTAATCTTCAATAAGTTTTTTTGACTCTGCCCTTGGAATATTCAACCTCTGGGAGAGCCCAAAGGATGAGATCCCGTAAATAATTCCAAAATTGGCAGTTTTTGCCCTTCCCCTCTGCTCCTTTGTCAGTTCCTCCTCCGGTATACCAAATATCTTTGATGCAGTAGCCGAATGGATATCTCTGCCCTGTCTGAATGCGTCAATGAAATCGGGGTCACCGCTCATGTGGGCCATCAGCCTTAATTCAATCTGGGAGTAGTCTGCAGAAAGTATCACTCCATCAGGTCTTGATGGTATAAATGCCCTCCTTATCTCTCTGCCCCGTTCTGTTCTTATTGGTATGTTCTGAAGATTGGGCTTTACAGAGCTAAGTCTTCCGGTTGCTGTAAGAGCTTGATTGTATGTGGTGTGAAGCTTTCCGCTGCTTCCCGATACAAGAGCCGGAAGTGGCTCTATATATGTAGAAATGAGTTTTTTAAGATTTCTGTACTCCAATATTGCAGGAATAATAGGATGTTTATCAATTATCTCCATCAGCGTCTCCTCATCGGTAGATCTTCCCCCTCCCTTTTTGCCTAATCCCAGATCCATCTTATCGTAAAGAATGACAGAGAGCTGTTTTGGGGATGATACATTAAGAGAGGAATCCTCCGCCATCTCCCTCACCCTCTTTTCAATATCATCAAGCTCTTTTGAGAGGGCCATGCCATACTCTTTTAGCATTTCTGTGTCAAGGTTTATCCCCTCCTGTTCCATAGAGGCAAGTACATAAATCAGGGGCATCTCAATATCTTCATAAAGCTTTAAAGTACCTCCCCTCTCCAGCTCTTCTCTAAGTTTCTGAGCAAGGGGGATCATTACTGATGCCTCTGCGTTAAGCTTCTCTCCGGACTCCTCTTCTGCCGCAATATTTTGTGATGAAAAGAGATCTGCCTGCACAAGCTCCTTCTCTGATTCCAGGTTGATTCCAAGATATGACTGGGATAGTATCTCAATTTTATGTGATCTCTCCGGCATGAGAAGATAGTGCATAAGCTCAACATCCCACAATTTTCCAAGAGGTTTTATACCAATTGCAGACATAGAATTGAGCAGCGATTTAATATCAAATCCGCATATGGTAACATCTCTATTCTGCAGGATATCTCTGAGTAAAATCTTTTGATCAGGGCGGAGGTTTGCAACAAGATTTGAGGAGCTTATTGAGATTTTATCCCCCCTGACACTGACTCCCACTATTCCCTTGATTATAGCCTCTTCAATCACTTTATCTGGTGTTGCAACTGAAAAACTTAGGGTATTGCCTGATTTTTCTTCAGAAGCTGTTGCCTCTGTAAGAGTTATACTTTTGTCTGTTATAAAAATCTCTTCAAGTTGAGGAATCTGCCTCTTAAGAGATGGAAATTCATATTTGTCAAACAATTTTTTGAGCTCAGCAAAGTGAGGAGTGCCAAGAATAAGATCATCCTCTTTGCACTCTACATCAACAGATGTCTCAATTGTGACAAGATGTTTACTCAGGGAGATGTGACTCTCCGCCTCTCTGAATGCATCCTGTTGTTTGGCAGGTAACTCATCTAAATGTTTGTAAATGTTTTCAACGGTTCCGTATTTCTGAATCAGCTTTCTGGAGCCAACCTCTCCAACTCCTCTGACTCCGGGTACATTGTCAGAGGCGTCTCCCCAAATTGCCAGAATATCAATAACGCTCCGGGGATCATTAATTCCATACTCCTCTTTAATCTGCTCTGGACCTATTATTATATTCTCTCCACCATTTTTTCCCGGCTTACACTGAAATATTTTTTCAGAAACCAATTGACCGTAGTCTTTATCAGGAGTCAGCATAAAAACTGTGAACCCTTCACTCTCTGCCTTTTTTGCCAGCGTTCCTATTACATCATCTGCCTCAAATCCGGGTCTCATCAAAACAGGAATAGACATTGAGCTGACTATTTCAATAAGGGGGTCCAGTGCACTTTTAATCAACTCAGGTGTCTCTGCTCTGTTTGCCTTGTAAAGGGGGTAGAGTTCGTGGCGGAATGTCTTTGATGGCGGGTCAAAAGCTACAGCCAGGTGTGATGGTCTCTCC
>JAGPLK010000023.1 GCA_018053445.1 Bacteroidales bacterium | reverse complement strand
GATTGATTGCCGGATTATCAAAAGCCACAATAGTAGTTGAATCAAGAAAAAAGGGGGGTGCTCTTACCACAGCTGAACTTGCAGATTCATATTCCCGTGAAGTCTTTGCCCTTCCCGGAAGAATAACGGATATAAGATCTGAAGGATGCAACAAACTTATTGCAAATAATGAAGCTACTATTTACACAGGGACTGAAGCTCTTCTCTCAGCTCTGAACTGGCATAGTAAAAATTCTATCAAGGGAGAAAGTACGGGATACCTCTTTTATAACGGAGATCCCGTTAAAGAAAAAATATTAGTAGCTTTGAAACTTAATCCCGGCATATCCCTGGACGAACTTTGCCATATTACTGCTATTTCTGTTAAGGATCTGACAGCTGCCATGCTGGAGCTGGAGATAGATGGATTTGTCGTTCAGACAGCCGGGAGGAGATTTTTAGCCAAATAAATCATCTTAGTTGAATGTTTAAATTAATAGATACCCATACTCACCTATATGACGAGGCTTTTTTACCAGACTGCCAAGAGGTTGTTGAGAGGGCCAGGGAGGTGGGTATAAAAGCCTGTGTGCTTCCGGCAATTGATAAAGAGGCTCACAAATATTTACTCGACTGTGAGGCAAAGTTTAAAGGATATGCATTTGCGGCTTCAGGCCTGCATCCTACATCAGTAAACAGCAACTGGAGAGAAGAACTTGAGTATGTTTTTAAAGAGACATCATTAAGAGATTATATTGCCATTGGCGAAATAGGTATGGACGGGTACTGGTCCAGAGAATTTATGGAGGAGCAGGCTATTGTGTTTCAGGAGCAACTTAACCTGGCCTCTTCACTTAATCTCCCTGTAATTATACACTCAAGGGACTCCTATAATGAAATTTTTAAGGTTCTTGAAAATTGCAAAAATCTTAATTTAAAGGGGGTCTTTCATGCATTTTCAGGGAGCAGGGAGATATTCAGCCGAATCAGAAAATATGGGGATTTTAAAGCAGGTATAGGGGGAGTTATTACATACAAAAATTCGCATATCGCCAATACTGTAAAAGAGATAGGGCTGGAGAACATAATTCTTGAAACTGACTCACCTTGGTTAACTCCTGTCCCTCACAGAGGAAAAAGAAATGAACCCTCTTATGTCAGGATTGTCGCCGATAAACTTGCTGAGATTTTCAATCTTCCGGTGGAAGAAATTGCTTCAATTACATCAAATAGTGCGACAAATTTATTTAACTTGCAATAAGAAAACCCTATCCGATGAATTCTTCAATACTTTTAATCTATACAGGTGGCACGATTGGGATGAAACAGGATCCTGCAACAGGAGCCCTCAAGCCATTTAATTTTAATCAGATTTTGCAAGAGGTCCCTGAATTAAGAAAATTCGGATGCAAAATTGACACCTTTTCCTTTGAACCGCCTATTGACTCTTCCGATGTTCAGGTAGGATTTTGGATAGAGATAGCAGAGCTAATTGAGCAAAATTATCATAACTATGATGGTTTTGTAGTACTCCACGGCACAGACACAATGTCCTATTCCGCATCTGCTCTGAGTTTTATGCTGGAGAACCTCACTAAGCCTGTTATATTTACCGGAAGCCAGCTTCCGATAGGTATGCTAAGAACTGACGGCAAAGAGAATCTGATATCATCAATAGAGATTGCAGCTGCCAGGGATAATAATGGAAAGGCTGTTGTACCTGAAGTATGTGTTTACTTTGAAAGTCAACTTTACAGAGGAAACAGAACAACAAAATACAATGCAGAAAATTTCAGGGCATTCAGATCCGCAAACTTTCCGGTACTGGCAGATATCGGCATACATATAAGATACAACGACTCCCTGATTATCAGGTCTCCGGAGGAGAACCAATTTAAAATACACACAAATCTGGATACATCTGTTGCAATTCTAAAAATTTTCCCGGGGATCACTGAGGAATTTATAAAATCATTTCTTTCAATAAAAAACATTAAAGCAATAATTCTGGAAACATACGGATCCGG
Source organism: Bacteroidales bacterium (assembly GCA_018053445.1). GTDB lineage: Bacteria > Bacteroidota > Bacteroidia > Bacteroidales > UBA932 > Bact-08. The sequence goes on along the minus strand of JAGPLK010000023.1, from coordinate 22,824 downwards.
AAATGCACCCACCTCTGAGTGGTTTATTGAAGCACTTAAAGAGGCTATTAACAGAGAAATTATAATTCTTAATGTCACTCAGTGTCACGCAGGTAAGGTAGATATGGAGGCATATTCAACAGGGATAATATTAAAAGAGATTGGGGTCGTCAGCGGATATGACAGCACCACAGAGGCGGCTCTGACAAAATTATTTTTTTTACTTGGGCAGGAAAATGAAATTCAGAATGTTAAAAAGAGACTATCGGAAAATTTGCGGGGGGAAATTACAATCAATTAGCGCGAATTAAAAAATTCTTTTTAAATTGCACGATATTTGGCGATAATAGAAAACAAATAACTATTTAAAATACATTGTTTAATACTTTAATCATTCAAAAATTTATGAAAAAACTTTTCATGTTTTTGGCAGTAGTTGGCTTCATGACCATTTCTGCACAGTACCTTGCTGCTCAAACTCCGGAGGAGACAGCCGCTCCAGCCGCAACTGAGACTGTTGATCAGTCTGGAACAGTTCAGCAGGAGATTCCGATTCACCAGCAACTTAAGGCTAAGTTCATTGAGGGGGGCGCAGGATTTATGGCTTCCATTCTTATCGTTCTTATTTTAGGTCTTGCAATTGCCATCGAAAGAATTATTTATCTGAACATGGCTACAACCAATACAGAAAAACTTTTAAAAGAAATTGAAGAGGCTTTTGCAACAGGTGGTGTTGAGGCTGCTAAAGAGGTTTGCCGTAATACAAAAGGTCCGGTTGCTTCAATTTTCTATCAAGGTATCTCTCGTATGGACGAGGGTGTTGAGGTTGTTGAAAAATCAGTTGTTTCATATGGTGGAGTTCAAATGAGCCAGATGGAAAGTGGTCTTACCTGGATCTCTCTTTTCATTGCAACAGCTCCTATGCTTGGCTTCCTTGGAACAGTTATCGGTCTTATCCAGGCTTTCGACTCTATTGAGGCAGCCGGTGATATCTCCCCTAACGTTGTTGCCGGTGGTATGAAAGTGGCTTTGATCACAACTGTAGGTGGTCTGGTAGTAGGTATTATTCTTCAGATTCTGTATAACTACATTGTGTCTAAGATCGACTCAATCGTAATCTCTATGGAAGATGCCTCTATCTCACTTATTGATATCCTGGTAAAAGCTAAAAAATAACAACTATGTCAAAATTTACTAAATATTTACTATATATACTGTTTGCAGTATCATTAGTATTTATCATAGGCTTCTTTGTCAATCAGGATGCAATGCTGGATTCTTTCCTGTATTACACATACGCCCTGGTTGCAATAGCATTGGTGGCAGCGTTCATACTTCCTATGATCAAGCTGTTCAGCAATCCTAAGGGGCTTAAGAAGATGCTTCTGTTCCTGTTAATTGCAGTTGTATTAATAGGAGTCTCCTACGCTCTTGCGTCAAGTGAGCCTCTTGTTGTTAAAATTAATATTGAGGCTTCTGAGAATGCACTTAAACTCACAGATGCAGGCCTCATACTAACTTACATCCTTTCAGCATTTGCATTCCTTGCAATTCTGCTTGGTGGCGTTGTAAAAATGGTTAGAAACCGCTAATAAGTAACAGATTAATAAAAAATAAAGATATGGCTAGACCAGCACAGCAATTACCGTCATCTTCACTGGCCGACATTGCCTTCATGGTTCTCATATTCTTTCTGTTGGTATCAACAATGGATCAGGAGATGGGTCTGCAGCGTCTTTTGCCGCCTATGCCGGATCCAAACCAGAAAACAGACGATGTTCAGATTAAACGTCGTAATATTATGGTTGTTAAAATCAACGATGCAGACCGTCTGCTTGCAGGGGGTGTGCCGATGGATGTGAGCATGCTAAAGGAAAAGGCAAAGGAGTTCCTTCTTAATCCGATGAATGATGAAAGTCTTCCGGAAAAAGAGGAGAAGGTGATAGAGGGTTTTGGCTCTTATCCGATCTCAAAAGGCGTTATCTCCTTACAAAATACCCGCGGTACAAGTTACAATGCATATTTAAAAGTTCAGAACGAACTTGTAAAAGCAGTTAACGAAATCCGTGATGAGTTTTCACTGGCTAACTTCGGTAAAGTTTATTTGAAACTGGATGAAGACAAACAGAGAATAGTAAGAGATGCAATTCCTCAGAAAATTTCGGAGGCAGATCCAAAAGATACAGGTAGGAAATAATAAAAAATAACTAAGAACAATGGCAAAATTTTCAAGAAAAGGTAAGGGTGGTACACCGGAACTTAGTACCTCATCTCTTGCGGACATTGTGTTCATGATTCTGTTGTTTTTTATGGTAACCACCAGTATGAGACAAACAGAAAGAATGGTTGCTATTAAGATGCCGGCGGCTTCTGAAATAGCAAAACTCGAGAGAAAAGACCTCGCAGCATATATTTATGTTGGAACACCTATGCCTCATTTACAGGCACAGTTTGGAACCGACTCCAGAATTCAGCTGAACGACTCTTTCAAAACCGTTGACGATATCCGCGACTTCATTGCTGCAGGGCGTGAAACATTAAGCGAAGCAGACCGTCAGTTTATGACAATTTCTATCAAAGCAGACGAGAATGTTCGTATGGGTATTATTACAGACATTAAACAAGAGTTAAGAAGAACTTCTGCTCTTAAGATAATGTATGCAGCCAGAAAGGCTACGCCTTCTGGAATGTAATACCGGTAGAAACAAAGGAGGGAGAGGGTGTCTTTTAAACAAAAGGACACCCTCTCTTGTATTAATAGTAGAAAAAAAATTTATTGCAATGAAAAAATCACTTTTGAATCTTTTTACAATATTTCTGACACTTATGATATTTGCCGGAAATAATGCTCAGGCACAACACAGAGGCGGTGCCAAACCCCCCAAATATATATTTCTATTTATCGGTGATGGTATGGGTCAGGCACATATATCATTAACTGAGGCTTATCTCTCACATAAAAAAAGTGTTATTGGTAATGAGTCTTTCTCATTTACTAAATTTCCGGTAACCGGGCTTGTAACAACATTCTCAGCAAACTCCTATATTACTTGCTCCTCTGCAGCAGGAACAGCAATTGCCACCGGGACTAAAACAAATAACGGGATGCTGGGTATTGATCCTCAGGAAAATAATCTTACAAGTTTTGCATACAACCTTAAAGACAAAGGATATAAAATTGGTATTCTGTCGAGTGTTTCAATTGATCATGCAACGCCTGGGGCTTTTTACGCAAGCAGTAAATCCAGATCAAGCTATTATGATATTGCAAGACAGCTCCCATCCAGTGGTTTTGATTTCTTTGGAGGTGGAGGATTTGTAAATCCTGACGGAGAGGATAAATTGCAAACTAATATCTATACTCTGATTGAAAAGGCTGGTTATAAGGTTGCAAAAGGAATAGAGGAGATGAAAAACATTAAGTCTAAGGATAAGGTTGTCCTCGTACAAAAGGAAGGGAAGGGTTCGGACTTACCTTATGCCATTGACAGAGAGGAGGGGGATCTAACTTTAAAACAGATTGTATCATCTGCTATTAAACATCTGTATAACGACAAAGGATTTTTCATAATGGCAGAGGGTGGAAAAATTGACTGGGCAGCACACTCAAACGATGGAAAAGCTGCAATTCTGGAGGTGCTGGATCTTGGTGATGCAGTTGATGTTGCTTACCAGTTTTATCTGGAGCATCCCGACGAGACTCTTATTCTGGTAACAGCTGACCATGAAACCGGCGGCATAACTGTTGGATCGCAAAAAGGATATGTTCTTAAGTTATCTGAGATTGAAGAGCAGAAGAGATCGATGGCTGTTGACAAAGCTAATGAGGAGAAATATGAGGAGATGAATGAAAAAGCATTTATCGGTTGGACAACCACTTCTCATACAGGAGTATCTGTTCCAATTTATGCAATCGGAGCTGGGAGTTATAATTTTACAGGCAGGATGGATAATACAGAAATTTCCAGAAAGATTCTTAAAAGCATGAAAATTGAATTCTAAAATGAGAAAATTTATCTGTTTGATAATTGCTCTGGGTATCACATTTGGTGCCCAGAGTCAATCTCTGCCTAAAAGAGAGTTCAGAGGAGCATGGATCCATACTGTGGGCAACCAGCAGTTTAAGAACATGAGTGCAGACTCAATTAAAAAACTGTTTATCTCTACACTTGATAATTTTGAGCGAGCCGGCGTTAATGCTGTTATATTTCAGGTTAGGCCTCAGGCAGACGCATTTTATATCTCTGAGATAGAACCATGGAGCAGGTTTTTAAGTGGCGAACAGGGTGTCGCTCCCAAAGAGATTTGGGATCCTCTCCAATTTATGATAGAGGAATCCCATAAAAGAGGGATGGAGCTACACGCCTGGTGTAATCCATACAGAGTAACATCAAATGATCAGGAGCAACTGCATCCGGACCATTTATATTTCAAAAAGCCTGAGATATTTAAGAAATATGGCAAGCAGCTATACTTTGATCCGGGAGAGCCTGAATCGGTAGAACACACCGTTAAAGTTATTGCAGACATAGTTTCACGATACGATGTTGATGCCATCCACTTTGACGATTATTTTTACCCCTACCCAATTGCTTTTGAAGAATTTCATGATGATGCATCATTTGTAAAATATGGGGCAAAACAGGGATTTGAATACTGGCAAAAGGGGGACTGGAGAAGAAATAATGTGGCCACTCTTATAAAAGAGTTTAATGATACTATTAAGGCAATAAAACCATGGGTGAGATTCGGTATAAGTCCTTTTGGGATACACAGAAATCTTAAAGACACTCCGGATGGAAGCGGAAGTAAGACAAACGGACTTTCAAACTACGAGCAACTCTTTGCAGACATACCTCACTGGCTTAACAATGGCTGGGTGGATTATAATGTCCCTCAGATCTACTGGAAAATAGGACACCCTGCAGCTGATTATAAGACATTAATTGAGTGGTGGAGTGCAGGTAACTTTGGAAGGCACCTCTATATTGGTCAGAATATATCTACTTTCAGGGAGCCCGACCTTGAGAACCCGGGAAGAAGTCAGTTTAGAACAAAAATGGAGCTTACAAGAACTTTACCAAATGTTCACGGAAATGTTTGGTGGCCCGGCTGGACATTAAATTCAAATCCAAACGGATTTACAGATTCCCTAGCAATAAATTATCAGAGGAGCATAGCATTGGTTCCTGTATATAACTTTCTTGACTCGATTGCACCAGAACCGGTCTCTTTTACAAGAATCAGAGGAGGTAAACTGGAATGGGGACATAATTACAAAATTTCCAAAGGAGATAAATTACAAGAACCTCAGTTTTTTGCCATATACAGATTTCCTGAAGGTGCAGAAATTAATATTGAAAACAGCAACTATTTATTCAAAATAGTTCAGGGCAATTCGCTAATTCTCACCAAACAAAATGGCAAAAAGAACAAATATAAATACCTGGTTACAGCAATAGACAGGTGTAGAAACGAAAGCATACCCGGGAGGGCAATTAGTTCATCATACTAAAATATAACTTATTGACTTTTGCCTAGCTTTGCGTAACTTTGCGGGAATAAATTTCTAGATGATAATGGAAAGATCAAAAATAGCCAAGCTTTTAAAGGCTGAGTCGGGCATTAACACTTTAGTAAAGGGATGGGTAAGAACAAAAAGGGGCAACAAAAACGTGATTTTTGTTGCTTTGAATGACGGCTCTACCGTTAACAATATCCAGATTGTATTTGACATGTCCCTGTTCACCGAAGAGACTCTGAGACCGGTAACCACAGGTTCTTGCATTGCAGTCGAGGGAACACTGGTAGCATCACCCGGGGGTGGACAATCAGTAGAAATTTCAGCTACGAATCTTGTTGTTTACGGGACAGCAGATCCCGAAACCTATCCCCTGCAAAAGAAGGGTCATAGCATGGAGTTCCTCAGGGAGATTGGTCATCTCAGACCAAGAACAAACACCTTTGGTTGCATCTTTAGAATAAGGCATGCGATGGCTTTTGCTATACATAAATTCTTTAATGAAAAAGGCTTCTTCTATCTTCATACTCCTATTATCACCGCATCTGATGCAGAGGGCGCAGGAGCAATGTTTCAGGTTACTACATTAGATCTTAACAATATACCAAGGGATAAAGATAACAGAATTGACTTCTCCCAGGATTTCTTTGGAAGATCTTCAAATCTTACTGTAAGCGGACAGCTTGAAGGTGAGCTCGGTGCAATGGCTCTTGGTGAAATTTATACTTTTGGACCAACATTCAGAGCGGAAAATTCAAACACACCAAGACACCTTGCAGAGTTTTGGATGATTGAACCGGAGATGGCGTTCTACGAGATTAAAGAGAATATGGACCTTGCAGAAGAGTTTATCAAATACCTTGTGAAATATGCCCTGGAGAACTGCTTGGACGACCTGAAGTTTTTGAATGATATGTTTGATAAAGAGCTTATTGAGAGACTAAAGAGTGTTGTAGGGACTGACTTTGTAAGACTTTCATATACAGACGGAGTAGATATTCTAATGAAATCTGGGGTAAAATTTGAGTTTCCTGTTCACTGGGGTACTGATTTGCAGAGTGAACATGAAAGATACCTTGTTGAAAAGCATTTCAAAAAACCGGTCATTCTTACCGACTATCCAAAAGAGATTAAAGCATTCTACATGAAACAGAATGAGGATGGAAAGACAGTAAGGGCAATGGATGTACTCTTTCCTAAAATTGGTGAAATAATTGGAGGTTCCCAGAGGGAGGAGTCGCTTGAAAAACTTGAGGCAAGAATTGAGGAAACTGGGATGGAGAAAGAGGGACTTTGGTGGTATTTAGATACCAGAAGATTTGGCACTGCTCCACATGCAGGATTTGGACTGGGATTTGAAAGGCTTCTGCTTTTTGTAACCGGGATGTCCAATATCAGGGATGTGATTCCTTTTCCAAGAACACCAAAAAACGCTGATTTTTAACATTCTATTATGCTAATTATTGGAATAGCAGGAGGGACAGGGTCTGGTAAGACTACTGTTGTTAAGGAGATTACAAAGTTGCTCTCTGATAGTGAAATAGTTGTAATTCCTCAGGATTCTTACTACAAAGACAACAGCCATCTACCATTAGAAGAGCGACTGGAACTCAATTTTGACCATCCCGAGTCAATTGACTTTAAACTACTTGTTAAACAGATAAAGGATCTTAAAGCGAATAAGGCCATTGAGCAGCCTATATATTCATACCTTACCTGTTCCCGCTCATCAACTGAAACGGTACATGTAGAGCCTGCTCACATTATTATCGTAGAGGGAATTCTTATATTTACCTGTGCAGAATTAAGAAATGTACTTGATATAAAAGTATTTGTTGATGCTGATGCAGATGATCGTCTTGGCAGGGTAATTACTCGTGATAATATTGAAAGGGGCAGGACTATTGACAAAGTTCTGGAAAGATATGAAAAAACCGTAAAGCCTATGCACCTTCAGTTTATTGAACCGAGTAAAAGGTATGCCGATATAATTATCCCTCAGGGAGGACATAACAAGGTGGCAATTGACATTTTACTGGCAACAATTGAAAAGGCTTTAACTAAAAGATAGATGTTTAAGAAAGACAATAATGCCGGGTTGTACATGACCATTGCGGTGCATCTCGTATTATTGATTGTACTGCTCTCCTCCAGAATAGGTTATCTTATTCAGGAGGAGAGCTCTTTTGTCCTGGATTTCACAAAAGAGGAGGAGATAGAGAGACTTGAAAAAGAGGAGGCTATAAAGGAGGAGGTGAGCAAAGAGCTTGACGATATTCTTGCCGGCAGGACTCCGGTCAGAAATGTTGTTGTTGATGCAGGTTCAAGAGGCAGAAATTTAAGAGATGACCGATTCAAAAATCCAAATCAGGTATATGATGAGGCCCGAGAACTCCAAAAAAAATTAGATGCAGCCAGAGAGGAGGCTGCAAAACAACAAGGGGCAGATGATGTTTCTCCTTCAACAGAAAACACTAAGAAGGAGAATAAAAGCGAAGCCTATAAAGGGCCATCTGTTGTATCATATTCCCTTGAAGGGAGAAAATCAGTTTCAATGCCCATTCCTGTTTACAAATGTGTTGCAGGAGGTGATGTGTCAGTCGCAATAATAGTTAACAGAAATGGTTATGTGACAGGTGCATCTGTTATTGAAAATGCATCAGCAAAAGATCAGTGTATAAGGGAATACGCTGTAAGGGCCGCCACATCATCAAGATTCACCAGATCCTCAACTGCTCCTGAAAAACAGACAGGAGAAATCGTGTATAGGTTTATTGCTCAGTAAATTATCTGGACGCAGCCTGGATTACATTATCTATCTTAGATATTATTGGATAATATGCTTTATCGTCTAATGGAGAGTATCTCCCAACCAGCGCTTTAAGCTGAGTAATCAAAATATCTCCTGAAAGTTTCCAATCTTCAGGTTTTGGAACAACTCCTTTACCGGATGCATAATCGAGAAAACGCTTCTCAAGATTTTTTGATTCAAGAAATTTAATTAAAGAGATATAATCATTAATGCCCCTCAATTCTGCTCTGTACTGGTCTGCAATCTCCGAAGAAAATCTGAATACTAACCCCTGTTCGTTACTCTTGATAAGAAAATCAGTTATACCTGTTGTGTCGAGAGGGACAAAAACATCAGGAGTAATTCCTCCCCCTCCGTATACTATTTTCCCTCCGGGTGTTGTATATTTAAGTGAATCATTCTGTCTTATGCTATCCGCAGAAGTTAATTCGCCGTGTCTGTATCTTTCAATTATATCGTTTCTGTAATCACTCCCGTATGGTTTTTGAATTGACCTGCCTGTAGGGGTATAGAATCTTGCCACTGTAAGCCTTATTCCTGATTTGTCAGAAAAATATATTGGTTCCTGAACCAACCCTTTTCCAAATGATCTCCTTCCTATAATAACACCTCTGTCATTATCCTGTATTGCTCCGGCAAAAATCTCACTTGATGATGCAGATCCCTCATCTATAAGCACCTTAAGGCCAAGATCCTTAAATTTACCCCTTCCATCTGCAAAATAATCTTCTCTTTTTCTGTGGAGTCCCTCCATGTAAACAATCAAATTCCCTTTGCTCAGAAACTCATTTGAAAGAAGAAGAGCCTGATCTAAATACCCCCCTGTATTGCCTCTAAGATCTACAATAAGAGATTTGATCCCTCTTTTACTCAAGTCAGAAAGAGATTCCACAACCTCTTTATGGCTGGTTCTGGTAAACTTTGACAACTTCAGATAACCTAAAGTATCGTTAACCATATAACTTACATCTACACTTTTAACCGGGATTTTATCTCTTTTTATGTCAATTTTCAGAAGATTATCTGAAGTTCCTCTTTTAAAACCAACCTTAACGACAGAGCCTGAGCGCCCTCTAAGCATACTTACCAATGAGTCCTGGTTCAACTTAACTCCTGCCACTTTTTTTCCGTCAACCTCTACTATCCTGTCTCCGGACAGCACTCCTGCCCTCTCTGAAGGGCCTCCGGCTATAACCTGAATTACAATTGCAGTATCATTTGGGACATTAAACTGGACTCCAATCCCGTCAAAATTACCCTGAAGCTCCTCTTCTGCGCTTTTCAGCTCCTGAGGAGGAAGATAGACAGAGTGAGGATCAAGTTTTTCAAGCAATATTGGGATTGTCTCCTCTGTTATTGCACTATAGTCAAGTGTATCAACATAATTTCTGTCAAGTTCCCCAAGGATAAGCATAAGTTTATCCCATTGTCCAGGCTTAATCTGAAGTTCTCTTCGAGATAAATTGCTATCACAATATCTAGTAAACAAAAGCATTACAAATAATACCCCTGCTACTGCCGGCCAAAGGCCTCTCCTGGTTCCCTCTTTCATATTAATTTATTCTGACAGATTTACAACCTCTATTCCTACTACTTTTAAAAGGTCAATCCCATCGGTAATTCTGTAATTGTCCCTATAAACAAGCCTTTTAATACCTGCCTGTATGATTAGTTTTGAGCACTCCAGACAAGGTGCAGTTGTCACATACATTGTTGCACCCTCACTGCTGTTGCCTGACTTGGCTATTTTGGTTATTGCATTTGCCTCTGCATGCAATACATAAGGTTTTGTATGACCTGTTTCATCTTCACAAATATTTTCAAATCCGGAAGGTGTACCATTGTAACCATCAGAGATAATCATTCTATCTTTTACAATAAGTGCTCCTACCTGTCTCCGTTTACAATACGAATTTCTTGCCCATATCTGTGCCATGTCAAGGTAACTGCGGTCAAACTGAAGTTGTTTTTCATTCATATTACAATTCTGTTCTTTGATATAGATATCTTTTAATACTTCTTTTCGGGGTCTTCTCAAACTCTTCAGGGAATATTCTGAAATCTGAAATTTTACAATAATTTGGAAGCTCTTCATTAATCTGTGCTATATTCTCCCTCATTCTCTCTTCCATACTACGCAAACCATCTGTCTCAGCCTGCTCCAAATCCGGATAAATTAGTGCAATAAGAGAACCTCCCTCGTCAATAACAAGAGACTCGAGCACATAAGGCATATTATTAATAATACTCTCAATCTCTTCCGGATATATATTCTGGCCGGAAGGTCCAAGTATCATACTTTTAGATCTTCCTCTTATATAAAAAAATCCATCTCTGTCCATTACTCCCATATCCCCGGTCTTCATCCATCCATCTTTTGTGAATGAGGAGTCAGTAGCCTCAGGATTCTTAAAATAGCCAATCATAACATTGTCTCCCTTACACTGAATCTCTCCCGGAATGTTAAAGGGATCCTCTGAGTCAATTCTTAACTGCATACGGGGAGCCGCTTTACCACAAGAGTAAAGTCTTGTATTATCCCAGGGGGAGTAAGTGATAATTGGGCCACATTCTGTCATCCCGTAACCTACCGTAAAGGGAAAACCAATTTTTCTAAAAAAAGCTTCGGCCTCTTTATTAAAAGCGGCACCTCCAATAATAACCTCTTTAAAGCGGCCCCCAAAAGTTTTAATAAGTTCGTTTACTATTCTCTTTTGCACCTTTTGATCAAGCACAGGGAGTTTAAGGAAGATTCTGATTGCTGTCTTGTTAATTATTGGCTGGAGTTTCTTCTTGTATATTTTTTCAATAATAAGCGGTACTGCAATAATAATATCAGGCTTGATTTCAGCAAATGCCTCCATAATAATCTTAGGACTGGGCACCCTGGTCAAAAAATGGACATGAGCACCAACACACATTTCAAACAAAAACTCAAACATCATTCCGTACATATGTGCTGTTGGCAGCATTGATACGACATTTGAAGTATTATTCAACTGTGGATGTACCTCCCTGGCAAACATAACATTTGACCAAAGTGATCTGAATGGCAGCATAACCCCTTTTGAGAAACCGGTTGTCCCTGAAGTATAGTTTATTATTGCCAGATCCTCCGGAGAATCCTCATAAAAGGAAAGATGGTGCTCTCTGAAATTCCGGGGATATTTCTTTCCAAAGTACTCATTCAACCTCTCTCTGGTTTCATCTATTAACGGGTCTCTGGAGAACAGAATTGAGAAATCGGAAACCTGAATAGCTGCATGAATATTTGGCATTTCAGCCTCATTAAGTTGTTCCCAAATTATATCACCAGCAAAAAGGATCTTTGAATCAGAGTGATTAACTATGTGATGAATATTTCCTGGTTTAAACTCGTGAAGTATAGGAACTGCTACTGCCCCATATGTAATAGTAGCAAGAAAGACAACTCCCCAGTTTGCTTGATTTTTTGAACAGAGAGATACTTTATCCCCCTTTTGTAAGCCACACTGTTCAAAGACGATATGAAGCTTTTCAATTCTTCTGGCAACATCCCTGTAATGAAGTGTAATTCCTTTGAAGTCAGAAAGCGCAGGGTTGTCCCAGTTATCCCGAAAACTCTTTTCCAGCTGCTTATTCAATGATTTTTCCATCAAGTTCCAAGAAAATTATTCAAATGTTTGCAATTTGCACAAGTGCGAATATAACCCTTTTTGTTTTATCAGTTCATTATGGTTTCCCATCTCAACTATTTCCCCCTCTTTTAAAACAACAATCTCATCCGCGTGCTGGATAGTTGACAGCCTGTGTGCAATTACAATTGATGTCCTATTCTTCATCAGGTTCGTGAGTGCCTCCTGAACAAGTCTTTCGCTTTCAGTATCCAGAGCTGAGGTGGCTTCGTCCAATATTAGAATTGGAGGGTTTTTAAGTACTGCCCGTGCTATCGCAAGGCGTTGTCTCTGTCCGCCGGATAATTTGCCCCCCCTGTCACCAATGTTTGTTTCATAACCCTGCTCCATCTGCATAATAAACTCATGAGCATTTGCAATTTTAGCTGCAGCAATGACATCATCCCTTTTGACGCTATCCATTCCAAAGGTTATGTTATTAAATACAGTGTCGTTAAAAAGAATAGCCTCCTGAGTTACAATACCCATTAGAGAAATTAAATCTTTTGGGGCATAGTTCCTGACATCTACACCGTCTATCTCAATAGAGCCGTAAGATACATCATAATATCTTGGGATAAGATCTACTAATGTTGTCTTACCTGCACCAGAAGGTCCAACAAGTGCAATCATCTTTCCCTTATCTACCCTGAAAGAGATATTCTTGAGAACAGGTTCATTATTGTATTTAAAACTGACACTCTTAAACTCTATTGACTCTTTGAAGGTATCTATTCTAACCGGATTATCCGGCTTTATTATTGCCACAGGCTCATCAAGAATTGAGAAGATTCTTTCACCGGAGACAAGCCCTCTTTGAATCATAGCGTATGTGTTTGAAATCGATTTCGCAGGTTCAAGAACCTTCCAGTAGAAAGCAATATAAATCATAAGTGAGGGTAAATCCATACCAAGCCTTCCTGTTAAATGCATAAAGCCTGCAAAAAAGAGTATTGCAACGGCTATTGAAATTCCCATAAACTCAGAGAATGGGCTTGCCATCTCTTGTCTGTAAAACATCTTTTTGCTAGAATTTTTATGTGCGTCATTAGTTTCAGAAAATGCTTTTCTCACATAATGCTGCGCATTAAATGCCTTTATAATCCTGGATCCGGATATTGCCTCTTCAAACTGACTCAGTATCCTCCCTATATACATTTGTGTATCAATTGCCCCTTTCCTCAGGGACCTGGTGATTCTGGTGATTATAAAAGCCGACACAGGGAGTGTTACAAGGGTAACTATTGTCAATCTTGGCGACATATATACCAGCGCTGCAAGAAAACCAACAACCTGAAGAGGATCTCTGAATATTACATGAAAACTGTTTGCAACACTATTCTGAACCTCTGTTACATCATTTGAAATACTGGAGAGAATATCCCCTTTTCTTTTATTGGTAAAATAACCTATATGCAGAGATGATATTTTTCTGAAGAGATCTTCTCTGATCCTTTGCATAATGGTAACCCTTACTCTTACAATAACCCGTTGCGACAAGTATTTGATTACCCCCGCCATAAAAGTAAATAATATAAGCATTATACACACGAAAGCCAAACCTTTTAATGTTCCGTGAGTAACCATAATATTCCCCAGATAGTACTGAAAAATATCATTGAAATAATCCAGAGACAGAGTAAAATCGGGTTTATTTTCTACAATTCTAAGTGCAGAGGGTTCAAAAACAACAACAAGTAAAGGCTTGAAAAGGGCGAAATTAACGAGACTGAAAAGTAACCCTAAAATACTCAATACAAGATATAGGGGCCAGTAATTTCTGTGTGGTTTGGCATAAGCCAGAAGACGCTTGAATGTATCCATTATTTTTTGCTCTCTTCGAAATCAACATATTCACCAACATCACTATCTACAATCTTATCTCTTTCAACCTGGTCACTAATGATAGTTCCGTCTACTTCTGAAATTTTTCTGCCATCATTTTTATCTGCCTCCCTGAAGGGATCCTGGCCACCTGAAAGATTAGATATTTTCTTCCTAACCCACCAGGCAAGCAATAATGGAGCCACTCTTGAAAGAATGAAAATAATTAATGCTGCTATAAATATAAATGTAATAAAGCCTTCCATCTATCTCCTCTTTTTCAGTTTTTTAATTTCTCCAGTCTCCAGATTTAATCTTATTTCAACACCATCTGCCCTTCTTACCTCTACCTCGTGGCCAGCGGATTTTTTAACAGGTGTTGTTGGTAAAAGAGATGAATTACCCAGTACTGAAGTTACTTCCATACCATTAATAGTGTATATTCTTGTTTTTAGCCGGGTTCTCAATACCCAGTATCTATTCCCGCTAACTTCAATCAACTCCGGAAACTCCTTGATTGTCTCCTCCACATCAATATCTGTCCATGGCTGAACAGGCCTGCACTCTCTATCATACAGTCCAATAGTATTATCTGTGTGAAGAAGCATAATCAAAAATGAGTCGCCTGACCTGTAAATTTTTGGCCCCAATTCAACAAGTTTACTAACCTTTTTTGGATAAGGGTTTACATATCTTCCGGTCCTGTCAAGCAAATAAATCATATTTCCACTTGCAAACAGCATTTGAAGCTTTCCGTTGTTAAAGAAATCCACCTGCTCAACATATCCTCGTAAAGGAGTCTGGAAAGGAATAGCCCAGATACCCTTAAGATCTTTATCTGCCAACTGAAGCCTGTAGTTCTTGAGTTGAACAAGGTACTCTTTTTCGCCTGTTTCAAAATTTCTTAACTCAAACGGACCTTCAGGAACCTTGACTATACTATCTGTTTGCCATCCGGCTGGTCCTGTTTCTGTTTCATCAACAGGAGGAATTGGTAATTTCTCCAGATTACGAGCATAGAATACTATCTTAAAATCAGATCTCCTTTCAAAAGGCTTAATTTCAAACTGAATAATTCCAAGATTCCTTTTGGACAAATTATCACGAACACTCTCAGAAATGCCCTTTTTAAAGAGAGCTGAGATTGTATCCTGAATACCGGTGTAATTAACAGTAAATGAGAATGGAGCCTCTCCAGGTGACACAGAAGCGGAAGCAGGAGTTTGATCTATAAAGTTTGCCATTGAGAACTTAGATGATCTTCCTGAGGAAAATTCCTTTAGGATATCCTCTGATCCAAGTATAGTCCATTCGCCTGATAAGAGCTGGAATTCTTCTTTATTTGACAGAAACAATGATCCAACAAGTTCGCTTGTTAATCCTGAATACTCATTCCTGATAATTGTATCTTTAAGCGAAGTGCCATTTGAGAAAAGAGACCTATTTATTTTTTTGAAGAGATTTACCTTTGCATGTCTTATCAGAGTTACCCACTCAAGCCTGCCTCCGTAAGGAATTGCAGCAAATGATATCTCTTCAGCCTCAGATGACGATAACCACTCTTTCGCCTTATCCCAGTTTTGCTGATTGAGTTTTTTTGACAACTCTCTGTATTCCCTTATTTTATCAATATCCTTATTCAGATCTCCCGGCGATAACGACAACAGAATAAATGTATTATGAGGAACAATATATTTTGCCTCTGATTCTCCATCGGCCTTCCACTCCAGGGATGAGGCAAAATTACCCGCACCTTTAATATTGTAAAATGTCCCATCAAATTCAATCTGATTCTCATCAAAAGATGCATTCATTACACTCCACGAAGAAAATTTTGAAACAAAGTCAGCGTGCTTGAGATATTTTGATGCTGATAGACCAGAGAATAATTTTCCAATCTGAATATGATTTACAAAAAGAAGATTGTCTTCAACCTCTGTCTCAGAAGCAATTTTATCAAAATCTGTGTTATCCAGAATCGAGACTCCTGAATTCAAATGTCTTACAGATGCCTCTACCAGTAAGGGAGAGGATGAAGCAAGCAGAAAATCCTTGTGTATTGTCACTATTGCTCCTGATGAATTATAAAGGGTTGCTCCGTTGAACTCTCTGTATGTCCCTTTGTTACCCTCTGTAAGTTTTTCAAGAAGAGCAATCTCCTCAGGGGTATCCAAATGCTCAAGGTTAAGTGAAATCAGAACAGAGACCTCGTTTTTCCCGGAGTAATGTAAAGATGTGCAAAGATCAGATTTTCCCAGAAAAGAGAATTTACTGTCACTTTTTAGAAGGTATGACAATCTGTTTGCAATCTTGAACAGACCACTCTGTTGATCCAGCAACGAAGAGAATGGATGTTTTCCGGAGATTAGATTATCCCCTAAAACTGATGGCGATTTGAATATCCATAACCCTACCGCATCAACAGGGACAGCATGAAGAGTCCTGCAGGTTGTTGACACAAAATGAGATGCCTTCTCTTTATTACCTCCCAACTTAACAATTGCAATAATTGTAATAGCGACAGATGCAACCAGGATGGCTGATATTATATAAACTTTTTTCTTTGGAAACATAGCCCACAAAGTTATTAAAAAACTAAATCATCCTTTTACTATATTTGCCGAATCTTAAACATTAACCATTAGTAATCTATGGATTCAAAATTACGATACAACATTAATCCGCTGGTAAAACATCTCAATAAACCACAGTCTGAATTTACAAAAAAAGACATCCTTCAGTACATTACAGACAAAGAGATCAGACTTATTAATTTTAGATATGTAGCTGCAGACGGAAGGCTGAAAACACTCAACTTCCCTGTTACCAGTCTGGACTATGCCGAGTCAATTCTTACATACGGAGAGAGAGTTGATGGCTCCAGTCTCTTCCCTTTTATTGAAGCAGGTTCAAGCGATCTTTATGTAATTCCGCGGTTTTCAACAGCATTCGCAGATCCATTTTCTGAGATTCCTGCGCTGGGACTTCTATGTTCATACTTTACAAAAGACAGCACCCCATTGGAGAGCTCTCCGGAATATACTCTCAGAAAAGCGGCTAAATCTTTTACCAAATCAACCGGACTAGCCTTTGAGGCTATGGGAGAGCTGGAGTTTTATGTTTGCGATATTGAGGAGCCTCTTTTCCCGGCTGTAAATCAAAAAGGATATCACGAGTCAGAACCTTTTACAAAATTTGAGCATTTCCGAACTGAGGCAATGAACCTCATTGCTCAGACAGGAGGGATGATAAAATACGGACACTCTGAAGTTGGCAATTTCACACAAGATGGTAAGGTATATGAGCAAAATGAGATTGAGTTTCTTGTCTCCCCGGTAGAATCTGCTGCGGATCAGCTTGTCATTGCTAAATGGATTATAAGAACTCTTGCTTTCAAATATGGACTGGATGTAACCTTTGCACCAAAAATTACAATTGGAAAGGCGGGAAGCGGGCTTCACTTTCATACAAGAATGGTCAAAGACGGAAAATCTGTAATGACAGAGAATGGTTCTCTTTCCATACTTGCAAAGAGGGCTATTGCAGGGTATATGCAGTGTGCATCATCCCTGACTGCTTTTGGGAACACTAATCCTACATCATATTTCAGACTTGTTCCTCACCAGGAAGCTCCAACAAGTATTTGCTGGGGAGACAGGAACAGATCTGTTCTTGTAAGGGTCCCTCTTGGATGGACAGGCGGACATGATATGTTGTCAATCGCAAATCCAAATGAGAAACCTAGAGAGGATATGATATTTGATAAGCAGACCGTTGAGATGAGATCCCCTGATGGATCTGCTGACATATATATGATGCTAGCCGGTTTGGTTGTTGCGGCAAGGACCGGTTTTGAAAATCCAAGTGCTCTGGAGATTGCAGATAGATGCTATGTGGATGTAAACATTCATGATAAAAAGCATGAGGAGAAATTACTATCCCTGGAACAGCTCCCTGCATCCTGCTGGGAATCTGCAGAGGAGTTGGAAAAGAAAAGATCCATTTATGAAAAAGATGGGGTTTTCTCTCCTTCACTTATTGACGGAGTAATAAAGAAATTAAAATCTTACAACGATAAAGATATCAGAAGTGAGACTAAAAACGATCCCTCAAAAATGAAGGAGCTTGTAGAGCTTTATTATCACTGCGGTTAGACTTAAATAAATCAGTTGCCCATTTCTGCGAGGAATTTTATCCGGACCAGCCTTATCTCCTCCTCAGTATAGCCTCGGCCAAGCTCGTCTGAGGCCTCCTTAAGGGAGTCTGAGACTGCTTCCGTCCTGAAATACTCATAAATATCGTCTGTTTTATCCTCATCAATTGTTTGACGGATATAATAGTCGATATTTATTTTAGTACCGGAATTAACGATAGCCTCAATTTCATTCAGGATTTCATCCATCTCCAACCCCTTTGATTCAGCAATATCTTCCAAAGGCAATTTTCTGTCAATCCCCTGTATTATAGACACTTTAATTGCAGATTTATTAACTACTGATTTTACAACAAAATCTACAGGTCTCTCTATTTCGTTTTCAGTAACATATTTTGAGATAAGCTCAACAAACTCCTTTCCAAATTTCTTAGCCTTGCCCTCTCCTACTCCCTGACAATTCTTGAGCTCTTCAAGAGATATTGGATAATGTATTGACATATCCTCAAGAGATGGATCAGAAAAAACTACAAAAGGAGGGAGTTTATACCTCTTTGATACCGACTGTCTTAAA
This sequence comes from Bacteroidales bacterium, assembly GCA_018053445.1. Lineage (GTDB taxonomy): Bacteria > Bacteroidota > Bacteroidia > Bacteroidales > UBA932 > Bact-08. The sequence goes on along the minus strand of JAGPLK010000023.1, from coordinate 4,308 downwards.
TCCTTCAGCATCGCCAGGAGTATTTCATCGCCTGCAGAAGAGGATTTTGAGCCGCCGGAGACAACCGGCTCATCATCCGACTCTCCATCGGCGTACTCCCTGTCTTCAGCAAGCATTATCTCAACCGGATTTTCAAAAAATGCTTTTCCCGCATCAGTACAGGAGATTAATCCGTAGCGCTCAATATCTTTTTCAATAAGATGATGAACAAGAGACTGACGGATTACCGCCAGCCAAAATCTGACACCTTTTGATTTTCCCGCTCCAAAGAATTCTATATTATGATGATTGTAGGACTTTATTATTGAGTTGGAGACTCCTGCAAGAATATTTGCAAGATGCTCTGCTTTAAACTGCTCCTTCATCGATAGTATAAGCTCAAGAAGCAGAGCCACCTCCTCCTTGCCATCAAACATTTTTTTAGGGACAAGGCAGTTATCACAAGCGCCACAATTATCCTCCGTATACTCCTCACCAAAATAGTTCAACAATATCTTTCTCCTGCAAAGACTGGACTCGGCGTATGCAGCAGTCTCCAAAAGGAGCTGTCTGCCAATCTCTTGTTCTGAAATCGGCTTTCCCTGCATAAATTTCTCAAGCTTCTGAATGTCTTTGTATGAATAAAAAGCAATGCATTTACCCTCTCCTCCATCTCTTCCTGATCTGCCGGTCTCCTGATAGTAGCTCTCCAGACTTTTAGGAATATCGTAATGAATTACAAATCTTACATCGGGTTTATCGATACCCATACCAAAAGCTATCGTTGCAACAATTACATCAACATCTTCCATTAAAAATTTATCCTGATTGGATGCTCTGGTTGATGCATCAAGACCCGCGTGGTACGGAAGAGCCTTGATCCCATTAACAGAGAGAAGCTGTGCGACCTCTTCAACTTTTTTTCTGCTCAGACAATAAATAATTCCTGATTTACCCTGATTAGATTTTATGAATTTGATAATCTCTCTCTCAGTGTTAACCTTTGATCGAATTTCGTAGTATAAATTTTGTCTGTTGAAAGATGTTTTGAAAACCTTTGCATCCAGCATACCCAGGTTTCGCTGAATATCATTTTGAACCTTAGGAGTTGCAGTAGCAGTAAGAGCAATTACGGGAGCCTCACCAATCTCCTGGACAATGGAGTTAATTCTCCTGTACTCCGGGCGAAAATCGTGACCCCATTCAGAGATACAGTGTGCCTCATCAACTGCATAAAATGATATTTTTACCTGTTTAAGAAGATTAATATTCTCCTCTTTTGTAAGAGACTCAGGTGCAACATATAGCAGTTTTGTCTGTCCGGATAGAAGATCATCCTTTACCTCCTGAATCTGAGCTTTGTTTAGCGATGAATTCAAGAAGTGAGCAATCCCCTCCTTTTCAATGACAAATCCCCTTATTGCATCAACCTGATTCTTCATTAAAGCAATAAGTGGTGATATAATAATTGCGACTCCCGGCATCAGCAGCGCCGGAAGCTGATAGCAAAGGGATTTCCCTCCACCTGTAGGCATCAGAACAAAAGAATCATTGCCTGACATGAGGTGCCTTATGACCTCCTCCTGTTCACCTTTGAAGCTATCAAAGCCGAAAAATTGCTTAAGCTGATTGTGCAAAAACTCAGAACTGGTTTGCATATTTATTGTGTGTCCGAAAAATTCAAAATTTCGTTAAAAAAAGTTACCTTTGTTCCCCTAAGTTATCGAATAGTTTCATTTTCGCAAAATTTTTTACGAAAGAGACTGAGAGCATTGATGAAAGATTTTAAACTATACTGTAAATAAGGATAAATATGTCAAATTTCAACCCCAACGACCCGGGAATGGCGAACGGAAATTACTTCGCTCTTCCGTACAGCCTGGAGGAGTCTGAAATTGCACTCATATCTGTTCCCTGGGATGTCACAACATCATACAGGGCAGGAACCCACAAAGGGCCCGGAGCAATTATGGAGGCATCACTCCAGGTGGATCTTTATGATGTTAATGTTCCTAATGCTTGGAAGACAAAAATTGGAACGCTGCCTACCAGTAAAGAGATTGAAAAAGAGAACAAGAAATTCAGAAAAATAGCAGAATCTGTTATTGAAGGTCTTGAAAATGGGAAAGAACAGAGTGAGTTTGCAGGTGAGATTGAGAAGGTAAACAGAGCCAGTGAAAGCATCAACACCCTGGTTTACAACTCTTGCAGAGAGTTAATTGCAAAAGGAAAGGTTACCGGAATCGTAGGTGGTGATCATAGTGTCCCTTTGGGAAACATGAAAGCCGTTTCCCAACTATGCGATGAATTTGGAATTTTACATATTGACGCTCATGCAGATTTAAGAAAAGCATATGAAGGCTTTACATACTCACACGCCTCTATTATGTATAATGCCCTGAACGAAATAAATCAGATATCTCAGCTTACTCAGGTAGGAATAAGAGATTTCTGCGAAGAGGAGGCGGAAATTATTAATACGGACCCAAGAATTCGGTGTTATACAGACATTGAAATAAAGAATAACCTGTTCGAAGGTAAAAGTTGGAAAAAACAGTGCGAAGAGATTGTCTCAAGCTTGCCATCTAATGTCTATATCAGCTTTGATATTGACGGATTATCACCTGATCTTTGTCCCAATACAGGCACTCCTGTTCCCGGCGGTCTAAGTTTCAGAGAGGTAGACTATCTCCTTCATATGCTGGCACATTCTAATAGAAAAATCATTGGATTTGATCTATGTGAAGTCTCTCCTGGCAAAAACGAAGAGTGGGATGCCAATGTTGGGGCAAGGATTCTCTACAAGATTGCCCAATATGTTAAACTAAATAAAAACTTCTCTAAATAGATGGATGTTCTAAAGAAAATTATCAGATATAACAGGGGTTTTGAGTTGCGAAATGTTTTTCAAACTTTTTTCAGAAATCAGTCATCAGGTGGCATTGTTTTAATGGTTTGTGCAATTGCTGCAATTACGATTGCCAATGTGCCTTCATGGTCTCATATTCAGGACTATCTTAATCTATATCTTGGCTTTAAAATTGGTGCTTTCGAATTCAAAATGTCAATTCTCCATTGGATTAATGATGGATTAATGGCAATTTTCTTTTTCGTAGTAGGATTAGAAATCAAGAGAGAAATATTAGTAGGAGAACTATCATCTGTTAAACAAGCAGCTCTGCCAATTTTTGCAGCTTTGGGTGGAATGGTTGTTCCCGCTCTTATATATTTTATGTTTAATAACGGCGAAGTTAGCGCAAATGGATGGGGAATCCCAATGGCTACAGATATTGCTTTTGCTTTAGGTATTTTATCACTTCTTGGAAAACGAGTTCCTCTCTCACTGAAAATATTCCTGACAGCTCTTGCTATTGTTGATGACTTGGGTGCTATTATTGTACTTGCCGTTTTCTATCCTACAAATGAAATAAACTTTACACTACTAATTTCTGCTGCTTGTGTCCTGGCGATTATGGTAATGCTTAATTACATGAAAGTCAGGAGACCTTCTATGTATATTATACCTGGTGTCATAGTTTGGCTCCTTTTCCTTGGCTCAGGGATACACGCTACAATAGCAGGTGTTCTTGTTGCAATGACAATACCTGGAAAAACAACAATCAATGAGGTGCGTTTTATCGTTGGAATGAAATACCTTCTAAACAAATTTAGCGCAGAAAGTAGCCACAAAATTGAGGTACTTGCTAATACTGTACAGCAACAGGTTATCCACAACATGCATCATAAGCTAAAACAGGTTCACCCATTAATGATTAAATTTGAACATGGTCTTCATCCTTGGGTGACTTTCTTAATTATGCCCATTTTTGCGCTTGCCAACGCTGGGGTAAAGATAGATTTATCTCTTTTCACACCTCCTCTTGAGCCAATAGTTCCTGGAATATTCCTTGGCCTGCTTGCAGGAAAACCTATTGGAATTTTCCTTGCGAGCTGGATATCTGTAAAGCTTAAAATTGCAGATTTACCAGGCGATATCAGCTGGATGCAAATCCTATCCGCCGGAATTATAGCCGGAATAGGTTTTACTATGTCAATCTTTATTGACAATCTGGCATTCTCAGGGATACACATGGTAAATATGGGGAAAGCTGTTATCTTAATCACTTCATTTGTCGCAGCGATAGCAGGACTTATTGCCATATACTTTTCAACAAAGAATTATAAACCAATAAACAATATTTAGATGAAAACATTAAAATCGATTGCAATTGTAGCCCTTGCTTCAGTTATGATCTCTTCATGCGGAGAGAAAAAGACCGCAGATTCAGTACAAGTATCCAAAGAGTTGACAGACTCTGCAAGTTACGC
>JAGPLK010000075.1 GCA_018053445.1 Bacteroidales bacterium | reverse complement strand
GGCGCCAGCTGCACCGCCGGGTAGCTATGTGCGGTTTAGATAAGCGCTGAAAGCATCTAAGCGCGAAGCTAGCCCCAAGATGAGACTTCCCTTGAGGGTCGTGGAAGACTACCACGTCGATAGGCTGCAGGTGTAAAGGCAGTAATGTCAAAGCCGAGCAGTACTAATAACCCGATAGGCTTCTTATAAATGCGCGTGCGATACTTTTGTATTGCATATGACAGGACAGAGTCTTTATTGACTAAATCTCTCTCTTAATTATATACGCTGAAGAGCGCAACCTTATTAAGGTGGCTATAGCGGCGGGGTTCCACCTCTTCCCATTCCGAACAGAGAAGTTAAGCCCGCTTGCGCCGATGGTACTGCTATACCAAGTGGGAGAGTAGGTAGCCGCCATCTTTTACAAGAGTCTGATGATTTAATTATCATCAGACTCTTTTTTTTATACATTTGTGTTACTTAACCAATAACACATATGAAAAATCTCTCTTTGGGATTATTATCTCTAATAATCTCATCGCTATCTCTGAATGCACAATCAGATGAATATTTTAAATCTTTTATGGAAGAGGCGGATATTAACTCTGTAATATACAGAGGTAATGCCCCTTTTAGTTATCACTTCAAACATGAAGGCTCATATTATCTTATAAATGAAAAATTTCACACAGGGAGTATAATATTTAACGGGAAAAAATACACAGATGTTGAGATCAATCTTAATTGCCATATAGATGAACTTATAATAAAAATACCTGAATCAATATCAACAGTCATAGTAAATAAAGAATTTGTAAATTCATTTAACATAGCAGGTAAGAATTTTATTTATTACAATAGTTTTAATTCTCTTTCACCTGAATCCGGTTATTATCAGCTTCAATATTCCGGGAGAGATACTCTTCTAAAGAAAGTTAAGAAAATTTATGTTGAGGAGATACCTCAATCGGCTACATCAGGAACTCTCAGAAGAATATTCAAACATGAAGAAAATTTTCATATTTATACCGGTGGTAAGTGGAATAAAGCTGCCAACAGACGCGATTTGATTAAAATCTATCCACAGATTAAAAAGGAGATTAAACGATTTATCAGAGAGTCAAAACTAAATTTTACAAACGACAAGGATAACTCAATTCTTGAGGTTGTGAAGTTTGCAGAAATTAACAACCTAAGAAAGCGATGAGAATTAAATTATTGTTTATACTTTTCTGTAGTACTTTTTCTTTATTTGCTTATGGACAGCAAAATGTATTCGTTCTTAGTATGGCCGGTCCGGATTCCGTGATTTCTGTAGCCAGACGAGAGGCGGGGTTAAAAGTCTATTTCCCCAAATCTGCATATTCTGACTCATTAAAAATATCGCTTAGTTCATCAAGGAAAGATTTCTTAAGGAATTTATCCTCCGAGTTAAGAAGACAAGGATATTCAGCAACAATCAGAGGCGAGCATATCTTTGTATTGAAAGAGGATGTATTGCAGATGAGTTTGCCTGTAGCCTTCTTTAATGAAGGGGAAGATACTCTCTCTGATAATTCAGTTTCATCACTCTTTTCCGGAACTGAAAGCATAGCAATGTCCCAAAACAAGATTTATAAAGTTGGAGATCCTTCAAGAATTTCAAAAGGTGGAAGAGCTGTTATTAGCGGATACATTAAAGACCTTGACAGTGGGGAGCCTTTGATAGGAATTTCTGTCGCATCAGATAATAAAACATTTGCAGTTACTGATTCATATGGTTTTTACAGAATATCTCTTCAGCCAGGTTCAAGAATGTTGAAATTTAAAGGTTACGGCTATGAAGATTCTGACCTTATGGTAGAACTATACGGAGATGGGGGATTAGATGTCCTTCTGAAAGAGAGAGTTTACTCTCTTAAAGGGGTGGTTCTTTCAGCAGAAAACACCCACAATCTCAGAAGTACCCAAATGGGTTTGGAAAAGGTTAGGATTGACAGGATTAAACATGTTCCGGCCGCTTTTGGCGAGGCCGATGTATTAAAAATTGTACTAACTCTTCCCGGAGTAAAATCGGTAGGCGAAGCCTCAGGAGGATTTAATGTAAGAGGTGGCGCAACAGATCAGAATCTGATTCTGTTTAATGATGGGACTATTTTTAATCCGACTCACCTTTTTGGTCTTTTTTCAGCATTTAATGCAGATATCGTTAATGACATCGAGCTTTATAAAAGTACAATACCTGCAAGATTTGGAGGAAGGATCTCCTCTGTCCTTGAAATCAACAGCCGAGAGGGCAATAGTAAAAAGATTACAGGCTCAGCCGGAATAGGGCTTTTGACAGGGAAATTTCATATAGAGGGCCCGGTTATCAAGGATAAATTAAATTTCATAGTAGGTGTTAGAACAACTTATTCAGATTGGATTCTTGGCCTTCTTCCGGAGAACACTGAATATAAAAACGGATCAGCAACATTTCAGGATTTTACAGCCGGCCTAAGTTATAAAGTTGACAATAAGAATACACTCTATTTAAATGGATACTATTCAAGAGATGGATTTAAATTCAGTAATGACACAACTTTTGCTTATCAAAACGCAAATGCTTCCCTGAAATGGCGGAGCATTATAAACGAGAGCCATAATTTGGTTATTTCTGCCGGCTATGACCTCTATAATTATAAAACAAGTGACTTTGGCAATCCTGTAAATGCCTATACAATGGACTTTAATATAAAGCAAGGATTTGTCAGAGCTAATTTTAACTGGCTTATTAATGAAAAGCACTCTCTTAATTATGGCCTTAATACCATATTTTATCATCTGAGTCCCGGATCATTGGTGCCGGAGGGAGCGGAATCAATTGTTGTCCCCAGAAAACTTCCACTTGAGAAGGGTGTTGAATCTGCACTCTATGTTGGAGATACCTGGAGTATTACAGATAAACTCTCTCTTGAACTTGGACTGAGATATTCTCTTTACTCTGCTCTGGGAGAGAAAACCTACTTTAACTATTATCCGGGAGAACCCAGGAGCGAGTCGACTATTGTTGACAGCACCATTGTCCCCTCAGGTAAAATGGTTAAACCCTATTTGGGACCGGAATTCAGAGTCTCTGCCAGATATGCGTTTAATAATGACTTCTCTTTGAAAGCAGGTTTTAACAGTATGAGACAAAATATTCATATGCTCTCTAATACAACTGCAATATCTCCTACTGATATATGGAAACTAAGCGATGCAAATATATCTCCTCAAACCGGCTGGCAAGCAGCAGCTGGTTTTTACGGTAATATTTTCGGAAGGAGGATTGAGCTGTCTGTGGAGGGTTATTACAAAGAGATGGATAACTATCTTGATTATAAGAGCGGGGCGGTAATAACAATGAATAAATTTATTGAAAGGGATGTGGTTAAAACAGTGGGAAGAGCATACGGTGCCGAGATAATGCTTAAAAAACCACTGGGTAAACTTAACGGATGGATGGCATATACATATTCAAGAACAATGCTTAAACAGGTGCCGGAGTCCGGGGAGATGCTTATTAATAAAGGCAATTGGTATTCCGCATCATATGACAAACCTCACGAGATTAAACTTGTTGCAAATTACAAATTCACACAAAGATTTAGTGTCTCTCTCAATGTAGATTACTCATCAGGTAGGCCCGTTACAATACCGTTGAGTAAATATAATTACGGAAATGGTTACAGGCTGTTTTATTCAGACAGAAATGCATACAGAATTCCTGATTACTTCCGGATGGATTTCTCAATTAATATCGAGCCTAGTCATAATCTGACACTTTTAACCCACAGTACTATTACATTAGGAGTATACAATCTTACCGGACGAAAAAATGCATATTCCATCTATTACGATACACACAGCGGTAGCAAGATTAAAGGGTATAAGCTCTCGATCTTTGGTGCACCTATTCCTTATATTACTTATAATATTAAATTCTGAGCAGACATGAAGTTCACAAAATCAACATTTATATTTTTTCTTCTTTTATGTCTGCCCTTAAGTTGTGTTACACCCTTTGAACCGGTAGGGTACGAGGGATCAGACAATATACTGGTAATTGAGGGCGATATCAATTCAAAAGGGGTAACAGAGGTTTATTTAAGCAGGACCCAGAGATTAAAAGATCTGAACAAGACCACTTATATCAAGGGAGCAGCAGTATGGATAGAGAGCGAAAAAGGAGTTAAGTTCTTTGCCCAGCAGAGTATTAATGGTTCTGTTATTGTATACAGAACTCAGAATCTGGTTCTTGATAAAAGTCAGAAGTATAAACTCTGTGTCTCTCTCCAGGGAGGCAATCTTTATGAATCAGAACTCTTATCTGTATTAACCTCTCCTCCAATAAAAGATATTGGTTTTAAAAGAGACACCGTTAAACAGAGTGTCACTTTTCATGTTAGTACAGAAGATCCTTCAAACAGAACAAAATATTACAGATGGACATATACTGAAGACTGGGAATTTTCCGCACACAATTTTGCATCATACACCTATAATCCTAAAACAGGACAAATAGATGAACTGCCATACGAAGACAATATCTTCTTCTGCTGGAATAAGGGAGTCTCAAAATCAATCCTGATAGCAAGTACAAGCCATCTCTCCCAAGACAAGGTTCATGAAATGCCTTTGGTATCTATGGGCAAAAGCGACGACAGAATATCAATACTCTACTCAATTGAAGTTTCTCAGAGAGCTATTACCAGAGAAGCTTATCTATATTGGGAAAATATCAGAAAAAACTCAGATAAGGTTGGAGGCATTTTTTCTCCTCAGCCAAGTGAAATATATGGGAATATAAGATGTGTCAGTGATCCATCTGAAGTCGTTCTTGGGTTTATAAGTGCTGTTGAAATATCAACTATGAGGTTCTTTGCATCGGATGCAGAGATGGATATATACTCCAGTTACCATGATTGTGAATTGATCGTGCCGGAAAAGGAGGATCCCCCAAGAACATGGCTGGCATTGTATCAGGATGGATATCTTGTGATCTCAAATAACCCTATGGACAGAGAGAGTATTTGGTCCAGGGATGCTTGTGTGGATTGCCGATTAAGAGGAACAAAAAACAAACCATCATTCTGGCCAAACGACCATAAATAGCAAATCAATGAAGAGAATAATTTTTACAATACTTTTATTTTGTCTTATTTCCTCCCGATTATTGGGGCAGATTGTCGTTGAAAGAGTTTTCCTCTCTACGGATAAGGAGAATTATGTGGCAGGAGAGAACATTTGGTTATCAGGGTTCAGTTTTAAAATTGAAAACGGCAAAAGGAGAGTCTCAGATATAAGTTCTTTAATGTATATAGAGATATATGCAGAGAAGAGACCGGTGCTAAACGCAAAAATGGCTTTAAAGAGTGGGAGAGGCTCTGCTTATATCCAATTACCTTTAACTCTTCCAACCGGAGTATATAAAATTGTAGCCTATACATCATATATGCGAAATGAAAAACCTCTTCCGTTATTCGAAAAGAGGGTATCTATATACAACACATTGACAGCCGAGAGGTTATCAGGAGTGAAAATTGCAAGAGATAGTGGTGAAGTAAAGGTTATTGCGAAGAGCAATAACATAACAAACAACAAATCATTTGAAGTCATGGTGCCGTTAAATGGTTTACTTAAGCCAAACAGCTCATATGAACTTTCTTTGTCAAATCTCATAAGTAACAGCATTTCCGCAAGCGTATCAGTTTATAAGGATGATAAGCTTCCAGACTATGATAATATTTACATCAACACTTTTTTAAATGGTAAAATCGGATCCTACTCCGGAATTTTTGCGGGCGGATTCATCCCTGAATACGAAGGTGAAATTGTTAAGGGCAGAATAGTCCCTGCAAATGGTACAAAATACGAAGATCTTACCGGAATGAATGTATTTCTCTCAATCCCGGGTGGGGATGGTGAAATTTATACTGCAGTCTCTGACAAGAAGGGTGAAGTCTCATTTTTTACAGATAATATTTACGGAAAAAGAGAGTGCGTTCTTGAGGTGGTTCCCAAAGATACAGCATCAAAGTTTACTGTTGAATTGCAAGACCCCTTTATCCATCCTGAAGTAATTCCGGCAGAACAGCTGATATTACATTCATCAATGGCGCCAGCGCTTGAAGAGAGAAGTTTTGGCATGCAGGTGAATAAAAGATTTGGAACAGATAGCCTGATTGATTTTACCATCCCCCGGCACAACCCATTTCTTGGAGGTAAAAAAAAGGTATACCTTTTGGACGACTATACCAGATTCCCTGTTATGGAGGAGGTGATTATTGAATATGTTGCTGAGTTAAGATACCGGAGAAGTGATAAAAAAGCGCAGATACACATAAGATGGGATGACTCGTTTAATTCGGTATCTTACTCAAGAGATAACACGCTTGTGCTTATAGACGGGATTCCCATATTTGAACAGTCAAAAGTGCTGGACTATGATCCTTTAAAGGTTAAAAGTTTGTCTATCTATGGTGACAGGTACTATATAGGTAATCTAAGCTACACCGGAATCGCCAATTTTAAAACATACTCAGGAAAGTATCCCGGTCTCTCATTTGACAAGAATGTCAGGATCGTTGATTTTGACGGCACACAACCATTCTCAAAATTATCGGGACAAGAGATTGAAAAAGGCAAATATCCAGATTTTAGAAACACCATATACTGGGATCCAATTTTGACAATTCCTGCACTTGGAGAGAGAAGGGTTAACCTTTTAACTCCATCTGTAGAGGGTAGGTATAAGATAGTTATTCAGGGGGTGAGCGAATTAGGAGAGCCTTTCGTTTATGTAAAAGAATTCTCGGTAGAGTAACTATTGTCATAAGTTGGCAAAATAATGTGCTTCCTTTGTTTCGTTCAAATTGAAGAAACGATATGGAACACTTTGATTATCCAGGCTTAGACTGCACCTCCGGTAAGATTCTGGAGGCTTGTGAAAATGGGAATATTGCTATTCTCTCAAGTATTTCAGATGGGAAGCCAATTTTAAACGAAATTGAGAAGAAAGGAATCTCTCCTCTAATTGTTGCTTGTCGTCATGGACAGATAGGTATTGTCAGGCATATCCTGCAACACGACTATTATGTAATTGATCCACAGATTTTAGCGCAAGCTGCATCTGTCGCAAGGGAGTCAGGTTATGAACAGATTAGAAGTTTGCTCACTTTGTATTATATCAAATACTACAGATATTCAGCGTGATAAGATTTTTTTGTGGTTTTTTGGAGAATATTTTTCAATAAAATTTGTTTCTTTAAAAATGTTGCCTACCTTTGCACTCCCCAAACGGAACACCGGTTAACGAGGGGCAGGGACAAGAGCGATTAGTCCCGTTTTTTATCGGTAAGTTCATTGACATTTTGGAAGACAAGTACAATTTAAAGTAGTACG
>JAGPLK010000074.1 GCA_018053445.1 Bacteroidales bacterium | reverse complement strand
ACCGGTAGAATTATTACAATATAGACCGGCAATACCATCTTTGTATTGAAAAATGAGCAGAGATAAAGAGCGAAAACAGAAAAAGGAATGATAAAAAGATATGAGGGGCTTATCCCTCTTACAACAATTGTAACGAGAATTGAGAAAAGCACCAACATTAGTACAAACAGAAGTTTTCTCTTCTCTTTTAAAATCTCTCTTTTTGTAAAGTATAAAGTAATATATAGTAACAAGAACAGCGCTAAACAGATAAGAAGTTGTCCGGATTTCAACACAAGTAAGCTTCCTGAAAAGCCCATACTAATTTCATATTCCGCTTTATATGAATCAAGAAGTTGTTCTATCTCAGCTGTAATTGTCTCCCCCTGGGCTACTATTACCTGGCCTGCATAAAGGACTCCTTTTGTTGGAGATATCTTTTGAACAGCCTCTCTTCTTGCCAACTCGGTAGCCTCTTTGTCATATATCAGATTAGGCTTAATCAGGGACTCCAGTTTGGTTAACTTATCTCTGGAGAGTGTGGCAAATTCGTTAATAAAAGCTATCGCTGATTCAATAGAGAAAATCTCTGCCGCAGGTCTCTCTTTCAGGGTAAAATTATTATCTGAGATAAGCACTCTTGAAAGAGGATTTCCCCCATCCATTCTTTCAGTTATCCCCTTGTCGTAAAGATATGCTACTCTGCTATCAAGTAAAATCAGAGAATCTGAAGAAAGGCTTGAAAAAAAAGTGAGGAGCTCCTCTCTAGTGCTAATCATGGCCTCCTGTTCTACATTATAACATGCAGGACTTTTGGAGGCAGCCATACTTCTCTCGGCCCTTAACTCCTGCTCGCTCTTTAATATGGGAAAATCAACAGGGGCTATCAGAGTTTCATAGAGCCAGGGTCTGCCCTTCTGATATTCATATTTAAATTTCCCCTCTGCCGGGAGCATCAGCATGCCGGTAAATGCTGCAAGAACAAAGAAGAGTATACTGTAATATTTTTTATACCACTCTGAAAAAATCATTTGATAGCGAATAAATAAAAAAATGTGTGACTAGTACAAATTTAGGCTAATTTTGGATAATAATTATTAATGTAAAAAAATGAAAGGTCTAAAACTTCTGATTACTCTCCTGTTAGTGGGATTTTGCACACAGATACATGCTTCAAAAAGAGAGATTATAATTAAATCTAAGCACCTTGGTTGCGATGATACTATCCTTGTTCATACGCCTACAGGTTATTCAGGAGAGAGCATCCCGGCACTATTCCTTCTTCACGGATGGAGTGGCAACTGGCGCAACTGGAATGACAAAGCAGACCTTCAAAAAATGAGTGATAAATATGGATTTATAATTATTACTCCTGATGGTTTCTATAACAGCTGGTATGTCAATAGCACTGTCTCCGGAGGAATGCAATGGAGAACATTTTTTCACGAAGAGCTTTATCCTTTGATAATGAAAGATTATTCCCTTGATCCTGAAAAGACATTTATATCCGGGTTAAGTATGGGTGGACACGGGGCTGTAAATGTTTTCCTGGATGATATTTCAAAATTCAGGGCTGCCGGAAGTATGTCCGGAGTATTGAATCTTGAGGATACCAGATTAAAAACAAGTGACATTCCCAAAGTGCTTGGGCCATACTTTGTGGAAAACGACAACTATTCAAAGCAGTCAGCTCTTAACAGACTTAATGGTTTTAAAGAACAGACTGAGAAAAATAACTTACTAAAGGAGAGGATAATCTTGATAAGTTGCGGTAAAAGTGACGCTCTGGCAAAAAGTTCCCGCGACTTTACTGACAAATGTGATTCTTTAGACATAAAGAACATTCTTCTCTTAAGTCCCGGTAACCACACCTGGGTTCACTGGGTCTATTCACTGGACTTGCATCTTTTCCATTTTAAGAGAATTGCACAGGGTGAACACCTTGGATATTAAAAGAGATTTCTTAAATTTATACGATTAAAACAGAATATTATGTCCCAGTCAGAAAACAAAATTTACCCTCAACCTGATATGTCTCTTTTAAAAGAGATGTCAGACGGAAATCATGAGTTTTTTATGGAGATTGTCAATCTTTTTATTGATAATGCCCCATCAATGTTAAAATCAATCACAGATAGTGCAAAAGCTAATGACGCACCAGCACTTAGGTTTGCAGCTCATAAAATAATGTCAGATCTATTTGTTGTTGGATTAAACTACGCAGTTCCTGTGGTTGAGAAAATTGAAAAAAGTGCAGCAAATGGTATTATCGAAACTGAGATGGTTGTGGAGGCAGAGGATATGATAAACCAGGGCATTGCAGATTTAAAAAAACTATAGCTTATGAGGTTTCTTGTTTGCGAGGACGATATAATTATTTCCAAAGCAATCGAACACAGATTAAAAAAACGATGGCTATTCAATAGATGTTGCCACAGACGGGAATCAGGCTTCTGAAAAGGTATCGGCAAACGAATATGACCTTATCATGACAGATCTGCTGATGCCTTTCTGCAGTGGTCTGGAATTGGTAAACAAAGTAAGAAATGACCTAAAACTTAGCACACCAATAATTGTGTTAAGCAGAATAGGGAATGAGGAGACAATTATTGAAGCCTTTCAGTTAGGTGCAGATGATTATATTTCAAAACCATTCAGCCCAAATGAATTATCAATAAGAGTAAAGAGACTTTTAATTAAAAGATAAAACACTAATCATGAAGTCTTTAAGCTGGCAAATATCTTTCTTTATATTAACATTATTCCTCTTTTCTGAGTTAAAGGCTCAAGAATACAATGCCGATAAAGAGTCAAGAATTCTGTATCTTTTTGAAAAAAGCAGAGAGCTTGCCGCAGAGAACAACTACACACTTGCGGCCAAAAATTGCAAAGAGATTCTCTCATTAGACAGTTTAAATACAGATGCAGCTATTCTGCTTGCCAGAATATACTCATGGAATGCACAATACGATTCTGCGGCAACTATCATATCAGAGATATTGGAAAAGCACCCATCCAGCTATGATGCCCTTGAAGCAGCCACAGACAATGAATTTGCTGCAGGCAGATATAAATCATCCATTGAATACGCAAAAATTGCACAGAAACACTTCCCTGATAAAGAGGTTTTCAAGAGTAAAGAGATTCGTGCTGATTTAGAATTAAAGAGGGGTCAAAAATCAAACAGAATTCATCTTCAGTTCTGGAGTGATTTTATTGAGGGAAACGACCCCTGGCTATTTGGGTCCTTCACCTACACAAAAAAATTTAAAAAATCTGGCTCTCTCTCATTAAGGTACAATTACGCTAACAGATATCAAAAAAAACGGACATCAGTTTGAAGCAGATGCATATCCAATTTTAAGCAAGAGAATCTATCTTTATCTCAATGCCGGTCTTTCAAACAGCATAAACTTCCCGTTTCTGAGAGCAGCTGTTGAACCATATATAAAACTCCCTTCCGGATTTGAAGCATCAGCCGGAATAAGATATATGAGTTTCGTAAAGGAGAGTCTTCTCTCATTTAAAGAGGGTGAGGTTATTATATTAACAGGTACCATAGGAAAGTATTCTGGTAACTGGTGGTTTTCAGTAAGACCATACTTCTCTTACTCTGACAATAACTGGTCCACATCTGCCACATTAACGACAAGAAGATATCTCTCTGATCCTGACTCATTCATATCTCTTAACTTAGGTACCGGCTTCTCACCCGACCTTCAGCAATATGCATATAACCCTGATTTACAATATCTTAAATCAAACAGATTACAATTAGATTATCAACAAAAATTTGCAAACTGGTACATTTTTAATTTGGGTGCAGGCTATGCAAGAGAAGAGTTTCAGAATAATATTGCAAAAAACAGATTCACACTAATTGCTGGTCTCACATTTATACTATGATGCCGGAATTTATCCCTGCAGAATTGGTTGACTATGTCAAAACCTCTCCATTACTGGTGAGGAGCGTTATATTACTTAGCATACTATTTATATTCAGTTCCATATTCCTTGCGTTAGTTGTTACAATTAACCGTCTCTCCAAAATAGTAAAAATCAGAAAAGAGAATCTGTTCAGTGAATACTGTGTCGATTTCATAACTGAATGGGCATATAATCTTTATATTGGGGAATCAATCCCGGTTATTATGTCAAAACATCTGAGAAGCAGAGTAAAACGGGACTTTTTCACTAAAGAGTTACTGCTTCTTCACTCCGGGTTATCCGGAGACAGCGCATTAAGGCTGGAGGTACTATTTAAAATGGCAGGCCTTGAAAAATACTCAATTAAAAAAGCAAAATCCTTAAGATGGGATATAAAGGTTAAAGGGTTTTCTGAAATTCTTCAAATGAAAATTGAGGATGGGGAAGAGATTATTAAAAAACATCTGCGTTCAAAAAACAAATATCTTATTTCACACTCACAAATCGCCTGGATCTACTTACACCCGGGAAATCCTGAAATTTTTCTTGATTTGCCAAATGTTACATTATCTGATTGGTGGCAAGTTAATGCGATTGATGTATTTAAAGCTACCAGGGTCATCCCTCAGTTTGGTAACTGGATTGAGCATAGCAATCCAAATGTGATAAAATTCTCAGTAAGAATGTGCGGATTGTTCAAACAATATGAGAGTCTTGATAAAATTATCTTTTGTTTGAAATCTAATGACTCCGGTATTAAAAAAGAGGCAGTAAAAGCTTTAAAGATGCTGGCACTACCTGAGGCACTTCAAAAGCTTACTGCAATTTATGAAGAAGAGAGTAATGAGATAAAAAGAGAGATTATTAAAGCAATGATCTCAATCTCCGATTCGTCGTCTCTGCATTTCTATGAGTCTCAGCTGCTCTATGAGGAGGATTCTATCCTGAGGATATTAATCGCCAAGGCAATAATTAAGCAAGGAGATACAGGAGAGGAGGCATTAGATCAGATAGCCCTCTCTGCAGATCCTGAATTACTTTCAATTATCTCACACGCAAAAGACACCAGAATATAACATGGAGATCATCAACATAATTAACGACTTTTTTGTAAATGGTGTCTTCATTTATGTTATGGCCATTTTTTCATCCTACACCATATTGTCAGTGATGTCAGGTTTTGAACTGATTAAATACAAAAGAAAAAACAGCTTTGCAGATTACTCAAAAATTATCTCTTCTCCAATATCTCCCTCTGTATCGATTTTGGCACCTTCATACAACGAAGGCAATACTATTATAGAGAATATCCGCTCTCTGCTATCGCTCCATTACGGAGATTTTGAAGTAATAATAATCAACGACGGCAGTAAAGATAACACTATGGAGAAGGTAATTGCCCATTACAGCCTTGTTAAAGTAGATTTTCATGTTGTATATAACATTAAAACAAAACCCGTAAGAGGAGTCTATAAATCAACTAATAAGGCATTCTCAAAACTAACGGTTGTAGATAAGGAGAATGGGGGCAAGGCCGATTCACTTAACGCAGGAATAAACATAAGTTCAAAGCATCTTATAGCCTGTATAGATGTTGATTGTATCCTTGAAGAGGACTCAATCCTCAAAATGGTTAAACCATTTATGGAGGATTACAAAGAGAGGGTTATAGCAGTTGGTGGAGTTATAAGGGTTGCAAACTCCTGCAAGGTGAAAGATGGGAAAATTGTTGAGGTAAACCTGCCTGAAAATTTGATAGCAAGAGTTCAGGTTCTTGAGTACAGCAGGGCCTTTTTGATGGGACGGCTGGCGTGGAGCAGAATAAATGGATTGATGCTGATTTCAGGCGCTTTTGGCCTTTTTGACAGAGAGATAGTCTTAAAGGCAGGGGGTTATGACCACGGAACAGTTGGAGAAGATATGGAGCTGGTAATTAGAATGAGAAGGTATATGTTTGAGCAGAAAGAGATAGCAAGAGTTGTATATATTCCTGATCCTCTCTGCTGGACAGAGGTTCCTGAGCCGGTAAAGATACTCTCAAGGCAAAGAAACAGATGGACCAGAGGGACTATAGAGACACTAAAAAAACACAGAAAACTCATTTTTAACTATAAATATGGTAACCTTGGAATGTTAGGATTACCATACTGGGTTATTTTTGAATGGCTTACACCAATAGTTGAGGCTGCAGGTATAATCTATATGATTATTCAAATTGCGATAGGCCAGCTGGATATAAATATATTTCTAATCCTTTTTGGTTTTACATATCTTTTTTCAATACTTTTTTCTGTCTGGGCCGTTGTATTTGAGGAGTTCTCTTACCCTAAATACAAAAAAAGCTCAGATTTAATAAAACTTATTGCAATCTCGCTTATTGAACCATTTTTCAATCACCCCATGAATGTCTGGTTTTCACTTAAAGGAAACTATCATTACATGACAGGAGTACGCTCCTGGGGTAAGATGGAGCGAAAGGGTTTTGCAAAAAAGTAAATTATTAAAAACCTTAGAGTCAGATTATCTGTATTCGTTTTTTATTGCACCAAGCCTCTCCATATCCGATTTGGATATTTCAAAATGGTCTACTTTGGAGTTCTCAATAATTCTCTCTCTTGTTACAGTTTTAGGAAGAGGAAGTGTTCCCCTCTGAAGTGTAAATCTTATAAGCAACTGAGCGACTGATACTCCGTATGAAGCTGCAATTTGATTTAACAGAGGATCTTTTAATGCTCTTCCTGTAGCTAAAGGAGAGTAGGCCTCCACAAGAATATTCTTCTCGTTACAATAATCTACGATCTCATCCTGTGTCCTTCCGGCATAAAATGCAATCTGATTTGCCATTGGGGATATATCAGAACTCTCCTCAATTGCTTTAATATCTTTTACTGAGAAATTTGAAACACCAATTGCCCTTACTCTTCCCTCCTTGTAAATTCTCACAAACGCTCTCCATGACTCAATATTCTCCTTTGTATAATCCTTTCCCATTTCACTCCATGGCCATGGTGCGTGAATCAGATAGAGGTCAAGAGTCTCCAGACCCAGATTTTTCATAGTCTTGTCAAATGAAAAGAGAGCATTATCATATCCCTTAATCTCAGCCGGAAGTTTGGATGTTACAAATATATCCCCCCTGTCAAGAGCAGATTCTCTGATAGCATTGCCAACACCCGCTTCGTTGTTGTATGCTAGTGCAGTATCAATATGTCTGTAACCGGCAGATAAGGCATCGGCAACAGCTCTCTCTGCAACATCCTGAGGAATCTGCCATGTTCCAAATCCTATTTTAGGAATTTTGATTCCGTTATTGAGAGTATATGATTCATTAAGTATAGACATATAGTTAAATTTTAATTTTTATTAACTATAACAATTCAGAGGCCGTCTGGTTTAGCTGGAATATACTTAATTAGATTATGTGATAATTGTGTTTCAAAAAGACAAAGAGGTTGACCAAATTGATCAACCTCTTTGTCTTCTCTTTGTGGGAGCAGAGGGAGTCGAACCCCCGACCCTCTGCTTGTAAG
>JAGPLK010000073.1 GCA_018053445.1 Bacteroidales bacterium | reverse complement strand
GTAACGAACCTCTACAGAGCTACTTTATTAAAGAGACAGTGAGCTGTCTACATATTTTTTTATTTGTTCCCGAATGAATTTATTTTGATTGTCTGGTTCGACAAAAAACTCACTTCTAAATATTTCATCCATAGATTCAATTTTCAATAGCTGTTTTAACCCATTAATTCCTTTCTCGCTAAACACCAAATGACAAATAAAAGCCTGAATAATGTACTGTGGATTTGTCCTTTCATCCATGTAATAAAATTCCATTGGATTTGTAATGTTAGTATCAGGATGTTTTGCAATATACTCATTTAACCTTTTTAGATGCTCTTTATAAGATGTCCCCATTGAGCCTCCATAAAAAGTGGCAATACCCTCTTTTAGAGGAGTATTTGGATAAATAGGATTTAAATATATATGAATAAACTCGTGCAAATAATTTTCATCAAGTCCCCAGCTATATATAGATTTTTCTTGCTCATATGCTAGTCCTCCAGGATATTCCGAGCGGGCCATGTAGAAGTTAAAATCAAATCCTTTAATTGCCTGAATTTCTCTGTTTGTCTTAGCAAAATAATAATCAATTTTTATCGGTCCTAGCCCCCATGCTTTTTCCAAATTTGTAATAGAGATAATTAGGCTCTGTGCATTAGTGAAGTTAAAAGTGTGGTATGAAGGATAATGAAAAGTTACATTTCTAATAGTTTTAGTTAGCCATTCTTTTGTTTCAATATTTTGATTTACTAAAAATTTACACCTGCCATTATCAATCTTTATGTAGTAGTTGGCAATAAAGTAAATAGTTGGGTTACTAAAAGAGTCTGTTGCTGCAAACAATACTTTAGCTTTCACCGTATCAGCTTTGGTATCTAAAGATATTAGGTACGGTTCCCCTAGCGTATAATTTGTTGTATTGCCAATCAAACCGATTGCTGTTTTATCCGGCAATCTAAATTTTTCCACATCTTCGGTATAAAAATATTTAGTATAGTCAACTTCATTATCCTCTTTGAAGTCTGTAATATATTTGTTGAAGAAGTTAATGGTCAATTTAGATTTTTCGGTTGTAGTATCTACACCAATGTTTATTCTAAGCTGTGCACTCATGTCTTTGAATAACAGCAATGAAAAAATTAAAACTAAATACTTTGGTTTCATTGATATAAATAGGTGTAGTTTAGCTGATTGTTGTTAAATTATTTGGTTTTCCAGCCCATCACAGACATTGCTTTAAAGTTATATGCTTTGTATCATTCAGCCTTTTCAATATACTAACATGTTTATTTCTTCTTTTTTAAATCTTTCAATAATTTTTTCTCGTCTCCTTCAAGCTTACGTTTCAACTTTTTAACATCTTCTGCTGGAGGCAGGTTTTCAGGAAATATACCTCTCTTTGTCAACATTTCTCTGACGGCAAGATTATTGTCAACATGCTCTTTTTCAATTGTTAATTGCCCTTTTAAGTCTTTATTTTGAACATTCAGACCAGTCATTTCAGCTGCTAGGTCTTTTGCTTTAATACTTATTGTAGGAAGAAAATCGGCAACAGGTCTGCTATCTGGCACGCCAAACTTGCGTTTTAGTGTATGGGTGTTTAGTCTGAATAATGCCTGATCCCCCTTGCTCCTTATAATAGCGAATCCTTGACTGTCTACTCCTCGTTCATAAAGTATTCCAGAAAGTTGTTTCTCTGTTTGGCTTAATTTCGCACGAGCTTTTACTCTTTCAAATTCTAAAATGCGAGCCTCAACCACTTCTGCTTTACGTGTTTGTATGGCGAAGTAATTTTGTGCAAATGCAATTTCTTCTTTTCGGCTATCTCCATTTTGAGCAATTAAGTAACATGCATATCTTGTTAAAAGAATGTCATCTATCTCTTTTTCAGCTCCTTTTGGCATTGGGATCGTTTTCCTGATGTCAGGAAAATGATAGTTATCTCTTTCTCCAACATTATTGCACGCATCTTTAGCTTTCTGAATTACTTTTTCAAAATTCTCCCACTTACTATATCCTAATAATTCCTGTAATTCACGTGCACTCCAACACTCAATACCTTCAAATTCTGAAGCAGCAGCTTCAAATTGACTAAACAAGTTTTTAATTTCATCTGACTTCATCACCAATTCTTTTATGACTTAAAATTACTGAAATATTTCAAAGGTGCTATCTGAACTCTGGTGGAGTTGTCAAAATTATAGTTAATTATAAATCATATATATGAGGGGGATTGCCTTGCTGCGCGAGGCGTTCCCCGGGTGGGGGAGCCTAAAAAAACAATAAAAGCCTCGGCCTTTGGCCGTATAAGCAAAAGAAAAGACCGCTTTTGAGCTAGCTCAAGCGGTCTTTATTTTTTGCTTTACCCCCTTGGGGTTGGCTTTTATTGTTTTTGGCGGTGAGGGGGGGATTCGAACCCCCGGAACCCTTACGAGTTCGGCAGTTTAGCAAACTGCTGGTTTCAGCCACTCACCCACCTCACCAAAACCCTGCGGGGTTGGCCGCAGGGAGTGCAAAGATACAAATTCTTTTGAATCTGCAAATATTCTGAGCAGTGTTCGTTACTGCTGGGCCTTACTTCTGTGGTTTGGCGATGTTCTCGCGCATTTCTGTGTCGGCCTGAATGTTGCGGAATTTATAGTAGTCCATGATGCCCATGTTGCCGGAGCGGAAGGCTTCTGCCATTGCAAGTGGAATCTGAGCTTCGGCTTCGATTACTTTGGCGCGGGCCTCCTGGGCTTTGGCTTTCATCTCTTGCTCAAGGGCTACAGCCATGGCGCGTTTCTCTTCTGCACGGGCCTGGGCGATGTTCTTGTCGGCATTTGCCTGATCCATCTGAAGGACGGCACCGATGTTTCTTCCGATGTCAATGTCGGCGATGTCAATTGAGAGAATCTCAAAGGCAGTACCGGCATCCAGACCCTTTTCAAGAACCACTCTTGAAATAGAGTCAGGGTTTTCCATAACTGATTTATGAGACTCTGCTGAGCCGATGCTAGAAACGATACCTTCGCCTACCCGGGCAAGAACTGTCTCTTCGCCAGCTCCTCCCACGAGTTGTTTGATGTTTGCTCTAACGGTAACGCGGGCTTTTGCTATAAGCTGGATACCGTCTTTTGCAACTGCTGTAACGGGAGGGGTGTTTATCACCTTGGGATTAACGGACATCTGAACGGCTTCAAATACGTCGCGGCCTGCGAGGTCTATGGCAGCTGCCATTTTGAAGTTGAGAGGGATGTTTGCTTTATCGGCCGATATAAGTGCGTTAACTACATTAGGAACATTTCCCTTTGCCAGGAAGTGTGCCTCCAGCTCGTTAGCGTCTAATTCAAGTCCGGCTTTGGTACCTGTGATCATAGCCATCACTATGGTTCCAGGAGGAACCTTTCTCCAGCGCATCAGGACTAATTGCAGAAGTGAAATTCTTACTCCTGAAATGAGTGCCTGAAACCACAGGGTGATTGGGAAGAACCACAGAAGGATTGTAAGTCCTACCAGGGATATACCTATCCACACCAAATAGATTGTAATTTCTGTCATGTTTATTAAGTTTTATTGAATTGATTTTCTTACAATTATCTTGCCATCATCTGTAGAGATCACCTCAATGGGAGATCCTGATGAAATTATTCCCTCCCTGGATACTACCTCAACATCCTCTCCTGAAATTCTTGCTTTGCCGGATGGTGCAAGTCTGCTGGTTGTTATCCCAACAGAGCCGGGAGTAATCCCCTTCTCTTCCGGATTAGTGTCAACCCTGGAGGAGATTTTCTCTTTAAGAGTTGCTCTCTTCCATGTTTTAGAGCGCAAAATAAGCCAGGTGGAGATTGATGTTGCAAGAATTATTGCGGCGAGTACAATTAGTCCGGTAGTTGTGTCGAACATTGTAAATCCCAGTACAGCTGCTCCGGCCAGCGCCAGAAGACCCAGTATACCTGCTACCCCAAAACCAGGAATAATAAGAACCTCAATTGCGAGGAGTATTAATCCTATTATTATCAGAGTAATTATTAGCGACATTTTATTTAGGTTTAATTATATCTTCAACAGTAACTCCGGTAGTTCCGGCTGTTATTAATGCTCTTTCAATATCTGATGCCTCTGTTTTATTGCTGAATGGGCCGATGTAATATTCGGTCTCTCCTGTAGCAGAAAGTCTCTTAGCAATATCTTTCTCTGTTAATGCTCTTATAGTAGCGAGCACAGATGCCGGCAACTCATCCGGATATCCGGAAATCTTGATTTGATATGTTGTGGTTTCAGAAATCTTCCCCTCTTCAAGTCTGGCGTTTTTTACATTAATGGATTTTCCGTTATCATATGCGACTATTATCGCATTTCTGAATCCTCTGCCTTTAACCTGTCCAAGAGCGGAAGATGCCTCTGCGTATCTGTTAAAATGTCCGGCTGTGTACAGCCATTTTCCTGTTGCCGTTTTGGTTTCAAATACCGGTGATATGCCTTTGAAAACCTTTTTATCAGCTTTATTAACCGCAACTGCCAGTTGTATTCTGTATGCAAGCCCGTTTTCTGGTGCCTCTTCATAAATTGTGCTCTGCTCTTCAATCCTGAAAGTATAGTCAGCAGGCTCCTCCGGAAAAAAGAGCTTAGAGACAACAATCTTTCCCGGGTTAGATTTTTCTATAATAAACTCATCATAAGAGGGAGTTTGTTTCTCTGCATCAGGAACGGGAATGGTCTCCCTCGGGATTAAAACACCTTTATTTAGAAACTCAATCTCCTTTTCCTGTACTGCTTTCCCGGCTATTCTGAGTTTGTCCCTCATTTCAGAGACATAGATCTCTCCGGAAGTGATCTCTCGCTCAAGTGAGCTTCTGTCTTCAGTATTTGACAGAAGAGAGAAACGGCTCCTCAGGAGATCTAAATTTTTAATAGTGGAGTCAATTTGCATCTGAATCTTTCTCACCTCTCTGACCAAAGAGGGGTAGTCTCCGGAATCCGGAACATTTTCCGGCTCTCTCTCTTCCTGAATCTCTTTATTGTCCTGCGGAAGCAGTAAAGAGATTTTTAAAGCCTCCTGAGGATCTTCAATGGCCGCCTTAACCGGGTTTACTTCAAAGGCAAGTCTGTATATTCTAACGCTGTCAGAAGAGAAGATACTTCTATTTGATACCAGATAGGAGTGAGACCTCTCTGTGTCATTTATAAACAGATAGTCATCGGCAGGGGAAGAATAGGGAAAGCCGAGGTTTTGAGGGACTCCCCATTCGCCTGTTACTTCGTCCAGCTGGCATACATAAAGGTCAAAACCACCCATACCATATTGTCCGTTTGAGGCAAAATAGAGCTCTTTTCCATCTGCTGATATAACTGGAAGAATCTCATCTCCGGCAGAGTTGATAAGATTTCCAAGTGGTTCAGGGGCGTGCCACAAAGTGTCGTTTATCTTTGTTGACTTATATAAATCCAGGTGTCCCTCTTTATGTAAAGCCGAGAAATATATTGTGCTTTCAGAGTCATTTGTATAAACAAAATTCAGAGGAGTCTTTCCATTATTTGATGAACCTAAAATTGAGGGCAGCGGTGCCCAGAAGTGGTCACCCTGGTCAGGAATAAAGAGCATAAAATCCTTTTTGGATACATCATGGTGCCCCTGATAAACAGGCTTTGCCGCATACTCAAGCATTCCGGCCCCGTTTTCGCTTCTGGCAATCTGAATTGTTAAAGTGTTGATGAAATTCGGATCATTTGTGCTGTTAAGGAGGGTTTTGTAAATCTTTGAGGCCTCCTCAAAATTGTAACTCCTTCTTAGCTTCTCTGCTCTGTCGTATTCCGGGTTGGTTGTCTGTCCCTGTAAGCATGTATAGCTACTTGCCAGCATGCAGATGGTAAGCAGGAAGTGAGACTTATTCATAGTGAATCAATAAATAGTGAACAACAAAATTACGAAATTCTTCATATATTGTGAAAAAATACTACTTTTGTAGGCTAATTTTCGAAGGATTATATTAAATTAAAAACAGATATTCCATGCAAAGTAAAGGTGCCATTAAATTAGTGGCAATTTTGATCGCCCTGGCTTGTATTTATCAGCTGTCATTTACATGGGCAACACGGAACCAGGAAAAAAAGGCAAAAGTGTACGCAGTGGCTGCCGTAGAGGCAGAGAGGGTTTCTCCTGCATTTGCTCTGGTTTCTGAATTGGAGAAGCCATTTTACCTGGATTCACTTCGTCTTGCAAAAGAGAGGTTCTACCTGGACTCAATCACTGCAGAGAAGGTCTTCCTCGGCTTTACTTACAAACAGATAAAGGAGAAGGAGATTAACCTGGGTCTTGACTTGAGAGGTGGTATGAATGTTATGCTGGAGGTAAAAGTTTACGATCTTGTAAACGCTCTTTCCAATTACAACAACAACCCTCTTTTTGTTCAGGCAATGGGGCAGGCACAGGCAAATATGGCCAGTTCCCGTACTGATTTCATAACTCTTTTTGCAGAGGAGTGGGATAAGGTTGCTCCCGGTCAGAGATTATCTCAGATATTTGGAACATATGAGATGAGAGACAGAATTAAGCCTGAGACTTCAAACTCAGATGTAATTACTGTTATCAGGGAGGAGGCAGAGAGTGCTATTTCTAACTCTTTTAATGTTCTTAGAAATCGTATTGACAGATTTGGCGTAACTCAGCCAAACATTCAGAAACTTGGAAATTCAGGAAGGATTCTTGTTGAGTTGCCTGGTGTAAAGGATCCTGAGCGTGTAAGAAAACTTCTTCAGGGAACAGCTTCACTTGAGTTTTGGGAGACTTACGAAAATAAGGAGATTTATCAGTACCTCGCAGAGGCTGATAATTCTATAAAAAATATGCTTGCAGATGTAGAGGTGGTAACTCCTGTACAAGAGGATACCACTGCTGTTGCAGCAGAGGTTAGTGATTCAGCCAAGGTTGCTCAGGAGCTTATTGCAGGAATAACTACTGATTCTCTCTCAATGGATGAGGCTGCGGTTGCAAAACAAAATCCGCTCTTCTTCCTTTTGAATCCAAATGTGTCACAAGGACAGCTTCTGCCGGGAGCTTGTATTGGCCGTGCACATTACAGAGATACAGCAAAAATTGGTACATGGTTAAGATTACCTCAAATTCAGGCAATCTTCCCTGCAGATTTAAGACCAATGTGGTCTGTCAAGCCGATTGATGCTTCTAATACTATCTTTGAACTGGTTGCTATCAAGGCAAACACCAGAGACGGAAGGGCTCCTCTTGACGGAGGCGTTGTAACTGATGCCCGTCGCGCTTTCGGCAACAACAGTGCCGTACCTGAAGTAAGTATGGCTATGAATGCAGAGGGTGCAAGAATTTGGGCAACAATGACAGCTAATAATATTGGTCGTCAGATTGCAATTGTTCTTGACGGAATGGTATACTCCTATCCTGTTGTAAACGGAGAGATACCTGGGGGACAGTCAAGCATAAGCGGACACTTTACTATAGAGGAGGCAGATGACCTTGCCAACGTTTTAAAATCAGGTAAACTTCCTGCTCCGGCAAAGATTGTACAGGATACAGTTGTTGGACCATCTCTGGGTAGCGAATCTATTAATGCCGG
>JAGPLK010000022.1 GCA_018053445.1 Bacteroidales bacterium | reverse complement strand
TTCCCATTACTGTAATTGAAGAGCTTGACAAATTCAAAAAGGGTAATGATACAATCAATTACAATGCCAGAGAATTTGTAAGAGAGATGGACAAAATAACTGACAACCAGTTATTTGACAAAGGAGTAAGGATAGGTAAAGGCAAAGGTTTAATCAAGATTGAGCTTGGACACCCCTTTAGCGAACAGATGGCCGAATCTTTTTTTGATGATACACCTGATCACAGAATAATTGCAACAACACAATGGCTTAAAGAGAGCTATCCTGAAAGGAGTGTTATTCTTGTAACCAAAGACATTAATCTCAGGATGAAGGCCAAAGCTCTCAGGATAATGGCTGAGGATTACCTGACAGACAAAGTAACTGAAGAGCAGGTTGCCAGTATTCATAAAGAGGTAATAACTCTGAAAGATATACCACAGACTGCCGTTGATAAACTTTTTTACGGAGGAGGAGCACCTCTGAAAGATTTCAAAATCAAAAAGGTGGTTCCAAATCAGCTTTTCAAAATTGAGAGAGAGGAGGGTTCTCACCCTGTTCTTGCAAGATACTCTTATGAGTCCGATTCTCTTATTGGAGTCAAAAAAGTCAAATCATACGGAATTGAACCAAGAAATGACGAACAAGCATTTGCACTGGAAGCTCTCTTAAATCCTGATATAAAACTAGTCTCTCTGACTGGTATGGCAGGTACAGGGAAGACCCTTCTTGCACTTGCTGCAGCAATTGAGCAGGAGCAGGGATATGACCAGATACTTTTATCAAGGCCCGTAATCCCTTTACAAAATCAGGACATGGGGTTTTTACCGGGAGATATAAAAGAGAAACTGGGACCCTATATGCTGCCACTCTTTGATAACCTTAGTGTTATCAAAAACTCATTCAGAGACACAAGCAAAGAGGTTATTAGAATTGAAGAGATGTTAAGAACAGAGAAGCTTCTGATATCTCCACTGGCATATATAAGAGGTCGTAGCCTTTCAAATGTATTTTTTATTGTTGACGAGGCACAGAACCTTACACCTCACGAGATAAAAACAATTATAACAAGAGCCGGTGAGGGATCCAAACTTGTATTTACCGGAGATATACATCAGATAGATTCACCATATCTTGATATTCACTCAAATGGTCTCACTCACCTAAGTGAAAAAATGTATGGTCAGGAGCTCTTCTGCCACATAAACCTCACTAAAGGAGAGAGAAGCGAGCTATCAGAGCTTGCGGGCAAACTATTGTAAGGAATTTTTGTTATATTTGCACCCCCAATGAAAAATAACCCAAATAATTATAAATATGTCTGATTTAAAAAGAGTTTATTTCTTCGGAGGCAAGGATGCTGAAGGAGACGGCTCAATGAAGAATCTGCTTGGTGGCAAGGGAGCAAACCTTGCTGAAATGTGCAAGCTGGGTATTCCGGTTCCTGCAGGTTTCACAATTACAACAGAGACTTGTGTTGAGTTTTACAAGAACAACATGCAATTCCCTGCCGAACTTAAAAAAGAGGTAGATGAGGCCCTTGCAAAAACAGAGGCCGTGATGGAGATGAAATTCGGCGACAAAGAGAATCCGCTGCTTATCTCTTGCCGTTCCGGTGCAAGAAGCTCAATGCCCGGGATGATGGAGACTGTTCTTAATATTGGTCTCTGCTCAGAAACTATCCCTGGTCTTATCAAAAAAACAGGAAACCCAAGATTTGTGTATGATGCTTACCGTCGCCTCATAATGATGTATTCAGATGTGGTAATGGAGAAGGCAGAGGGTCTGGAGCCTGAAGAGGGAAAAGGAATTCGCGTTCAGCTTGACAGAATGCTTCACGATGTGAAGGCAAAGAAGGGCTACAAGAGCGATACCGACCTGACAGAAGAGGATCTTGTTCAGCTATGTGATGCTTTTAAAGGCCGAGTAGTTGAGGTTCTTGGAAAGCCATTCCCTGACAATGCTTACGAGCAACTTTGGGGTGGTGTTGGTGCAGTTTTCAAATCATGGAACGGAAAGAGAGCCATCTCATACAGAAGAATTGAAAATATTCCTGATGAGTGGGGAACAGCCGTTAACGTACAGGCAATGGTATTCGGAAATATGGGTGATAACTCTGCAACAGGTGTTGCTTTCTCAAGAAACCCTGCTACCGGTGAAAATAAATTCTACGGAGAGTGGCTTGTTAATGCACAAGGAGAAGATGTGGTTGCAGGTATCCGCACACCAAACCCACTAAACGAATCAACAAAGAACGATCAGAACAAGCACCTTCAGTCTCTGGAGACAGGAATGCCTGTTGTATACAAAGAGCTCGATACAATACAACTCAGCCTTCAGAAACACTTCCGTGACATGCAGGATATAGAGTTTACCATACAGGACGGTAAACTATGGATGCTCCAGTGCCGTGTAGGTAAAAGAACAGGCCTGGCTGCCCTTAATATGGCAATGGACATGCTTCACGAGGGACTCATTGACGAGAAGACAGCTGTAATGAGAGTTGCACCTGCTCAGCTTGACGAACTTCTTCACCCGATACTTGACCCTGCTTCAGAAAAAAGAGCAACAGTCATTGCCAGAGGTCTTCCTGCAGGTCCCGGCGGATCAGTAGGTCAGATTGTATTTACAGCTGAAGATGCTGTTGAATGGGCTGCTGCAGGTAAAAATGTAATACTTGTTCGCGAGGAGACTAATCCTGAAGATGTTGAGGGAATGAGAGCTGCCGATGGTCTGCTCACAGCCCGCGGAGGTATGACTTCACACGCTGCACTGGTTGCACGCGGATGGGGTAAATGCTGTATAGTTGGTTGCGATCAGCTTCACATTGACCTTCACAAGAAGACTCTTACAATTGCCGGTAAATCATATAAAGAGGGAGATGTATTCAGTCTTAACGGATCAAAAGGATTTGTTTATGATCAGAAGATTGAGACAATGTCTGCAACCGAGAATCCTCGTTTTGTTGAATACATGAATATTGTAGACAAATACAGAGTTCTTGGTGTAAGAACCAACGCAGATACTCCGGAGGATGCACAGAATGCAATCAATTTTGGTGCAGAGGGAATTGGTCTGTTCCGTATTGAACATATGTTCTACGGTTTAAATTCAGAAGCTCCTCTTTCAAAATTACGCAAGATGATTCTCGCTGACAACATCAATGAGCGCAAATCTGCTCTTGCAGAGCTTGAGCCTTATGTTAAGGCAGCTGTAAAAGGGACAATGAAAGTTATGGACGGAAAACCTGTTACCTTCAGGTTACTGGATCCGCCACTTCATGAGTTTGTGCCTCAGGCAGGTGAAAAGCAGGCAGAACTAGCAAAAGAGCTTGGAATAACTGTTGAGGAGATTAAGAAAAGAGGTGAGGCACTTCACGAAGTTAACCCAATGATGGGTCACAGAGGAGTTCGCCTTGGAATTACCTATCCTGAAATTTCTGAAATCCAGTTCAGAGCAATTTTTGAAGCAACTGCTGAACTTATGCAGGAGGGATTCAATCCTCAGCCGGAAATTATGGTTCCTGTTACTGTTACAGTTAACGAACTTGATCATCAGAAAGTTATATGTGACAAAGTTCACGCTGAAGTTGAGAAACAGTTTGGAGTTAAAATCTCTTACCTCTATGGTACTATGATTGAGATTCCAAGAGCGGCTCTTCTAGCTGACGAAATGGCAAAAACTGCTCAGTTCTTCTCATTTGGTACAAATGACCTTACTCAGATGACATTTGGCTTCTCAAGAGATGACATTGGATCATTTATGGGAGGTTACCTGTCTCAGAAAGTGCTTACTGCAGATCCATTCCAGACTCTTGATCAATCATCTGTAGGTAAGTTGGTGGATTTGGGTATCAAGGGAGGCAGGAATACCAATCCTAAACTCAAGATAGGTATTTGCGGAGAGCATGGTGGAGATCCGGAATCTGTAGAGTTCTGCCATAAGATTGGCATGAACTATGTATCCTGTTCACCTTTCAGGGTTCCAATAGCAAGACTGGCAGCTGCACAGGCGGCTATCAAAGAGTACAAATAAAAGAACTCTTTATTGAATAATTGAGCCGGCCGAGTAAACCTTTGCCGGCTCTTTTAGTCAAAACTACACGAAATGAATAATAAAATGAAAAAAATCGCTCTGCTTTATCTCTTTATTTTAGCTCAATCTATTAATCCTATCTTTTCTCAGCACAAAGGAAACGGAAATGAAATTCCTGTATTAAAAGAGATTTCAGGATTCCAGGAGGTTAAAAAAATATTTCCTCAAGCACATGAGCTGGCTCAAATTAACGATGTTTGGCATAAAATAGTCGATAACCAAAAACAAACTCTTGGCTATTGTATTTCCAGTAAGCCATACTCAGAAGGGATAAAAGGTTACCACGCAGCAACTCCTGTATTGATAATACTGGATAAGGAGAAAACAATCAAACGGGTTACACTTTTATCACATTATGAGACTCAATCCTATGTTGAGATGCTCAAACAAAATAAATTTTTTGCCTCATGGGAGGGTAAGACCATTAAGGATGCCATGAATGCTAAGGCATCTCCCGACAGTTACTCCGGCGCCACTATTACTGCCGTTTCCATAAGGCGAAACATTGATATAATTCTAAGAAAAGCTTACGAAAATAGATTTTAAATCAGCTCTTGAACGCTTTTGAATCTCCCCATTCATTCCATCCAATTTCGATACCCATTTTTGACAGATTCTCCTCAAGTTTACTCTTTGAGATATCTGCATCATCTTTTATGCCTGGTTTATTTTCATAAATTTGGTAATCTTCACGAACCTCAGTTATTGTCATATTTGGCATTATAATATTGGCACCGGCCAATACCGCCCTCTCCCTTCCGTAAGGATCAATAACCTGCATTGCAGTAGTTGCAGCAATATTAATTTTTGGCATTAGCAATCTTAGAACCGATACCATTTTCAAAGTCATATCCAGATCAGTAGAATTCACACCCAACTGCCCTAAAGGGGTCTCTGAATGTTTGAGATAGGGTCCCATTCCAACCATATGAACACCCATATCTTTTATAAACAGAAGATCGTCTGCAAGATTGTCTATAGTCTGGTAAGGCAAGCCAATCATCACCCCTGTTCCTGTCTGATAGCCCACCTTAATAAGATCCTTAATTGCACGGACCCTTCTCTCCCAAGAGTGTGTACTGTTGTTTGGGTGGATTTTTGAATAGAGAACCGGATCTGATGTCTCAATCCGGAGCAAATATCTGTGAGCTCCCGCATCAAACCACTCTTTGTAGGTATCAATACTCTGCTCCCCAAGTGAAAGTGTAATACCAAGTTTGCCGGCAGAAATCTCTCTTATCCTTTTCAGAAGCTTTGTTACAAACCTTGTGTACTCAGGAGATGTTCTCTCCCCGGCTTGAAGAACTAATGAGCCGTAACCGGCTTTCATTGCAAATTCAGCTCCATCCAGCACCTGGTTTTCAGTAAGCTCATATCTGTGAACATGATGATTATCTTTGCGAATTCCGCAATAGAGACAATTTTTTACACAAATATTTGACAATTCAATTAGCCCTCTCAGAAAAACCTTACTCCCGATATTTTCAACTTTAACCTTATAAGCCTCTTGTGTTATCTGGTTAATTAGATCAGGCTCCCTTTGGTTTAATATCTCTATAATCTCCTCTTTGGTGGAAATTCCCCTTAATTTCATTGTTGATCTCTTTTAATAATTGTCATCAACGGCTCTATAGCCCTCTCATAAATACCCATACACCAAGCAAGAGCCATCCCGTAGTTTGTAACAGGGATACCGGCATCAATTGCATCCTTAAGTCTGGCCCTTAACTGTCTCTGAGTAACCATACATCCCCCACACTGAATAACAAGCGCATAATCCGTTACCGGTTTTACTATCTGATCAAGCCCGGCTACTACATCAAATTCTATAGATGCGCCGCTCCTCATTTTCAGTAAAGAGGGAATTTTTACTCTTCCAATATCATCACAGGAACTATGGTGAGAACAAGATTCCAGAATTAAGACTCTTTCTCCACTTTGTAGCTTGTCTATAACAGGTGTCCCCTCAAGATATTTTTTAAAATCAGATTTACTGTAAGCCAACAGAATGCTAAAGCCGGTCAGTGGAATATGAGGTGGCACAACCTCATTTACCCTCTTAAATGCCTGGCTGTCTGTAACGACAAGTTTAACATCTGTTTTATTAGAACTAAAAAAACTCTGAAGTTGTTCTGGTTGAAGAACAGTTGCCACCCCTCCCAAATCAAGTATCTCTCTCAATGCATTTACCTGTGGAAGTATGAGTCTTCCCTCGGGAGCCTCACTATCAATAGGAGTTACCAATAATATATTATCCCCCGGATTAACTAAATAATCAAACATTCCTCTTTTAACTAAAGCACTGTCTGACAAATTTTTGACCAATAAAGAGATTAGGTTTTCAACCATTTCTTTTTGTTCCTTATCATCCAGAACAGCACAAGAGAACTCTATGATATCACATTTGAACTTTGTTGTAAGCTCAAGAGCAATATCACTCTCCATAGGGACAATATCTGACTGGTTATGAATAATAATAAAGGGTATTCCGGCGTTAATAAAACTATAGGCCAGCTCCTTTTCAAATTTTTCAAACTGATTATTTGAATATATAAGAAGAGCTAAATCAATTTGTTTAATAATCTGCCTGGATTTCTCCACCCTCTTTACACCTAATACCCCCTCATCATCAATTCCGGCTGTATCAACCAATACGGTAGGCCCCAGCCCAAAAATCTCCATCCTCTTTTTAACAGGATCTGTAGTTGTTCCGGGAGTGTCAGATACGATTGCCACCTCCTCTCCTGTCAATTTATTAATAATTGAACTTTTGCCAGAATTTCGTCGTCCAAAGACACCAATATATTTAGGTTTGTTCATAGTAATTCCAGAATTGAATATATATTCTCCGTTTTTGGAAAAATCGTCACTTCAAAGTTAACCAATTTACCCAAATGGTAATATGAGAGTTAATTTTGACATGGATTAACAAATTCAAAAATTATGAGAACCAGCAAAAAAATGGTATTACTATGGGTAGCTATTGCTCTTGCAGCAATTATTGTTCTGTTTGTACTTTTCAACTGGGAGGCTTTTCTCTCGGGATTTGACGCCGGCAGAACTCTGGCTGAATAATGAAATGAATGAGAGGACCGGTTAATCTTGTATTAATCGGTCTCTTTTTTAAAAGAAGTAATTACAACAGATGCCCATTTCCAGTGATTGTACAAAAGATTGGAGCCAAATGGAACCAGTACAATTGCGATTATTCCAAGATCCGTAAAGTGTAAAAACAGAAACAATAAGATAACCGTAAAAATTGCTGTTAACAGTTGTGCCTTATAGTGAGGGACTTCATTCCCTGCCAGCAGAAGTGAAGTTGATATATAGGTAAATCCGTCAAATAGTGCAGAAAACATCAATAAAATAAGAAGCCATAATGAAATAAAATGAGTCTGACTACCAATAAAGTTCAGCAGAAAATCTCCAAGGAGAAGAACTCCTGAGAGACAAACTATAAAAACAGCAGAGGCAATAAAAAGAGCTTTAAAATACATCCGTCTTAACTGCTGTTTGTTATTTGAAATTTTATGCTGAGTAATTTTGGGGTAAAAAGTAACAAACCATACAACACTGAGAGTATAGGTAATCTCTGCTACCTGTTTGCTTAGACCATAGTCTCCAATAACAGAGAGAGGAATATACAAACCGGCAAATGCAGCAAGCATTCTGTTTGAAATAATCCAGCTGAGCCCAGTAAGACCGGATTTATAAGCAGTACTCCACAAGTTTCTTAGGGTAACCCTCCAATCATAAGGTGAAGCCGATCGCAAATCAGACAATGTCTGGTTATCATAAAATGCTTTATATGCTAATATTCTGTTTACTAAAACAGATACAACCTGGCCTGCAACCATTGATATAATTCCATAACCCAAACTTAGCATAATTGATGCAACGACAATATGTAATGTCTGGGATAAAACAACAATTTGCCTGGCTCTTCTGATCATTCCCCTGCCAACCAGCATAGAGTCGTAATAGTATGTATAAAACTGATAGCACAAGAGTGCCCCGTATGCATACCATGAGATCCTTGCCATCATTAAATCGCCTCCGTATCCGGAAAGGAGATGTTCCAAATAGAGGATACCTGCACTCCCTAGAAAGAGAAGCAGTATTATTGCAACGCCACCGTAGAACCTCTTTACTGCCTTTATTAAACCACCAAGGAGTGAGTAATTAACCTCTCCTCCTTCAACAACCGGATCAAAACCAACTGCCTTAAGACTCTTTGCCCCACTGTAAACATAAGTAACAGCCCTTGAAAATGTTGGTGAAAAGCCAAAATCTAAAAGCTCAGTTATTGCCTTTATACTGAGCATTATACTCCACAAACCGTAATCTTCAGTGGAGAGCATCTTTAAAATAAGCGGCAGAATTATGAGGGCAGAAGCCACCCTCATAAAACTGGCGCCGTAATTCCAAAGCAAGTCTCTCCTGCCTAACTCCATTCTTGTTTACTAAAACAGGTATTTTGCCATGAACTCTATCCTGTTGTTATGATTAACATCAAACTGCTCAACAGGTTTAAAGTACATATCTACACTCTTTGCCCATCTGGCATGAGAAAGAGAGTATTCAAGACCAAAGATAAGCTTCTTTGTGAGACTATATGTCACCCGTGGAGAAATTCTGGAAAACCAGTTGAGCTTAGGATCTTTATAAAAACCAAAGGCATAGTCACCACCAACAAATGTCATATCCATACTCTTGCTTGTACCAAGATTTTTCTGATAACCAGCAAAAACTCCAAATTTGAAATTATTAAAAGATGGTGTCTCGAAATCTATCCATGTAGAGTATGCCTTAATATTTGCGTAAGGATAATCACCTATTGGAGATGTTGAACTTGAGAGATAATCAACATATTTACCATATCCACCAATCATTCCTAAATGAGACAGGTTTTCACCATAAATACCCCACAAACGGAGAGTGTAACCTTTTGCGATATTTGCCCGGAAAAAGGCATTTATATCATAAGAGCCGATAGTCTCTTTATAGAAGTTTGAATTATCAGAGACTCTCGGTTTTAATAATTTATACCCAAATGTAACCCCACCGAATATCTTATCGGGATTACCAAATTTAAGTTGTGCCTGCAGATTTGGGAGTCCTGCCTGAGCCTGAGCTTTTGCAGGGCCTAATGAGTTATGGCCGCTAAACATATGGGCTGCAAGTATCAGATCAACACCTTTAGCAAGTTTATGGGTAAATCTAATTTGCATATTTCTGTTAAGAGGATTAAAGGGGTAACCTGCTCCAAAGCCGACTGTCTGCCCGACAACCTCTTTAACGCTATTAAGGTGATCTGTCTGACCAAAGAGAAGAGAACTCTTCTCCCACTCCATATTTATATATGCGTGTCTGAGATTGAGCATTCCTATATAGTTCTCTGCAGACCCCGTGAAATCAGCTTCAATATATGATGTTATGTTTGCATTAAGAAGACGCATTCCCGACACAGTGAAAGTAAGGCGGGAAGTAGCAACAGAAAAATTGAGAGAGCCTGTGCTGTTCATATCTGTACCGCTTGTATTAAGTTTTGGAGCAAGTGGATAGAAATATATATGATCATACCTGGAGACCCTCGATCTGTAATCATCAAAATAGCTTTTAAACTCGATAAAGCCCCCGAATTTATAGGTGATTTTATTCTCCTGAGCTTTCACCGGTGCGGAACCTGCAAAAAGCAGTAAACTTAAAGCAATTAGAAATTTTTTCATAGTTGGAAAGTTTGAATTATAATTCAAATATACATTATTTAAAAGAAAGTATCACCTTTTACTAATTTAGAAACAGAAAAAAAGGAGTGATAAATCTTCACTCCTTGGTAGCCCCACCGCGACTCGAACGCGAATCTGAAGTTTAGGAAACTTCCGTTCTATCCCTTGAACTATAGGGCCGGCAATTTTACTATTAATAAGCCCATTTATAGAGCATTGAGCCCCAGGTAAATCCCGCTCCAAAGGCTGAAAATACCAATATGTCTCCCTTTTTAAAGAGTTTACTGGACTCCCATAAGACTAACGGGATTGAAGTTCCGGCAGTATTTCCGTATTTTTCAATATTAATCAAAATCTTCTCAGGTGTTAGCCCCATTCTTTTTCCTGTAGCCTCAATTATTCTCAGGTTAGCCTGGTGAGGAATCAGGTATGCAATATCTTCAGCTTTTAAAGAGTGCTTCTCCATTATCTCAACTGAGACATCTGCCATTCTGCTTACAGCATACTTAAAGACGGTCTGTCCATCCTGATGAATATAATGCTCTCTGTTTTTAAGAGTCTCCGGAGAAGGAGGAAAAGCAGAACCTCCAGCCTTTTGGTAGAGATAATGTCTTCCGATTCCATCTACACGCAAAATCTGATCGTACAGACCTACACTATCATCCTCAGATGGCTCTATAAGCATTGCTACTGCAGCATCTCCAAACAGAGGGCAAGTAGTTCTGTCTGTATAATCGGTCATTGCCGACATCCTTTCACCGGTAACCAAAATCATTTTTTTAGCTTGTCCGGATTGAACAAAGGCAGCCGCTGTTGCAAATGAGAAGAGGAAACCTGAACAACCTGCATTTATATCATAACCCCACGCATTTGTAATACCAACTTTGTCAGAAATGATATTAGCCGTTGCAGGGAATAACATATCAGGGGATACGGTTGCACAAAGCACCATATCAATATCATCCGGATTTGTACCTGTTGTTTCAAGTAGTTTTCTGACAGCTTCAGCACCCATATATGAAGTACCGAGTCCATCCTCCTTGAGTATTCTCCTCTCCTTTACTCCAATCCGAGTCATTATCCACTCATCGGTTGTATCAACCATTGTGGAAAGTTCATCATTTGTAAGAATATATTCAGGCAGAAAAGCCTCAATTCCGGTTATGATTGCTCTTTTGGTACTCATAAATTTCAGGTTTAGGTTTGTAGTGTAAATTAATAAGTGGTCTGGTGAATCTGCACATAATTTGTGCCAAAAGACCGACCGCGCTTAACAAAATTACACTGCAACTTTGAACTACCTGGTAGTTACGCGTTTGATTTTTCCATTACAAGACGACCTCTGTAGAAGCCACACTCTGGGCATACTCTGTGATAAAGTACTGCGGAGCCACAGTTTGAACAAGTTCCCAGCGTAGGCACCTCAGCTTTATAGTGAGTTCTGCGCTTGTCTCTGCGTGTCTTGGAAATTCTGTGTTTTGGATGTGCCATTTTTCTATCTTTTATCTATTTAATTCAACAAATCTTTAAGTTTACCAAAAGGTGAATAATCATCAGCCTCTTTTACTTTATTACTGCCTGAAAGAGCCTTTAGTTTTCTCTCCATATCTCCATTACACTTACCCTCAGGGTGAACTCTCTGTAAAGGGAGACTCAAACAAACATAATCGTAAAAGAACTGTTCCAGATCAAGCTCTGCTTCGCCAGGTTCCAGAATCATCACCTCATCACTATCCTCTTCTCCCTCTGTACGCGAAAACTTAACTATCAGCTTCACTTCAGCATCTAAAGGGACTCTAAGCTCATCAAGACATCTGTCGCACTCAGTTAAAACATCTCCTTTTATTCTCCCCGAAATCCCTATCCACAAAGGTTGTTTGTCAAGCACAATTTCTGCAGTTAAAAGAGCCTCTGATACCAGAGAGTTGTCAAATTGACTAAAAAACGGAGTATCAAGCGTGAAATTATAATTGTGTTTCCCGGTTGAAAGTCCCTTTATAGGTATCAAAAAATCGTTATGAACTGCTTTACTCATGTCCAAAATGAGCCTGCAAAGTTAATCTAATTTTTCAAAATTCAAACCTATTGTTGATTCTTTCTCCTCTTTCTCTCATTCTCATCAAGATATATCTTTCTAAGTCTGATAGATTTTGGTGTTAATTCAACCAGTTCGTCCTCCTGAATATATTCCAGCGCCTCTTCAAGTGAAAATATGATTGGTGGTGTTAAAACTGCCTTGTCATCTGTTCCTGAAGCTCTAACGTTTGTAAGCTTTTTAGTTTTACAGAGGTTTACCCCCATATCATCTCCGCGGGAATTCTCTCCAATAACCTGGCCTGCATATATCTCATCTCCCGGATGAATAAAAAACTTACCTCTATCCTGGAGTTTATCCATCGAGTATGCAATTGCAGTACCCGTCTCAATTGCTATAAGAGAACCATTCGTTCTCTTCTCAATTTCTCCCTTAAATGGTTCGTAAGCCTTAAACCTGTGTGAAACAACAGCCTCTCCCTGAGTAGCAGTCATAAGATTGCTCCTCAACCCTATCAAACCTCTGGATGGAATATCAAAATCCAGATGAACCCTCTCTCCCCTGTGCTCCATGTGAAGCAGTGAACCCTTTCTCCTTGTAACCATCTCTATTGCCCTGCCCACCATATCTTCAGGAAGATCAATAGTAAGATGCTCCACAGGTTCACATCTGAGTCCGTTAATTGTTTTATCCAGAACCTTTGGCTGGCCAACCTGAACCTCAAACCCTTCTCGTCTCATTGTCTCAATAAGAACTGAAAGGTGAAGAACACCTCTGCCGTAAACAATAAATGAATCAGCAGTCTGTCCATCTTTAACTCTTAAAGCAAGATTTTTCTCCAGCTCCTTTTCAAGCCTCTCTTTTAGGTGTCTTGATGTAACAAGTTTACCCTCTTTCCCAAAAAATGGGGAATCATTTATTGTAAAGAGCATACTCATTGTTGGCTCATCAATTGCAATAGGAGGAAGTGCCTCAGGTTTCTCAGCATCTGCAAGAGTGTCACCTATTTCAAATCCTTCAATTCCAACCACAGCGCACAAATCACCACTTTTAACAAAGTCTACCTTAGCTTTTTCAAGCCCTGAAAAGACCATCAGCTCTTTTATTCTAACCTTATCCATCCCTACTCCGTCTCTTTTACAAAGAGTCAGATTCATTCCAGCCTTTAGAATACCTCTGTGAAGTCTGCCGATAGCTATTCTGCCAACATAGGGAGAGTATTCAAGTGAAGATATAAGCATTTGAGGAGTTCCCTCAAGCTCTTCCGGTTCGGGAATTTCGTCTATAATAGTATCCAGAAGTGCAGTAATATCCTGGGCTGGATTTCGCCAGTCCCTGGACATCCACCCCTGTTTTGCACTACCATAAATTGTTTTAAAATCAAGTTGCTCCTCTGTAGCATCCAGGCTGAACATAAGGTCAAAAACCTGCTCATTAACCTCATCCGGTCTGCAATTAGGTTTATCAACTTTATTAATTACCACAACAGGCTTCTTGCCCATCTGGATAGCCTTCTGAAGTACAAATCTTGTCTGAGGCATTGTCCCTTCAAAGGCGTCAACCAGTAAAAGAACTCCATCTGCCATATTGAGAACTCTCTCTACCTCACCTCCAAAATCGGCGTGTCCGGGAGTGTCAATAATATTAATTTTGTAATCCTTGTATGGTACTGATACATTCTTTGCAAGTATCGTTATTCCTCGCTCTCTCTCAAGATCGTTGTTGTCCATGATTAGGTCGACAACTTTTTCCGAATCACGGAAAATCTTTGCCTGCTGTATCATCTTGTCCACCAATGTGGTTTTGCCATGATCGACGTGTGCGATGATGGCTATGTTTCGTATTTTTTGCATATAGTGGCCGCAAAAGTAGATATAAAATATTATTTTTGCCCCCGATTTCAAGAAAAACTCCTCCCCATGACAGAAAAAATCATTATCGTTGATTTCGGCTCACAGTTTACACAACTGATAGGCAGAAGATTAAGAGAACTAAATGTTTATTGTGAGATATTTCCTTTTAACAAAATTCCTCAACTGGATTCAGATGTTAAAGGTGTTATTTTGTCCGGAAGCCCTTTTTCGGTAAGAGATGAGATGGCTCCCCGGGTGGACCTGAGTTTGGTTAAGGGAACCCTGCCCCTCCTTGCAGTATGCTATGGTGCTCAATATCTGGCAAAACATTACGGAGGAGATGTGAATGCATCTGTAACCAGAGAGTACGGCAGAGCAATCCTTAATATTGACGATCCCACCTGCCCCCTTTTCAGTGGAATTGAATCCGGCTCTCAAGTCTGGATGTCACACGGAGACACAATCACCAGGTTGCCAAAAGGGGCAATACCTGTAGCCACAACAGAGGATATTGCAACAGCAGCATACAGAATAGAGGGAGAGAAGACATATGCAGTTCAGTTTCATCCGGAAGTTTATCATACAACAAACGGACTAGATATACTTAGAAATTTCGCAATGAATATTTGCGGATGTACCGGAAGCTGGACTCCGGCATCATTTATCGAAACAACCGTTAACAGCCTTAAATCACAACTGGGAAACGACAGAGTTATATTAGGCTTATCCGGAGGTGTAGACTCTACTGTTGCAGCAGTTCTTCTTAACAGAGCAATCGGGAAAAATCTGTATTGCATATTTGTAGATAACGGCCTTTTAAGAAAAGATGAATTTGAGTCAGTTCTTGATTCATATAAACATATGGGACTAAATGTCATTGGAGTCAGAGCTGGTGAAAGATTTATGGAGTCATTAAGAGGCGTTTCTGACCCAGAGAAGAAAAGAAAAGCAATAGGTAAGACATTTATTGATGTATTTGACACAGAATCACATAAAATAGAGAATGTAAGCTGGCTCGCTCAGGGGACAATTTATCCGGATGTAATAGAATCGGTATCAGTAAACGGCCCCTCAGCAACAATCAAATCTCACCACAATGTGGGCGGTCTCCCTGCTTATATGAAATTGAAAGTTGTAGAGCCCCTCAAGTCCCTGTTCAAAGACGAAGTAAGAAGGGTTGGAAGAGAACTTGGAATTTCACACTCTCTTATTTCAAGACACCCATTCCCCGGTCCTGGTCTAGGTATCAGAGTTTTGGGAGAAATAAATGAAGAGAAGCTTAATATACTTAAAGAGGCCGATTATATTTTCATAAACTCACTGAAAGAGAGCGAACTTTATGATAAAGTCTGGCAGGCAGCTGCAATTCTTCTTCCTGTAAAGAGTGTAGGCGTAATGGGAGATGAGAGGACTTACGAATATACAATAGCCCTCAGGGCTGTTACATCAACAGATGGAATGACAGCAGACTGGGTACACCTTCCTTATGAGTTTCTTGCAAAAGTTTCTAATGATATAATAAATAAGGTTAAAGGGGTAAACAGAGTTGTTTACGACATCTCTTCCAAGCCACCAGCTACAATTGAGTGGGAATAGCTCCAAAATCTTAATCGCTAAATATCCAGGTTCACACCTGCAAACACCATTGCTCCCGGCATAGGGAATCCCGGATTAATTGAATATTTTGCACCTGTAAGGTTATCTCCTTTTATAAACAGTGTGTAGCCTAATCTTTTAATTTTATCACTATAGGAGACTGATGCATTTAACAAAGTATAGCTCTCCATCTCAAGTACAGGAGCAATTGAAAGATAGAGATTTTTGATACTCTGTATTCCTGCTGAGAGTTTAAACTTCCCGGGAGAGTAATGAATATTCGCGTTAAACATCCTCTCCGGAGCAGCTAAAACAGGATTCTTCATACTTAAAAAGG
This sequence comes from Bacteroidales bacterium, assembly GCA_018053445.1. GTDB lineage: Bacteria > Bacteroidota > Bacteroidia > Bacteroidales > UBA932 > Bact-08. The sequence goes on along the minus strand of JAGPLK010000022.1, from coordinate 9,963 downwards.
AGTAGTTCGAGGAGATCTCAAAATTTTCAGTTACTCTGCCTCTTAACTCTAATTCAAAACCTCTGTTGTTTACTCTCCCGGAATTAATATTTCTTGGTTTTCCATCAACAATTGCAAACTGTATCAAGTTCTCTCCTGTAATCAGAAACACAGCAGCCTCTGCAGTCAATCTTCCACCCCAAAAGTTCTGAAGTATAGATATTTCATTGTTAAAAAATCTCTCCGGCAGCAGATTGGGATTTTGAGGAGGAAACATATACATCTCCTTTATATTAGGGCTTCTGAACCCTTTAGAAAAAATATACTTAACAGTGGTGCCTTTAAAAATATTGAGATTAGCACCCGCCTGAGGAACCCACTCACCTCCAAATACAGAATTATTCTCATACCTTATTCCGGCATTAATTGAGAGTATGCTAAACAGCTCTTGCTGAGCAACTATATATGCGGCAAATTCTGATACACTTTTGTTTACAAGCTCAACCTCTATAGCAGACGATGTTGGTATCGGGACATTGGAGGCTCTTCCCCCCCAGTTTTTGTAATCCAGGCCAACAGTCACGGTTGTGCCTTTTAATCCTGAATAGCTTTGATAGAGCATCAATCCGTAATTATGATCAATAGACTTAAACATCATACTCCTGGGTTGCTCTCCGGTAAAATATCCATCATTAATGTAATGATCTCCAAAACCATAAAACCCCTTAAGAGCGCCGGTAAAATCTCCGTTTGAGTTCTCTAGGGAAATTGAGGCATTTCCTCTGAGAATATCTATTATATTATCATAAATTGGTTTGTCTGCTCTTCCCGGATTCTGTGAATTTGTTTTGGCAACAGAGAAATCTGCCAGTAACTTAAAAGTTTTGCTAAAATTATAAGCAGTCTTAATAAATCCATTAGTTATTCTAAAATCAGAATTCTCCCTGTGACCATCAGTTCTATCATGATTTAACGATACAAAACCTGAGAATTTGCCCTTTGAAAAACCACTGTTAAGGAGATACTTCTGAGTATTGTAAGAGCCAAACATAAACCGGCCTCTTAATGAGACTCCCTCCTCCATCTGTCTGTGAGTAATTACATTAATTACGCCAGCTGCTGCATTTGATCCATAAATCAAAGAGCCTGGCCCTCTTACTACCTCTACTCTCTCTGCATCAGAGGCAACATATACATCAGGCAGAGCGTGACCAAAAATCCCCGCAAACTGAGGTTGTCCGTCCATCATCAGAAGAACTTTGTTTCCCTGCCCAATTCCTCTGATATTAACAACACCGGCAGAGCCTTCAGATACTCCAAAACCTGTAACACCTTTTTGAGTAACAAACAGACCCGGAACCTCTCTTCCAAGTGAGGGGAGTAGTGCTGAGTTAGCAGAAGCCTCCAGTTTTGATTTATTTACAATATTAACAGAGTTTGGAACGAGTGTCCGTTTTAACAAAACTCTGGAGGTGGTTATTATAAGAGAATCAATATTCCTTTGGGATGTTGTGTCTTTTGAAAATATACTCCCGGAAGAGAGTGACATGAAAATGGCAATAAAAATTGTCAGTATACGCATTAAAAAATATTTTGATAGGCAAATATATGAAATTCCTCTATCTTCTGGGGTGTGCTTTTAAAATTCCCTCTCTCCACCTCTCGCTATTTATGTGTGTATATATCTCAGTAGTTAGAATACTGGAGTGCCCCAGCATCTGCTGTACAATCCTGAGATCAGCGCCATTTTCAACAAGATGAGAGGCAAAGGAGTGTCTGAAAGTGTGGGGAGAAATCTCTTTCTCAATTCCAGCGGCTTCAGCCTGCTTTCTAAGCATAATAAATATCATCTCTCTTGAAAGTTTTCCACCTCTTCTGTTAAGAAAAACAACATCCTCACTCCCTTTAGATATTTTGCCGAGCCTCCTGACAGAAAAATAGAGATTAAGTGCATCGGAAGCGGGATCCCCTATTGGAATCAATCTCTGTTTATCCCCTTTTCCTGTTACTCTTAAAAATGACTCCTCCAGAAAAAGGTCAGAAATTTTTAACGAAACCAGTTCACTTACCCGTAAGCCACATGAGTATAAAACCTCTATTATTGCTCTGTTTCTATGTCCCTCAGGAGCAGAAAGGTCTACTGATGAGATAATTCTTTCAATCTCATTTACAGACAAAACAACAGGTATATGTCTTCCAATTTTTGGTGAATCAATCCGCTCTGTAGGATTGCTCTCTGTTTTGCCCTCCATCTCAAGAAATTTAAAAAAGGCGCGTAAAGAGCTGATTACTCTTGCCTGAGATCTTTTTGATATACCATCCGCCACTCTTGATTCAAGATAAGATGCTATTAATAACTCTGTATCACCCTCATTATTCAGTAAATTAAAATTTTTATTTAAACAGAAGGTGAAAAAATTTTCAAGATCAGAGGAGTATGATATAATAGTATTTTTAGACATTGATCTCTCAAGCCTTAAATATGAGATGAACTCCCTTAGTAAACCGCTATCTCTTTCGCTTTTCAAATAAAATGGATTACTTTTGCAACAAATTTAGGAGAAATATGATTCAAAAGAAAACAAAGATTGTTTGTACTATCTCAGACAGAAACTGCAGCCCTGAGTTTATTGAATCTCTGTACAAAGAGGGGATGAATGTGGTAAGAATAAACTCAGCCCACACTACTTTGCAATCATCATTAGAGATTGTTAACAACACCAGAAAGGTATCAGATAAAATAGCTATTTTAATTGACACAAAGGGTCCTGAAATCAGACTCACTGAAATGAATCCCCCTGAAGGATTCAAGGTAAAAAAGGGTGATATTGTCTATTTCGCGGACGACATTAACGGAATATCAGGAAACTACCTGTTGTACACAAATTACTCCGGCTTTGTCAAGGATATACCTGTTGGAGCAAGTGTTCTTATAGATGATGGTGAGATTAAGCTTGTTGTAGAGGAGAAAAAGAACGGCAAGTTAAAATGTGTGGTTGATAATGATGGTACAATCAAAGGGAAGAAAAGTATTAATGTACCTAATGTTTCAACCAAATTAGCCTCAATTACTCAAAAGGATCATGATTTCATTGTATGGGCTGTTGAAAATGACCTGGACTTTGTAGCTCACTCATTTGTAAGATCCAAATCAGATCTGGATGAGATAAACGGAATAATTAAAAAACACAAAGGGCACCTTAAGGTTATAGCCAAGATTGAAAATAAAGAGGGGGTAGATAATATTGATGAAATTATTGATAATTGTTACGGAGTAATGGTTGCCAGAGGAGATCTTGGTGTTGAAATTGAGGCAGAAAAAATACCTGTTATACAGAGAGAGATTATTTGCAAATGCCACTCCAGGCACAAACCTGTAATTATTGCAACCCAGCTTCTCCATACTATGATTGACAACCCAAGACCAACAAGGGCAGAGGTAAACGACATAGCCAGTGCAATATTTCAAAGTACAGACGCAATAATGCTTAGCGGCGAAACAGCAAACGGTAAATACCCGGTTGAGTCTGTAAGAACTATGAAAACCATTGCGATGGAGATAGAGCAGCATATGGCTCCCTGCACTGATCTTAAAGTAGGCAGCGTTACATGGCCAACAGCCGAGGTGCTTGCAAGGTCACTTGTATATGCCACAACTCAATTACCGATTAAACATATTGTAATTGACACAATGACAGGCAGAACAGGAAGATATGTATCAGCTCTAAGACCTAAAGTTCCTATCCATGCTAAATGCTACAAACCAAATGTAATGAGGGAACTTGCACTCTCTTTTGGGGTATACAGCTATTTTGTATCCCTTGTACCATCAAAAGATGACTTTGTAAAAGAGTCTGCACAAAAACTACTTGCAGACAAAATGGTAACTAAGTCCGATATGATTGGAGTTCTTGCCGGCAGCTTTGGAGTGCAAGCAGGTGCATCATTTATTGAAGTAAGCACTATTGAGAATATGATCTCATAAAGCTGTATCTTCATAATATTTACAAAATGCACTGAGCCCGCAGCCGGTGCATTTTGGTTTTCTGGCTGTACATATATACCTGCCATGAAGAATCAGCCAATGGTGAGCAATTGCTCTCTGCTCAGCAGGGATATTTTTTGTCAAATCCATTTCAACCTTCAAAACATCATCTCCGGACGAGAGGCCTAACCTCCTCGATACTCTGAAGACATGCGTATCCACAGCAATAAAAGGTTTACCGTATATTACAGAGGCTATAACATTTGCCGTTTTTCTGCCGACCCCGGGGAGTCTTTGCAGCTCCTCAGGATCATCCGGAACCACAGAATTAAATCTTACTGCCAGCTCTCTCGCCATAGCTGCAAGATGCCTGCTTTTATTATTTGGAAAAGTAACTGATGAAATATATGGGAGAATATCCTCAGGCGTGGCTTTTGCCATAGTATCGGCATCAGGATATGCTTTAAGAAGGTCCGGTGTCACAAGGTTAACCCTTTTGTCGGTACATTGTGCCGATAGAATAACAGCCACTATCAGGCCAAAAGGAGAATCATATTTTAGCTCCGTCTCTGCCACAGGAACATTCTCCTTAAACCACCCAAGAACTTTTGAATATCGCTCCCTTCTCTTCATAATTTCAAAAATCGTCCTCCATCAATCTGGAGATATCAATCTCCTGAATAGCCTCAATCTCTGAACAAGTAAGGTTTTCACAAAGCAGAACCCGGCCGGGGTATCTTTTTACAATTGATCTGTTGTGAGTTACTATAACAATAGCCGGCTCCTCCTCCCTGTGAATCTTCATTAAAAGGTTCATTATCTCAGATGCTGTTTCCGAGTCAAGATTACCTGTGGGTTCATCGGCCAGAATGATCTCTGGATTATTGAGCAACGCCCTTGCAATGGCAACCCTCTGCTGCTCGCCTCCAGAGAGTTGATGTGGCATTTTATGCGCTTTAAGCTGCATACCAACACTTTCAAGCCTTGCTTTAATAACAGAATCCATTGTTGCCCTATCCCTCCAACCGGTAGATTGTAATACAAATTTCAAATTATCATATACACTTCTGTCTGTGAGAAGCTGAAAATCCTGAAAAACAACACCTATCTTTCTTCTTAAAAGGTGGATTCTATTGGCTGGGAGTTTTGCAAGATTAAACCCCGCAATTTTTGCCTCCCCCCTCTTCAGAGGAATCTCACCTATGATTGTTTTAATGACAGAGGTTTTACCACTGCCTACACGACCAACCAGGTACACAATCTCTCCCTTGTTTATTGAAATATTGAGATCTGATATAATCAGACTCTCCTCCTTGACAATATCTGCATTTGTTATCTCTATAATTGGTTTAAAAAGCTCTGTAGGCATGATGATTGCTGTTAATTGGTGCAAATTTACTAAATTTGACATCTAAATAGTGACATCTTTCTAAAGATTGACAAAAATGAAAGTAATCTGCAAACTTATATATGCAACCCTGCTAACAGCGCTAATCTCTTCACAAATAGCTGCACAAAATAATCCTGCCCATAGGGAGAAATTGCACAATGCCAAAAGTTTATACGAAAGAGCAATGTATCCGGCTGCAATGAAAATTGTCAATGATATAATCTCTGAAAGCGGAAGAAATCAAATTACACAAACAGAACTATCTGATGCAGAAGCTATTGGTGTTTTGTGCGCAATTAAACTAAATTTCCCGAATATTGACGGATTAGTTGATGAGTATATTGATAAATACCCGCACTCAAGCGAAAAAGAGAGTATAAGACTTAATCAGGCAGCCTATTTTTTCAATCTGCAGGACTATATCCGTGCAGGAGAGATAATGGATATGATTAATATCAGGAGTCTCACACCTGTCCAGGGCAACGAATTCAACTTTATGAAGGGATACGGCCTTATGAGGACAGGAAGATTGTCTGAGTCAGAACTATTTTTTAACAAAGTGGTAAGTTTCAAACACACCTCTTTTACAAATCCTGCCAAATATTATCTGGCTTACCTCTCATATATGCAAAAAGATTTCAGGAAGGCAATTGAGAGGTTTTCAGAAATTGAGAACGACCCAAGATTCAGGAACATGGCCGTGTACTACAAGATAGAATCGGCATTTATGCTTAAGAGATATGAAGAGGTAATCTCAGGAGGAGAGAAGATTTTCCCTGAATTAACAGGAGAGTTCCGCACCAAGGCAGCCCGATTTCTCTCTGAGGCATACTTTGCTACAGGAAACTCTCAGAAGGCAAACTTTTTCTTTGAACAATTCAAGTTTTCCACAACTGATCTCAGCAGAAAAGACATATACTATTCAGGGATAATATCATACTCACTCGGCAACTTCCAGCAGGCAGCAGATGCATTTAACCAATTAGGAGACACAGAGGATACTATAGCTCAGAACTCCCAATACCATCTGGGCCACAGCTATATCCAGATAAAAAACAAACAAGCAGCACTCATTGCATTCAGAAATGCAACAAGATATAATTTTGATCCGGCAATCAGAGAGGATGCAATGTTTAATTTTGCCAAACTCTCATTTGACCTGAATCAAGACATATCAGTTTTCAAAAGATATCTTACAGAGTACTCTCCGGCTGATTCCAAGTACAATGAAATTCAAAATTATATTGCAACAGCATCAATAATCAATAAAGATTATAAATCAGCAATTGAAGCGCTTAGGCAAATCAGATTCCCTCAGCCAAAAGATGCAGTAAACCTGCAAAAAGCCTCCCTTTTGAGAGGGATTGAACTTATTGAACTAGGTGCTTTCAGAGAGGCTGTACCGGTTTTGGAACTCTCTGCAGCCAACGGGAATTACAATGACAGAATAAAAGAGCTTGCAAGATTCTGGCTAGCAGAGGCCTATTACAGGGACAACCAGTTCCAGAAATCAGTGGATATTAATCAATCTCTTGTAAATAATTCCAGGTTCAGACAAACTGCAGAATATCCTCTTTCAGTTTACAACCTTGCATACTCATATTTTAAGAATGGTAATTTTTCTCAGGCCGAGCAGTGGTTTGCCAGATACATTTCACAGCCGGGTTCCGGCAAATTCGTTACAGAAGCAAGGCTGAGACTGGGAGATGCTCTCTTTATGCAGAGGAAGTTTCAGGCAGCAGCAGATATGTTTTCCCTGGTACCTGCATCTGATATTAACTCATACGCCTACGCAAATTACCAGCTTGCTATTGCAAAAGGACTTTCAGGAGACGATAATTCAAAAATTGAAGCTCTTGAGAAGCTTGTCAATACAGCTGAGAGAAGTACTCTCCATCCGGAAATTATATATGAACTGGGAAGAACTCTTGTACAGACGGGAGATAATGAAACAGCAATTAAATATTTCCAGGAATTAAATTCAAGATACAGAGAGAGCGGCTACTATCCAAAATCCTTACTGGAGCTGGGATTGATTTCGCTCAACAGGGGAGATCACAATGAAGCAATGAATTACTATAAACAGATTCTCTCTGTTGCCCCGCAATCCCAAGAGGCACAGGATGCCATCGCAGGACTGGAGAGCATATATCAGGAACGCGGAGAGGCTCAGGAATTCCTCTCATATCTGGATCAGACAGGTCTTTCAAAAACCAGAAGCGTATCTGACAGAGAGTCAATTCTTTTCACAGCAGCAGAAAGACTCTATCTTAATGGAAATTACGGAGGGGCAATCAGCTCAATCTCCTCTTTTCTCAACACCTATCCTAACAGCATTAAAAAAGCACAAGCACTCTTCTATCTTGGAGACTCCTACAACAGAACAGGGAAGCCCGAGCTTGCCCTTGACTCCTACCGGAGAGTTATGGATCTAGGAGAGGGCTCTTTTACGGAACTAGCCACCCTCAATTACTCAAGGATTTCATACTCACTTGAAAATTACAAACAGGCACTGGAAGGGTACTCAACTCTTGTACTTATAGCTAAGCTGGAGAACAACAGAAAAGAGGCTGTTATGGGTCGGCTTAAATCATTTTTTATGGAGAGGCAGTATGAAAACGCCATAGCTGAGTCCGGCAGGATGGATAAAAGCGGATTAACCGAAGCTCAGTTAAGAGAGATAAAATACATTGAGGGTAAATCTCATTATCTGACCGGTAACAGAAGTAAAGCTCTACCAATCCTCAGAGAGATTTCATCAAATAAAGTTACACCGGAGGGGGCAGAGGCTGCTTACCTGATAATAGCCAATCATTTTGACAATGGTGATTTCGAAGCCGTTGAAAAAGAGACCTTCTCATTCTCAGACTCCGGTTCTCCTCAGACATACTGGCTGGCAAAAAGCTTTATTCTGCTGGGAGACTCCTATGCCGAGAGAGATAATATCGAACAGGCACGTGCCACATACGAAAGTATTAAAGAGAGTTATAAATCAAACGGAAAAGATGATATAGCAGATCAATTAGCCGTAAGACTTGAAAAAATTCAAAAGAGGTAATGATGAAAACAGTTAACAGACACATAAAATTTGGGGTAGCAATAATACTTTTTTCCCTCTTTGCAACAAAATCGCCATCACTTTACGGACAACAGAAAATTGACCCGACACTTGAGGTACGAAGAGAATTTGACGGTAAACTGATGGAGATTACCAAAAGCAAATTACCCTTTCAAATTGCAGACTCAATATCAAGATTTAATCTGATATTTGACTACACTGTTTTTAACAAACCAGTCCGGGACCTGTATGAATTCTCCCCCCTGCCCTCTGCACAAATAGAGAAAAGGGGAAGGGAGAGACACCCGGTATTCCAGGCTCAGCTTGCAACATCCTTTCCTCTTGCTCCATATGCAAATCTGTACTATCAGCCAAACCTTCCCAACGGACTTAATTTGCTTCTGTTCGGAGAGCATTCATCATATTTTGGAAAAATAGATGATGTACAGGCTCCGGAACATCTGAACAAAGGTGGAGTTGCATTTGAATACTCATGGAAAAGAGGAGAGGCTGGAATTGACATAAAAGGGACAAACAGACAGACATCACTTCACGGATTCGGAGATTTCGCACAAACATTGATACCTGAATCACTTTCGAGGAGATATATGCGAGACACCCTCTCCAGAAGATTCAATAATTTTGAGGGGGGATTTTTTGTTCGTTCAGCTAACCCCTCCCCAAGAGCCTTTAATTACCTTCTATCTGCAGATTATATGTTCACGGATGACCTTTCCAGGTTCAACGGAAAAAAGGTTCAGGAGGACTATTTTAAGATAAAGGCAGATTTTGGACCATCATTTGGAGAAAACCATAAATTTATGGTAGGCATCGATCTTGAAAACTCAAAAAGTTCATTAAATCCTGATTTTGGAAGATACTCACTTACAGCACACCCAAGATACATCTTCACCCAAAGAAGGTGGTTACTGGAAGCCGGAGTAAAGATAAACAAATGGGCAGAAGCTGATGAGGAGGGCTTTGATTTTTACTTCAACGGTAAAGCCTCAATTGCCCTTATCCCTTCCAATCTTTGGTTTTATGCAGAAGCTGACGGAGGAACCATTTTCAGAGGCTACGGATTGCTTCTTAAGGAGAATAACTACATATCACAATCCATACAATTGAAGAATACAGAGATACCATTCACCGGTCAGGCAGGATTCAAGGGACAAGTAATGGACAGATTCTCTTACCATATATATGGAGGATATACAAGATACAGAGATGAGATATTTTTCAGAATATCAGACGACGAAAACTGGGACGGAATGGTAAATATCTTTCACGCAGACTATGCATCATTGAATAAATACTCAGCAGGTGCTGAGGTATCCTGGAGATCTGACGAGTTTGAAGCAGGAGCAAAAGCGGTTTACAACCACTATTCACGACCAGACTCACTTCCCTCTTACAACCATTCTCCATTTGAGGCAGGCCTTCATGCAAGGTATAACTGGAGAGGAAGAGTAAGCGCGGGTGCAGAGTTGATTCATAAATCATCAATGCCTGTTATTATAAGAACAGGTGTTATTGACTTAACAGGAGTAC
>JAGPLK010000021.1 GCA_018053445.1 Bacteroidales bacterium | reverse complement strand
AAATATATCAAAATCAAGTATATAACTCAACTGCCTACACCGGCTCCCTCATTTGCATTTTTCTGTAATTTGCCACAGTATGTAAGGGAGGATTATAAGAGGTTTCTTGAGAATAAACTCAGAAAGCACTTTGACTTTACCGGTGTGCCTATACAGATTTTTCTGAGGCAGAAATAACCGGAATCCTTACTGTAAAGTTTGCCCCTCCAAGCTCTTCTGATCTGTTGTATGATATCAGACCATGACTTTGGTCCAGTATGCTTTTGCATATTGCAAGTCCGAGTCCTGTTCCGCTGCTTTTAGTTGTAAAGTTAGGCTTAAACAGTCTGTGTGTGAGATTATCCGGCACGCCGGGACCATCATCCTCTACCGATGTAACATATTGATCCCCCTCTCTGCCTAGAGTTACCACAACACTACCCCCCTGTTGTGGCTCTATGGCCTGCAGGGCGTTTGACAGCAGATTGACAAATACCCGTGTAATCTGAGTCTTCCTTACAGCAACCATAGCCTCTTTCAACTCACTTTTAAATTTGATGGTAATGTCATCCCTGGTATTAAACAAGACAATCTGCTCCCTTATAAGTTTATTAAGATCAACTACTGTTATCTCCTCAGAGTAGAACCTGGAGAAACTTGAGAATTCACTGGCAACATCTGAAAGAATATCAATTTGTTCAATAAGCGAATTGGCCAGCCTCTCAAATTTCTCCTGCCATCCGTCAACATTCTGCTGTTTGAGCCTTACAAGGTGCTGAATACTAAGCCTCATAGGGGTCAGTGGGTTCTTAATTTCGTGGGCAATCTGTCGGGCCATCTCTCTCCATGCCTGCTCCCTCTCTCCCTGAGCCAGCCTGTTTGTGCTCGATTCCAGGTCATCAACCATCTTATTGTAAGCTGCAACAAGAATACCCAGTTCATCTTTGTTGTTATAATCAATGTGTTCCGGATGCTGAGAGATGTCCAGCAATTGCATTTTTCTGCTAATCTCTGCAAGTGGTTTGGAGAGTGAGTTTGAAAGTGCAAAACCACCAAATACAGCACCAATAAGCAATAAGAGGTATATATTAATAATTGCTGCGATAATGCTTGATGCATCTGCTCTAAGTTCTGATTGTCTTGAAAAGTATGGTATGTTTGCAATGGCAATCATATTACCATCTGCGTTAAAGAGCGGGGCGTAGAGTGAAAAATAGTCAAGATTCGCAATTTTCTCCTTGTTTACAAACTGCTTCTTTTTATTGTAAACAATCTCGTTGTAGGCAACAGGATGCATCCTTGAACCAAGAATGTAATTATCATATATTTCCGGCTGAGTAGTTCTTAACAACTGACCATCAGGCCTGTAAATATTAATATCTATCTGGGTATTGTCTGATAACCTGTTCATAGCCTCAAACAACCTTATGTTATTGAACTGAGGATCATTGTATCTTTTTGCCAGCCTGCTGTAATATGAGAGAGTTGATTGAACCGATTGCATCTTCTCCTCCATTTGCATTCTGTTTGTCTCATCAAAATAGTTAAGTGAAAACCAAATGCTTCCTGCTCCCATAAAGAAGAGGGCAAAAACGAGAGATGCAATTATAAGAATGGTAATTTTCCATCTGAAAGAGTTTCTCGGCATTTTTGGAAGGATCCCCTTGTGCCTTGTCCTTACAATAGAAAATGTAACGAGTGAGAAGAAGAGCATAATATATGAGAATGTTACTATATATGGAAAGGGACTCCTCTCAGGTCTGCTTATCATAATTACATTTTCTCCGGACAATTTGTTTACAAAATGAATCTGACCATCCTCTCTTACTGCCTTATAGCCTATTTCATAATTATCTTCAAGCACTGTTGGGTAGTTATACCTGCCGGAGTAGGAGATCATTCTGTTATTCAAATACTTAGCAAATGAATAACTTGATCCCAAATTAATTGTTCCGGCATTTTTATGATCAAGCAATAGCTCCGTATAACCTGCATTTGCTCTCATAAACTTTGAATCCAGTTCGATATAGAGATTTCTGTTTCCTCCAAAACCTTGGTAAATAAAGTATCCAAGATAACTGATTCTTCCGTTGTAGTTATTCATAAAGAAGAAGTGGGAATTGGAGTAGAGCGGAATTCCATACCTCATTATTTCATTGTCAAAAAAGGCTCCGCAGGGCTGAGGCTGAGATTCACTGTCAACAAGCAGAGCATCATCTCTCCTGCATACAGTTATTTTTATGTCATACTTTTGAAGAATACTCCAAAAATATTGTTCAGTCAGAATACTGTTAATCATCTCCTCTCCCTGCTCCACCTGTACCCACAGTGAGAGCAGCGGATCAGTCTCAATCATTCTTTCTGCTCCTCTTAATAACAACTCAATGTCAAGATCTCGCTCAACTGACATTTTGGTTGTAAGAACTCTGTTTGTTTCAAACTCTTTACTGTATCCGTATCTGCTTACTGAAACAAGTGAATATAATGAGATTAAGAATATAAAAATCAATAGATTCCTCGGTTTCAAAAATGAGAATCCCCCTTTGAGCCTGAGAAGAGGTCTCAGCATTTGCAGAGAGAACAGAAGAGAGACAAAAAGAAGAGAGTAGATAACATATGCAAGAACAGTATATGCCGATATCTCATCAATCATATATAGCTCAAGTACAATACTCGAGTTCATGGCAAGTGACTCCAGAGTAATATGAATATAGAGAATCAGTAGAAGAGGAATAAGAAACAAAATTGATTTCAGCAAGAATCTTTTAGCTCTGCTGCCTCTTAGAAATGCAAGTGCAAGACTTTTTCTAACTGAAAAAAGTGCCAGGATAACAAGAAATATATAGAGGTGGCATATTATCATATCAGCCAGTGAGCCGAATAGTCCAAAATCTGCATAGAGAGATGGCGAGAAGAGTTTGGAATTGCCGGAAGTGTACTCAGCCATATAGAGTGAGAGAATCAGGACTATTGTCAGACCACCCCAGGCCAGGAAAAACTGTTTTATTCTTTTTCTTCTTGCAAGGTCACTGAATAGTGCTGCTATAGCAAAAAGCATTGACAGGAGTCTGAGGGTTTTGCCCGCATCTCCTCTCTCAGTTGGAAGATTTTTCAAAACAGAAAACAGAATCTCCCCATTGACCCCTTTGACAATATATGACTCGTCATGAGTTACAGGTACAATTGAAAGCCTTTTGCTCAGAGAGAGATTTGGATTTATTTCACTCCTGAGAACAGAGTTTTCTGAATTATAATCTGTCTGGATAAGCAGAGCTGCAACTACGGATACATTGCTCTTAAAATATGTGCTGACGATATACCATCCCGATCCCAGGTTAACATACTGCTCGCTTGCAGTAAGGTAGGCAAGAGGTGTATTAGTAATCCCTCTGCTTGTAAGGTGATTTAATGTATAACCAAATGGAAAGAAATCAATGTCATCGTTTGATACTGGAAGTTGATTAACCCAGGACTGAAGAGTATCTGCACAGTACCTGTATATAACCATATCAGACGGAAGTCTTGGAAAACTAAGGAATACAGAATCCGGCTCCTCCAGAGCCTTTTCTGCGTACTGTGCCATTACCTGCTGACGCTTGTGAATTGTCTCCTCAAGACTCTCCACCTCTCTGTCCATTGAATTGGGAGAGGAGAACTCCATAAATGAAGAGATGGCCATAAGTACCATCAGTACCCACAATATTGTAGTCCTCCAGGCTATCAGCTTTTCCGTAAGTTCGTTCATCCTCCGTGGTGATAGGGCTCTCCCCTGATTATGGTAAATGCTCTGTATAATTGCTCAAGGAACAAAAGTCTTGCCAGCTGATGTGAGAAGGTCATTGGGGAGAGTGAGAGTTTAAAATCTGCTCTCGCATAAACTTCTTCAGAAAAGCCATATGCCCCCCCTACTACAAAAACAAGATTTCTTGCTCCATAAACACCTCTCTTCTCAATAAAAGTGGCAAACTCTTCAGATGTCTGGCAACGGGCTGCCACATCCAGCAACACTACCTGATCCTGTTGCTTAATATGCTTAAGAATAATCTCTCCCTCTCTCTGTTTTATCTCCTCCTTACTAAGGGAGGCCACTTTTTTAAGTTCAGGTATCTCAATTCTTGAATAGGCAGAGTATCTCCTGATCCTCTCCTCGTAGATCTCCATCTCTTTAATTAGAGACAAACTCTCTGTTTTGCCTGTCAGCAGAAAAGATATCTTCATTGCTACAAAAATAAGATAATTTTAGGAGCAAGGCAATTTCTTTATGGCTTGATTTTTGCTTGAATTATTTGCATTGGATAACAAGAAGAGAGATATGAGATTGTTTCTTATTTCATTATTTACGTTTTTAGCCACTACTCTTCAGGGTCAGGCGAAGGTGGAGCAGGATGTTTTTGTCCCAATTGCAAAGTATATGCAGGCGGGAGATTCTGAAAAGCTATCTGCCTGGTTTGCTCAGAATCTGGAGCTGGATGTGATGGGATCTGTAAATGTATGCAGCAAAGCACAGGCAAGGCAAATTCTTAAAGAGTTCTTTACGAACTACACCCCCAGGAGTTTCAACATTGCTTACCGCAGCGGCAAGGCACCTATGAAATATGCCATTGGCAATCTCAACGCAGGGGGAGAAAAGTTTAGGGTTACATTGTTTGTTAAAACCCAGGAGGATGGAAATTTCATCCAGCAACTCAGAATCGAGAGAGAGTAAATCTTTTGATTTAGCAATCCTGGCTTAATTCACCAGGGCCGGCCGGTATCTACCAGCCGGCCCTTTTTTTTGGATGCTATCTGAATATCGGCTTAGCAAAGGCAACCACATCAGATTTAGTTATCTTGTTATTCCCTAAAATAAGCAATCTCTCAATAACATTCCTGAGCTCCCTAATATTGCCTGTCCATGGATAAGTAGCCAGCTCCTCCAGAGCATCTCTCTCAATCTCCCTTGGAACCATTCCACTCTCATCACATATTTGTCCAATGAAGTGATTTGCAAGAAGAGGAATATCCTCCTTTCTCTCAGAGAGAGGGGGCACATTTATTACAATTACACTAAGTCTGTGGTATAAATCTTCTCTGAAAGCACCTTTGGAAATCTCTTCCGTCAGGTTTTTATTTGTTGCTGCAACAACTCTTACCCTTACATTAATATCCTTATCGCTTCCCACACGGCTTATTTTATTCTCCTGAAGCACTCTCAGTACCTTTGCCTGAGCAGCAAGGCTCATATCTCCAATCTCATCCAGAAAAAGGGTTCCCCCATCTGCCTGCTCAAACTTGCCTTTATGCTGTTTTACTGCCGATGTAAACGCCCCTTTCTCATGACCGAATAATTCACTTTCAATTAGCTCCCCGGGAATTGCAGCACAGTTGACCTCTACAAAAGGCATTTCATTACGAGAGCTTTTTTCGTGAAGCCATCTTGCAACCAGCTCTTTTCCTGTTCCATTGGATCCTGTTATCAGAACTCTTGCTTCAGTAGGTGCTACTCTGTCAATCATCTGTTTAATTCTGGAAATCGCCGGAGAGACACCAACAATTTCCGGAATTTTTGAGACCTTCTTTTTTAAAATTCTGGTCTCCTTAACCAGTATGGTTTTGTCCGTGGCATTTCTAAGAGTTATCAATATTCTGTTAAGATCAAGCGGCTTCTGGATAAAATCAAATGCCCCCTTTTTAATACACTCAACAGCTGTATCAATAGAGCCGTGACCTGAGATCATAACAACAGAGGAGTCAATATTAGCCTCTGAAAGTTTATCCAGAAGCTCCATTCCATCCATATTAGGCATTTTGATATCTGAAAATATGACTTCGTAATTGTCTGAAGTTGCCATCGCAAGCCCCTCAACCCCATCAGAAGCAAGGTGCACCTCGTGCCCTTCGAATTCAAGTATATCCTTCAATGTGTTTCTGATACTCTTTTCGTCGTCAATTATAAGAAGTTTCATGTTTTTAATTTTTCATTTTAAGCGATTCATATATCTCTGCCATACACCCCTCCTTTAAAGAGTATGAACTTTGACATATCTCCTGCGGATTTAACTCAGAGATTACCAGGTTAACAAGAATTGAGCCAATAACAATATAATCAACTCTTATCGGAGACATTCCCTTCATTGCTGCCCTCTCCTCTCTGCTGGATCTAAGAAGGGTTTGATGCAAAGAGAGCATTTTCTCACTATCCATTGTTAGTGAAGGTATTGAAAAGTCATCTTCCGGGTAAATTAACTCCCTGAGGGTATCAAAAGAGCCGGAGCAACCTATAAGGAGTGTTGGTTTAAAGTGAGCCAGTGCCTTCCATAGGCTCTTCATCCCATCTCTGTAATAATTCTCTAAAAAGAGTGCTTCCGATTCCGTTACCGGCTCAGATAGTGTATAGCTCTCTCTTACCCTTACAACTCCCATATCAAAACTCTCTTTCCAGAAAATTCTGTTTTTATCGGCAATTATAAATTCATTACTCCCTCCACCAATATCCATTATCAGAAAAACCTCGTCATAGAGCAACATAGATTCGCGAACTCCTTTGTATATAAGCTCTGCCTCCCTCTCTCCCTTAATAATCTCAACACTAAAGCCTCTCCCCTCTGCAATCTTAACAAAGTCCGATGAGTTTGCCGCACTCCTTACTGCGCTTGTTGCAATAGCCAGCCGTCTCTCCACTCCTCCTATCCTCATTATTATTTCTTCAACCCTCTCCATAGCATTCGCTGCAGATTGGAATGCCTCTTCAGTAAGAACCCCTTTTGTTATCCCCCCCTCTCCAATTTTTGAGGGGATTTTTTCTACATCAAGTATCTCATATCCCTCCTCGTTTACACGGGCAATAAGAAGACTGAACACATTGGTGCCCATATCAAGAATGGCTAATCTCATCTGTACATTTTTTACAAAGATAAACTATTTTTTGCGTATGTTTGTTGATGAT
Source organism: Bacteroidales bacterium (assembly GCA_018053445.1). GTDB lineage: Bacteria > Bacteroidota > Bacteroidia > Bacteroidales > UBA932 > Bact-08. Next base: position 18,820 of record JAGPLK010000021.1, on the reverse strand, counting down.
ATGACTATGATAAAAGAGAGAACAATCATTGCGGTAGACGGTCATTCATCAACCGGAAAAAGCACATTTGCAAAGCTTATAGCCTCCAGATACGGGCTCATTTATGTTGATACCGGAGCTCTTTACAGGGGGGTCACTCTCTTTGCAATCAAAAATTCGATAATAGACTCAGAAAATAGAATTGACACTAAGGCTTTGAGTGAAAAACTCCCGAGTCTTGAACTCGTTTTCCGCCCCACCGGAGCGGGTGGAGCGACAGAACTCTATATGGAGGACGAGAATATTGAGAGGATAATCAGAGGTCTTGAAGTCTCATCAAAGGTAAGCTTTATAGCAGCTCTTCCTTTAGTAAGGGATTATGTGGATTCCAAGCTTCAGCGATACGGAACTGAGGGAGGTGTTATTATGGATGGAAGAGACATTGGAACTGTGGTTTTTCCAAATGCTGACATTAAAATTTTTATGACAGCTTCAGCAGAGGTGAGGGCTAAAAGGCGATTTAAAGAGATGATTTCAAGGGGTGAAAATCCTGATTTTGAGAGCGTCCTTGCAAATGTCAAAGAGAGGGACTTTATTGACGAGAACAGGGAGGCAGCACCTCTAAAGAGAGCAAAAGAGGCATTTTTACTGGATAACAGCAATATGACGGTAGATGATCAGCTCAGGTGGTTTGAAGAACTTATTGCAAAAAAATGAAACTAAAGATTGATATAGATACCCACTCCGGCTTCTGCTATGGAGTCGTAAGGGCAATTGAACAGGCGGAAAAATATCTGGAGAAGAACAGCGAACTGCACTCTCTGGGCTCCATTGTTCATAACAGCACTGAGATCTCCCGGCTGAAGGAGAAGGGGCTCAACACAATAAATTATGATGAACTATCTCGGATGAGGGATAGCGTAGTGTTCATAAGGGCTCACGGAGAGCCACCCTCAAGCTATAAAACAGCCCGAGAGAACAATCTTACAGTAATAGACTGTACCTGTCCTGTTGTTCTTAAACTACAGGAGAGGGTAAAAAATAATTACAAAGAGCTTAAAAAGGTCAACGGCCAGCTTGTGATATTCGGAAAAGTGGGACATGCAGAGGTAAACGGATTAATAGGACAGGTAGAGGGCGACGCTGTGATAATAGAAAAGATGAAGGATATTGAAGTTTTGGATTTCAAAAGGCCCATTTACATTTTTTCTCAGACAACCAAGGATCCTGAAATTTACAAACAGGTTTGCGATGCCATAAAGGAGAGAGTCGCATCAGTGGAAGGTCCTGTTGAAAGTTTTAAGGCATTTAACACTACTTGTGGTCAGGTATCTTCCAGACACCCTCATCTAAAAGAGTTTTCCAAGAGCCACTCTGTTATCATATTTGTTAGCGGTAAAGAGAGCTCTAACGGGAAAATACTGTACGATGTTTGCCTTAAAGAGAACCCCAGAAGTTATAAGATTGAATCAAAAGATGAGATAGATCCATCCTGGTTCCGTGATGGAGATAGTATCGGAATTTGCGGTGCTACATCAACACCTAAATGGTTACTTGAAGAGATTGGCGAACATCTGAGACAATTCTCATCCTGAATGGAGATAGAAAATCAAATATTTGTTACTGTTATTCTGCCTTTAAGGCTGAGGATGGAGATTTCATATTCGGTCCCTCAAGAGTATATTAATGTTATAACCAGGGGAAGCCGGGTAAAAGTGCTGTTTTCAGGAAGAGAGTATATAGCTGTAGTCTATTCACTGAAGAAGAATTGCGGAGATTACAGGGGGAGAGTACTGGATATTTCAGGATTAGCTGATGGTCCTAAGGTAACAGAGGAGCAGCTTAGTTTCTGGGAGTGGATATCCCAGTACTACATGTGCTCAATAGGAGAGGTTTACAAAGCAACCTACACTGCTGCAGGAGAGGTTCCGGCAACCGGAACAAGAGCCAGGAAAACAGGCAAGGAAGAGGAGAGAAAATTTATCCTCTCTGATGCTCAGCAGAGGGCAAAGGATGAAATCAGAGATAGTTTCAGTGAGTCTAAACCGGCCCTTCTTGCGGGAATTACCGGTTCAGGCAAAACAGAAATATATATGAGTATTGCAAAGGAGGAGATTGCCTCAGGAGGAGTTGTATTATATATGGTTCCTGAAATTGCCTTAAGCAGGCAACTGGAGGAGAGGTTACATCAGGTTTTTGGAGAGAGACTGGTGACTTTTCACTCGGCCCTGACCCCCGCAAAAAGAAGAGATACAAGTCATAGAATATCCGGCATTAAAGATGGTGAGGGATTAGTTGTTCTTGGACTAAGGTCATCAATCCTACTCCCTTTTAAAAGACTGAGTCTTATAATAATTGATGAGGAGCACGACCCATCTTACAAGCAGAACGAACCTGCTCCAAGGTACAGTGCCAGGGACGCGGCAATTGTACTTGCAAATATTTACAAAGCCAATGTCCTTTTAGGAAGTGCAACACCATCGTTTGAATCAATTTACAACTCAAAATCGGGCAGATATAATATTGTTTATCTGAAAGAGCGCTATTTTGGAGCAGGAGAGCCTGAAATTGAGATAATTGATATGATAAAGGAGAGAAAAGCAAGAAGGGTAAACGGAATCTTCTCTGTTAAAACTCTCAGTGAAATAGATGAGAGGATATCTCGGGGAGAACAGATACTTATATTCAGAAACAGAAGATCTTACTCACCAATGGTTCAATGCAGTGAGTGCGGATATATTCCTCTTTGCAGCCATTGTAACACATCTCTGAGCTACCACAAAAACCGACGCGAGTTGTGCTGCCATTACTGCGATTTTCATATCCGCTTCACTCCCGTTTGCCCGCAATGCGGCAAGGGGACACTAACAGAGAGAGGAACAGGAACAGAGATGATTGCTGAAAAAATTTCTGAACACTTTCCAAATGCGAAGGTTGAAAGATTTGATGCAGAGACTACAACCAGGAAAAGCGAAGAGAAAAGGATGCTTAAAGATTTTGCTGCTGGGAAAACCGATATACTTGTTGGAACTCAGATGATAAGCAAAGGCTTTGATTTTAAAGGATTATCTCTTGTCGTTATTATTCATGCAGACTCAATGCTTGCTTTGGATGATTTCAGAGCTAACGAGAGAGCATTTCAGCTTCTGGAACAATTATCAGGCAGAACCGGGAGAGGCTCCCGTAAAGGGAAAATAATAGTACAGACAGCCCTTGGAGAGCACCCTGTATATGAATCATTTTCCGGAAGAAACAATCATCTTTACGAACAGCTCAGTGAACGGAAAGATTTTGGATACCCCCCGTTTGTAAGGATGTTAAAACTAACAGTCAGAAGCAAAGAGAGAAATATTGTGTCAATTGCATCTCAATACCTCGGTGAGAGATTGCGTATGATAAATGGTGTTGAGAGCAGTGGGCCATTCACTCCTGTTGTTGATAAGATAAGAGGTGAGTATATCTCTTACTTCTGGATAAAATTACCAAGAACGGGTAATAACAAAGAGAAAAGAGGGATTGAAGAGATAGTCTCTGAAACAGAAAAAAAATTCTCCGGTGTGACTCTCATACCGGATGTAGATCCTCAATAGAAATAAAAAAGATTTTGTAGATTTGCAGTTTGAGGAAAAGGCATTCAGATAGTACACATATGGGAAAAATAATAGCAATAGCAAACCAGAAGGGTGGAGTAGGAAAAACCACGACAGCAATTAATCTTGCAGCATCACTTGCTGTTCTTGAAAAAAGGGCACTTCTTGTTGATGCGGACCCTCAGGCTAACTCAACTTCAGGGCTTAATTTTGATCCTGATTCAAGTTCTAAGAAGACCCTTTACGAGGTTCTTATTGGTAAAGAGGAGATTGCATCTATATCACTTGAAACAGCTATTCCTGGTCTGAAGCTTGTTCCCTCGCATATTAACCTTGTAGGCGCAGAGATTGAAATTTTAAATGTGCCTGACAGAGAGCTGGTTTTAAAAAAATCTCTTGAAAAGGTAAAAGATGATTATGATTATATAATCATAGACTGCTCACCATCGCTTGGTGTAATAACCATAAACGCTTTAAGCGCTGCAGACTCTGTTCTGATTCCTGTACAATGTGAATATTTTGCACTTGAGGGGCTGGGAAAGCTTCTCAATACAATTAAACTTGTTCAGAACAGACTAAACACACAACTTCAAATTGAGGGATTTCTGCTTACTATGTTTGATGGCCGTCTGAGACACGCAAACCAGGTGGCAGACGAGGTAAGAAATCACTTTGGAGAGATGGTTTTTGGAACTGTTATACAAAGAAATGTAAGATTACAGGAGGCTCCGTCATTTGGGAAGCCGGTTATTCTTCACGACGCTATATCGGCCGGAGCTAATAACTACCTTAATCTTGCCAAAGAGATTGTTAAGAAGAACTCAAGGTAAATAAAATGAAGAAATCTGCCCTAGGAAGAGGACTCGGTGCTCTGATATCTGACGCAAACAGCCTGAATCTCGGCAGGCAGCATACAGGAGAGGGAGAGCCCGGCTTTGCCTCTATATCAGAAATTTCTATAGGAAAAATTGTTGCAAATCCTTATCAGCCAAGGAGCTCTTTTGATAAAGAGGCTCTTGATGAACTTGCCGACTCAATTAAGACTCTTGGATTAATTCAACCTATAACAGTAAGGCAAATAGAAGACGGCACATTTCAGATAATTAGCGGTGAGAGAAGATTCAGAGCTTCTCAACTTGCTGGTCTTACTACTATCCCTGCGTATATAAGGAAAGCAGACGATCAGGGAATGCTTGAAATGGCTATTGTTGAGAATATACAAAGGGAGAATCTGGATTCTATTGAGATAGCACTTAGTTTTCAGAGGCTAATTGAGGAGTGTAGCCTTACCCAGGAGGAGATGGCAGATAGAGTTGGGAAAAAAAGAGCAACAATAACCAACTATCTTAGACTTCTGAAATTACCTGCAGAGATACAACTTGCAATCAGGGCCGGAAAGATTACAATGGGCCACGCAAAAGCCCTTTTATCACTGGATACTCCTTCAAAGCAGCTCAAAATTTGCAGTACAATAATTGAGAAGGATTTGTCTGTAAGGGATGTTGAAGAGAGGGTCAAAAAGATGGGAATGGCTAAGGAGGAGAAAAAATCTTCTGAGTCAGCCGAGGAGTTGAGCGAATCCTATTTCAGGGTTTTGGAGATTGTTGGCAAATACTTCAACAACAATATTTCGCTGAAAAAAGATGTAAAAGGTGGCGGCTCTTTAACTGTAAGATTTGGAAGTGACAAAGAGATAGAGGAGTTTAGAGAGGCTCTGGAGAAAATTAACCAATAGAGAATAGTCCTGTGCGAAAATTTGCTGCAATCATATTGTTCTTGATGTTATCTCTGTATGCACAGGGTCAGTTTGTAGGTAATATGTCAAGAACAGGTCCTCCGGGCAGCTCTCAGTCAAACCAGAACGAACAGAAGGATGAGGAGGGAAAATACAGGCCTCCTGAATATACTCTTAAGAGGTATTTCAGAAGTATCGCCGGAAAAGATTCTATAAATCTCTCAAGATTATGGATAGGCTCTTTGATTCTGCCGGGAACTGCCCAGATCTACAACAGAGATTACTGGAAGCTCCCTGTACTTTATGGAGGAATTGCTGGCTTTACATACGGAGCAATCCACAGCAATAAAATGTTTCAGGAGAGTGGAGATGGCAAATATAAAACGCAAAGAGGTCTCTTTTACGCGGCCGCTGCAATAACCTGGTGGGGTGGAGTCCTTGATGGTGCGGTATCTTTCAAATATAACAAACCGGTACTTCCCGCCAGAGCATCAATATATTCAGCTATGCTGCCAGGGCTGGGGCAGGCTTACAATGGAGACTACTGGAAAATTCCAATTATTTATGGAGGTTTTATAACAGTCGGTTATTTTATTTCAAGTAACAACTACCAATACAGATATTACAAGGACCTGCACAACCAGGCTACAACTCCGGGCTCTGGATACAGTGGAACAGCAAGTGCAGAGACATTAAAATACTACAGAGATGAATACAGGCGCTTCCGTGACTACTCCCTCCTTGCAGGGGTAATCGTTTATGCTCTGAATATTATTGACGCAAATGTTTTTGCTCATCTTCAGGATTTTGACATGAGTGATGACATTACTGCATCCCTTCTTCCAACTGTAATTGAGCCTCTTGATTACAAATTTACCAAAAACACGACTCCCTCTTTGGGTTTGTCACTTAACATCAGATTCTAAAATGAAAATCAAACACAGACTCAAATCTATAGCTATATCGGCTTTATTGACAAGTTCGCTATTGCTTTCACCCCTTCAATCTGAAGCTCAGTGGTTTAAAAAAAAGAGGCCAAGCCGTGAATCTATGGAGCAAGAGATTGAGACTCTACGCTTCAGAGTTGATTCTCTTAAAAGGGAGATTGAGCAAAACTCCATCCCATTTTCTGACACATTAAGTGAAAATGACACTATAAATCCGGGGGGACTCAGTTTCTTTGAAACAGAAGACCTGCTTGACCCATCAGCCAACACGGACTCCTTGCTGAATCTCTGGTATGTTCAGCGCAGCCTTACACTTGATGAAGGGATATCTGTTAACCTTGAGACTGAAAATCTAACTTCAGACACTCCTGACTCAATTCTCATAAAGAGATTAAAGGCCATAAATTCGTTTATACCTCTTCCGTACAACAATATTATAAAGAATCACATAATATATTATACACAAAGAATCCCCAATAAAATTGACCTGATTCTTGGACTTTCAAGTTACTATCTTCCAATTTTTGAGGAGATTTTTGACCAGTATGACATGCCTAAAGAGCTGAAGGCTATGGCAATTATTGAATCTGCATTAAATCCGGTGGCCACCTCAAGAGTAAATGCCAGGGGCATCTGGCAATTTATGTACAGAACAGCCAGACAATACAATCTTGAAATTAACACCTATGTTGATGAGAGGCTTGATCCTGTGGCATCTTCACACGCAGCGGCAAAATATCTGAAGGATGCGTATACAATATTTGGAGACTGGTCGCTGGCAATAGCATCATACAACTGCGGAGCAGGAAATGTAAACAAAGCAATACGCAGAGCCGGCGGATCAAGAGATTTCTGGACAATATACCCATATCTTCCGAGAGAGACCCGTGGCTATGTTCCCTCTTTCGTAGCTGCTCTGTACACACTTGCATACTACAAAGATCACGGAATTACCCCCAGAGCAATTGCAATGCCTGCTCATGTTGATACATTTGAAATAAGAAGGCCCCTTCATTTTGGACAGATATCTGAACTAATCGGAATTACAAAAGAGGAGATTGCAGATCTCAATCCGCAATATGTAAAAGAGATTATACCAGGAACTGAAAACAAAACATATCTACTTAAATTACCATTCAACTACACTGCCCAGTTTGTTGATCACGAAAAGGAGATCTACTCTTTTAAAGACTCAGTATTCTTTAATCCAATTGTGCTCAATGATGCTAAAAGCGTTCAGACACAGAGCACAACATATCACACAGTCAGAAGAGGTGAAACACTGGGAAGAATTGCACAAAGATATGGTGTTAGACTCTCTGATCTTCAGAGATGGAATGGAGTAAAATCAAATATAAGAGTAGGCCAGAGGCTTACTATTCATAAAAACGGAACTCCTGCTTCAACCTCAAAGGTGTCATCTGCAGCATCTACAGAAAAATCAACATCAAAAGCGGGTGAATATTTGATGTATACTGTTAAAAAGGGAGACACCCTATGGGAAATCTCCAGAAAATTTGAAGGGGTGAGCTTGAATGACATAATGAAGCTCAACGGATTCACAAAGAAAAGTAAGATTATGCCCGGTAAAAAAATCAAAATTAAACCTTTGTAAACTACCGATCAGAATCTAAATCTTACTTCGCCTTTAATTTCTACCGATGAGGGTCCCTCCATTTTAGTGGGACCCTCTCCTGTACTCTCCCTGTCAAGATAATGCCACATTGACCCTTTAAGCCAAATATCCATCCATTTAAATATCTGGAAGTGCATATTCAAATAACATCGGAATCCTTTTCCGTAAAGGGCAGGGATTGAAAACCCGTATAGCAAATCCCTCTCATATGCATAAATACGGTTATCCCATTTTGGAGTAGAAAAGAATGCAATCCTTGCCGAACCATTCACAAATCCGGATGACTCTCTTGCAATAAGCTCCGAGTACACCATCCAACCCGTTGTTAAATCCTTACCAAACCCTGCCAGAGTACCCTCTCCCCTGGTTGAAAAAGTAACAGCCCCTCCGTTTGACCAGTCAACCTGAAGCCTTAGTGCACCCCTCTCCTCCCTTATATCAGATTTAATTTTAATTTTAAATGAGTTTCCGGCAGGCAACTCAGCCTCGGCCCCGATCCTTGGAAAATTCATTCCATAAATCCAGGATATCCATCCTCTTATTTTGGACTCCCCCTTTCCCCTCCAGTTTACAACAAAATCGGCCCCCTCCTCATTCCGCATGTTTCCGCTTTTGGATATAGCACCTCCAAAAGGAGAGAGATGAAAGGGAGAATAATATCTCCCGGCAACTGAAAAATCGAGATTGTAACCCCTCCGCCACAAAACTCCTGCAAGTAATGCAGGATGAAAACCAATATCTGAAGAAATCTCACCAAAGAGTCTGAAATTACCTGCAATGGCATATATGTCCGCTCCAAAGTTACCTCCAAAGTTACCGAATCTCATTTGGCGATTAATCTGAACGGAATCCCTCCCTGCATAGGGAGAGGAGTATCTGTACACTGAAAGAGTCAATCCCGCTTTGATTTTATCAGCTCCGTATGATATATTCAGACCAGATAATGATAAATTAAGATTTCTTCTCCTCTCCCTGGTAGTAACAGTATTGTGGAGTCCGGTATTCAGAAGGGAGGTAAATCCGTCATTTACAATTCTGGCGTCAATTTTTCTGGATGAGGCAATTAAAGATATACTTATTCTCCCTTTCCCAGTTGTTATTCCAACCCCACGGAAAGCTCTGTTTTCGTCGGTTGATGAATAGGAGGAGATTCCAAACTCCTGCTTTATAAGTGATGATGAGCCCGATGATGAAAATAGCGAAGGTGCATTCCACAGAACCAGCCCCTGTCCAAATCTTGCTGTAAAATCTCCAGCAATAATCTTAACTATTGGTCCCAGACCCTCTGCCTGAAGAGAGAGACCAGCATAATCCCCAATCTTTTCACCCGGATCTTTCTCTGTTGTAGCAGAGAACCTGATAACTCCCGGCACCTCAAATTTATACTGAGCATAGACCCTTCCCGGTGGCCCAAGATATCTGCTGTTTGGCCTCTTCTTCCACTCCTCGGCAGAAATCGGCAAAAACCCCTCCTGCCTCTTTGTATAGGCCGATCCCCTTATAAGTAATTGAGATCTGCCCCCCTTCAGCATCTTTGACAGTTCTCCAATCCGCAGCCTTCTCTTTTCAGAGAGGTCGAGAAAAGGGGCCAAAGCCTCAGCTACCTCTTTATTAAAGCCGGGTACCGCAGACAACTCGTAGAGTGAAAGAACAGCGCCATTCCTCTTTATATAATCGTAGAGAGAGGCGGCCATAAATCTTGTAAAAAGAGGGAACTCCTCCAATCGTGAAAGAGTGACCTCATTAATTCTTAAGGGATTATCCAGCAAATCATCAAAGACCTCCTCTCCAAGCCCCTCTTCCATGTTCTCAATCCTTCCCTGCAGTATTCTCTCCGGATCAAATACCTTTTGTGCATAGCACAAGTTTAACCTGCCACACAATATGCACAGCAGGACAAAAATCCATCTCCTCATATCTCCCCCTCATTTTAAAAAATTATGATTTATTTATCCCCTGGGAACCTTAAAGCTATACTTTATCTGGTCCAGTTCTTCGTTTGCCTTTACAATCTTTTTTGCAAGTTCGTTTTTAAAATTAACCATTTGCTCCATTCTCTTTTCATCCCCTGTTGCCAGAATTTGTAAAGCCAGGATAGCTGCATTTCTTGCACCATCAAGGGCTACCGTGGCAACTGGTATGCCTGCTGGCATCTGGAGTATTGACAAGATTGAATCCCACCCGTCAATTGAGTTTGATGAATTAACCGGAACACCAATAACAGGTAATGGTGTAATAGCTGCTACTACACCGGGAAGGTGGGCTGCTCCTCCCGCACCGGCAATAATAACCTTAACTCCTCTTGAAGCAGCATTGTTTGCAAAAGCCATAACCTGCTGAGGGACTCTGTGGGCAGAAAGGGCATTTATTTCAAATGGAATCTCCATCTCATTAAGAAAATCTGCAGCCTGTTTCATTACACCCATATCAGAGGTGCTTCCCATAATAATGCTAACTAATGGATTCATTGTATATTTGAGTAAAATTGGTTAATGACAAAATTAATACTTAATTTCGCGGGCACAAATATTTTTTGAAATGGAACGCATAGACCTACACGACAAGTCTTTCCGTATTTTTATCCCTCACGATAAGATTCAAAAGAGCATTGAGGAGCTTGCGGTTAAATTGAACAACGATTTCAAAGGTGTTCATAAACCTCTGTTCCTTTCAGTACTGAACGGCTCCTTTATGTTTACTTCTGACTTGCTTAAAAATCTTAATTTTCAATGCGAGCTTTCGTTTATAAAGGTCTCTTCATACTCAGGAACAGAGTCAACCGGTGAGTTGAAACAGATAATAGGACTCGGCACAGAGGTAAAGGGTCGTACTGTTGTCCTTGTTGAAGATATAGTAGACACCGGGGCAACAATTGTGGAACTTCATAAAATGCTTACAGATGCAGGAGCAGACAAAGTTATTGTATGCACTCTTCTTCTTAAACCAGATGCATACAAAAGAGATATTCCAATAGAGTATGTTGCGATGGAGATTCCCAACGACTTTATTGTAGGATATGGACTTGATTACGATGAACTTGGAAGACAGTACAAGGACATTTATGTATTGGATACACCTTCAAATCAGTAATGAAATACTTTTTAATATTCGGCCCTCCGGGCGCAGGAAAGGGTACCCAATCTACCCTGATAGCCAAAAGATATAATTTTAGGCACATCTCAACCGGTGAGCTTCTCAGAAACGAAATTGCCAAAAAGAGCGAAATTGGTAAAATTGCAGCCGAGCTAATTGAAAAAGGAGAATTTGTTCCTGACCAATTAGTAATTGGTATTGTCCGAGAGGAGATTTGCAATCCGGAAACCCAAGCTAAGGGATATATCCTGGATGGATTTCCAAGAAATACTGTTCAGGCAATTGCTTTAGACACAATGCTGGAGGAGTTTGGATACAAAGTAGACGCTGTTTTATCACTTGAGACAACAGATAGCGTTAACATCAAAAGGATTCAACACAGAGCTAACATTGAGGGCAGAAAGGATGATGCTGATTTTGAGACAATCCGCACAAGAATAAAGACCTACCATAAGGTCACCGAACCTCTTATAAGTTATTATAAAAACCAAAGCAAATATATGCCAGTAAATGGCGATCAGTCTATTGAGGAGAACTTTGTGGATATTTGCAAAATCATAGATAAAACATTAGATGAGTAATTCAAACTTCGTAGATTATGTAAGGCTTTTTTGCGCCTCCGGAAACGGTGGAAAGGGCTCTATGCATCTCCACAGAGAGAAATTTGTGGCAAAAGGCGGACCCGATGGAGGCAATGGAGGCAGAGGCGGCCACATAATTTTACGGGGCAACTCTCAGTACTGGACACTAATCCATCTGAAGTACAGAAAACATATTAAAGCAGATCACGGCGGAGCCGGAAGCGGTGCCCTTTGCACAGGGGCTGATGGTGAAGATATAATCCTGGATGTACCGCTGGGGACAGTTGCTAAAGTAGCAGATACCCAGGAGGTGCTTTTTGAGATAACAGAAGAGGGAGAGGAGAAGATAATTGTGAAGGGTGGCAGAGGAGGAATGGGTAACGCCTTTTTTAAAACCTCAACCAACCAGACACCTAGATATGCACAACCTGGAGAGCCGGGAGAGGAGAACTGGTTTGTACTAGAACTAAAAATTCTTGCAGATGTAGGTCTTGTGGGATTCCCAAATGCCGGGAAGTCAACACTACTCTCTGTTGTATCAGCAGCCAGACCTAAGATAGCAGACTATGCATTTACAACCCTGGAGCCAAATTTAGGAATCGTTGAGTGCCGTGACCATAAATCTTTTGTTATGGCTGATATTCCGGGTATTATTGAAGGGGCTCACGAGGGCAGAGGTTTGGGATTGCGATTTCTACGGCACATTGAAAGAAATTCAATGCTTCTGTTTATGATTCCTGCAGACAGCAATGATATCAAACAAGAGTACAAAATTCTCCTTAACGAACTTAAGCAGTACAACCCGGAGCTTCTTGATAAAGAGCGTGTTCTGGCAATATCAAAATCTGATATGCTGGATGATGAACTCATTAAAGAGATAAAAAGAACTCTTCCCAGAAAAATTCCACATATTTTTATATCTTCGGTGACCGGAAAGGGCATAGTTCAATTAAAGGATATGCTCTGGGAAATGCTCAACAGTGGGCTGTAATTAACCTAAACGATGCTTGACAAGATAGAGGAACTGGACAGGAACCTCTTCCTGTTTTTCAATAATCTTCACTCAGCATTTTTTGACTGGGTGATGACTCTTTTCTCTTCCCGTCTGCCATGGCTCCCTCTGTATATAGCAATTATATTTTGTATTATCTGGTCCTGCAATTTTAATAAAGAGCTTGACGAATCTGGTAATTACAGGCGTAAAATCAATTTCCATAAGAGAGATACAAGGACCGTACTTATTATCATTTTTGCAATAATTGCAACTTTTGTTGTTACAGATTACTTCTCAAATCAGATTAAATATTTTGTAAGCAGACTAAGGCCGGGATGGGACCCATTTACATGTAATCTTGCCAGGGTCATTGAGGACAACAGGTTCAGCTATGGATTTGTTTCAGGTCACGCCTCAAATGTATTTGGCCTGGCAATGCTTACATCTGCAATTTTTAAGAGAAGATGGTATACAATACTGATCTTTTCCTGGGCAACAATTGTTTCATATAGCAGAATATATGTGGGGAGACATTTCCCTGGAGATGTTCTTTTTGGAGCTCTTTTTGGGATAGCAGTAGGGTATTTGACATACAAGATTTTACAACTTATTTTTCAAAAAAATGTACTTCGTAATTGACAATAATACAGATCCCTGGTGGAATCTGGCAGCTGAAGAGTATCTATTTAAAAATATTGACAAACCGATTTTCAGATTGTGGCAAAATGATAATGCAATCATTATTGGCAACCATCAGAATGCATATGCAGAGATTAATACAGACTATGTAAGAGAGAGAGGGATAAAAGTTGTCAGGCGTCTTACCGGTGGAGGTGCAGTTTTCCACGACCTTGGTAATGTAAACTTTACCTTCATAGATAATGCAGAGGCGAATGAGGAGAGTGCCGTTATGTTTGCAAGATTTACAAAGCCAATTATTGATGCATTGAAGTCAATAGGAGTCGATGCCTATCTGGAGGGAAGAAACGATTTACTTATTGACGGAAGAAAGTTCTCAGGAAATGCTGTTGCCAGATATAAGAACAGGTTACTTCAGCATGGTACTCTTCTCTTTTCTGCCTCAATGGCAGATCTCTCAAATGCACTTGCCGCCAGATCAGAGAAATTCACAGGAAAATCTGTGCAATCTAACAGAAGCCGGGTAACAAACATTACAGAGCACCTTAAAACACCTCTCTCTATTAAAGAGTTTATTGATTTTCTTCACAACTTTGTTGCAGGATCCGGTTCAGGCTACAGCCGGTACGAATATTCCAAAGATGATATTGAGGCAATAACTAAGCTTAAAGAGACTAAATACTCTCTTGACAGCTGGAATTACGGGAAATCCCCCTCATATACATATTCCAAGGTAAAGAAATTCCCGGCCGGGCTAATAGAGATTTATCTTCAGGTTGAGAAGGGTAAAATTGAAGAGATTAAAATTTTTGGAGATTATTTTTTCAACAAGGAGACAGAGGAGCTGGAAAATTTAATCAAAGGTTGTAATCACTCACATAACCAATTAACTGAAAGAGTAGAAAAGATAAACCTCTCTGACTATATATCAAATATAGAGAGAGAGGAGTTTCTGTCATTATTCTGGGAGTAAGAGAGAGGCTATGGCTCTTTTCTCTTCTCCTTGGCTTTAACGAGAAGGTCCTTCAAGACATCAACGCAATCTACTGCAGCGTTCTCAAATGTTTTAGAGTGCCTCTCCACTAGTATCTGGTTGCCCGGCACCTCTACCATTACCTTTACATTTTTGTTTTCGTGATCAGGAAGAAGGCTGAGAACAATCTCAACATTTGAAATTTCGTCATAGAACTTTGGTAGTTTGGAAAATTTCTTCTCAATGAAGTCGATTAATTTCTGATCTGCGTCAAACTTTAGTGACTGAATCCTGATGTCCATATTATCCTCCTTTTTTTGCTCTTGGATGAGCGGTTAGAAATATCTTTTTCATTTGCTCGAACGAGTTGTGAGTATAAACCTGCGTGGCAGCCAGTGAGGAGTGTCCGAGCACCTCCTTTATGCTATTAAGGTCAGCTCCGTTGTTCAGAAGATGGGTTGCAATTGAATGCCTCAGAACATGGGGCGACTTCTTTCCGGTAAACCCCTTAACTGAACTAAGCTCTCTTTTTACTACTTTATTAACAAACGAGAGATATAAAGGTTGCCCCGAGTCAGTAAGAAAAAGTTTGTCAGATCTATTCTCTGAATAAAACTCTTTCATCTCTGCTTCATAAATTTTAAGCGCTTTATCCAACTCCTCTGTAACAGGAATCTCCCGCTCTTTATCACCTTTCCCGCTAACCCTGATAACTCTCCTCTCTTTATCCCACTGACTGATATTCATAGAGGCCAGTTCTGCCCTTCTTATTCCTGTGGTGTACAACAATAGTACCATTGTTCTATCCCTCAGAGAGAGGAAATTTCCTTTCTCTACCTCATTACTAAGATAATTTGCAAGTGAATTTTCAGTATAAAAAAGAGGTAATCTTGCAGATGACTTAGGCCTGTGAACCTTTTTCACAGGATTTGCCTCAATTTTCCCTGCCCTTTGTAGATAATTACAAAAACTACTGATCGCTGATAATTTAAGATTTACTGTTCTGCTGCTCAGCCCTGATTCAAGACCTGCAGATATAAACCCTCTTATGACCTGTGGTTTAAGCTCACCCAAAAACTCATCATCTCCTTCAGGAGAAATGAATTCTCTAAGCTCTTTTACATAATCACTATAGAGATGAAGAGTCCTCTTTGAGTATCTCTTTTGAATTCCTATGTAATCAATGAATTCCTCCACCACCATCTTCTCATAATTTGCACCTAATTTACAAAAAAGAGATTAATAATCCAAGTAAAAAAAAGATGTACAGGGAGTAAAATCCCTATACATCTCTCTAACTGTCCGAATCTACGGCAGGGGTGTTAACGGGGATTACTCCTCGTTTATCCTCAGCGACTGAACATAGATGGCTTTCTTCACCTCATCGCGACGCCTCACAGAATTTTTAACAAAAGTCTTTCTGCTTCTTAGTTCACGAATCGTTCCTGTCTTTTCGAATTTACGCTTGAATTTCTTCAGCGCCCGTTCAATATTTTCGCCCTCCTTAATTGGTACTATAATCACGCTAAAACACCTCCTTTTTTAAGAGGTGCAAAAGTAGGGATAATTTTCATAAACGACAAATCAACAGCCCTTTTTTTATAACTTTGTAAAAACAACAAAATCAAATATGAGTCTAACAGAGTTTCAGAAGTCAATACTGGATGGGATTCCGGCAACCCTTCCGGACAACCTCCCTTATGATCCGGAGGTTAACCACGCACCCAGAAGAAAGGATATTCTCTCCAGGGAGGAGAAAATTCTGGCAATTAAAAATGCTTTGAGGTACTTTCCTGAAAGGCATCACGCTCTCTTAGCAGAGGAATTTGCCGGGGAGCTTGTTGAATATGGCAGGATATATATGCACAGATTAAGACCCAGATATGAGATTAAGGCAAGAAGTATAAATGACTATCCTCACAAATCAAAACAGGCTGCAGCAATAATGCTTATGCTAAGCAACAATCTTGACCACGCCGTTGCTCAGCATCCTCATGAACTAATTACCTACGGGGGAAATGGTGCAGTTTTTCAAAACTGGGCTCAGTACCTCCTTACAATGCAATATTTGGCAACAATGACGGACGAGCAAACACTCGTGCTCTATTCCGGGCATCCTATGGGGCTTTACCCCTCTCACAAGGAGGCTCCAAGGGTAATAGTAACCAATGGGATGGTTATACCCAATTACTCCACAAAAGATCACTGGGAAAAGTTCAATGCACTCGGAGTATCTCAATATGGCCAGATGACTGCAGGGTCATTTATGTACATAGGCCCTCAGGGAATCGTTCATGGCACAACAATAACAGTTCTCAATGCTGCAAGAATGAAGCTGAAGCCGGGAGAAACTGATTTAAGAGGAAAAGTTTTTGTAAGCTCAGGTCTTGGCGGGATGTCAGGCGCACAGCCAAAAGCAGCTGTTATTGCCGGTGTAATTGGAGTTGTTGCTGAGATTAATCCCAAGGCTGTCCATACTCGCCACTCTCAGGGGTGGGTTGACGAAGTGTATACAGACCTGGATTTGCTTATGCAAAGAATCGTTAAGGCAAAGGAGAATAAAGAGGCTGTCTCAATTGCTTACCAGGGGAATATAGTAGATCTATGGGAGAAATTTATTGAATCCGGCATTGACCCTGATCTGGGCAGCGACCAGACATCTCTTCACAATCCCTGGGCAGGCGGATACTACCCTGCCGGAATTAGTTTTGAAGAGTCAAACAGGATGATGGCAGATGAGCCTGAACGATTCAGGAGAGAGGTGCAGACAACACTGGTCAGACATGCTGAGGCAATAAATAAGCTCTCTTCAAGAGGCATGTATTTCTTTGATTATGGTAATGCATTTCTTCTGGAGGCATCCAGAGCTGGTGCAGACATTCTCCGCGAGGATGGCACTTTTGTATATCCTTCCTATGTTCAGGATATAATGGGTCCTCTCTTTTTCGATTACGGATTCGGCCCATACAGGTGGGTATGTACATCCTCTAATGCCGATGACCTTGCCGTCACAGATCAGATTGCAGCAAGTGTCCTGGAAGAGATAGCCACGAGTGCCCCGGAAGAGATTAAGAATCAACTCCTGGATAACATTCACTGGATAAAGGAGGCCGGTGCCAACAAGCTGGTAGTGGGTTCACAGGCCAGAATACTATATGCCGATTCTGAGGGAAGGATAAAAATTGCCCTCGAGATGAACCGGGCTATAAGGGAGGGCAGGGTATCTGCTCCAATTGTACTTGGCAGGGATCATCACGATGTCTCAGGAACAGACTCTCCTTACAGAGAGACATCAAATATATACGATGGCTCATCCTTTACAGCCGATATGGCAATTCAGAATGTAATAGGAGACTCTTTCCGCGGCGCTACCTGGGTATCAATCCACAACGGAGGAGGAGTAGGCTGGGGAGAGGTTATTAACGGAGGTTTCGGGATGGTAATTGACGGAAGCGAAGATGCAGACAGGAGAATAAAAAATATGCTTCACTGGGATGTAAATAACGGAATCTCAAGAAGAGCCTGGGCAAGAAACAGCGGGGCTATTTTTGCAATAAAGAGGGAGATGGAGAGAACACCTGAACTCAGGGTTACGATTCCCAATATTGCAGATGACAATTTAGTCCGCAAGGCCGCTGACCATATTTTCGACAGCATATCCAAGGCTTGAGGCGTAAGCCTTTAGTTCACTCACTACCTTTGGATCAGGGTCTCTTTCACGAGCCAGGATCCAGAGGTATTCTCTTGAAGGATCTCCAACAAGCGCTATTGAGTAATCCCGGTCTACTCTGAGCACCCAGTAGTCTCCGGCAAAGGGCCAAAAGAAACTCACCTTTAGCTTGGATGGTTCGTTTGCATCCGGAATCCATGCCCTACCTTTAACCTCTTTATATCGGCTTTTATCGGCAACTACCCTTCCCTGATTTATTACAGTTACATCCCCGTTCTCTCTAAGTTCATAAAAAGCAGTATTCTCCTCTAGTCCCTCTTCAAAGCTATTTGGCAATCTGGCAATTTCGTACCATTTGCCCATATATTTCTTTATATCAAAAGACTCCTGTGGTTCAAGAGCAATATGCGGGGCAGCACAGGAAAAACCTAAAAAGGAGAGAAAAAGGGACAAATATTTTTTCATTTGTTACAATTGTTTCAAATATTACACTTTTAGCAAAAAGAGCATGCTATTTTTGCACCATTAAAATTAACTAAAAAAATGAAAAGAACAGTAATTAAAATAGATGAAGAGCTTTGCAATGGTTGCGGAAATTGTGTTGAGGGTTGTCACGAAGGTGCATTACAGCTTATTGACGGAAAGGCGGTGATGATAAGCGACCTCTATTGCGATGGTCTTGGAGCATGTATTGGTGATTGCCCTGTTGGGGCAATTGAGCTTATTGAGAAAGAGACTGAACCATACAATGAAATTGCTGTAATGGAGAGAATACATGTAAAGGGTGAAAAAGTAGTTCTTGCTCATCTTCAGCATCTCAAAAATCACGGAGAGATGGAGTGGTTCAATCAGGGCGTTGAGTGGTGCCGGAAAAATAATTTCTCAATAGATTTATCAAAAATTACCGGTCCCGATAAACCAGCAACAACCGAACACAAAATCCCTGTTTCTACAGAGGGTAAAGGAATGGCCTGCGGATGCCC
>JAGPLK010000020.1 GCA_018053445.1 Bacteroidales bacterium | reverse complement strand
TCTATTTTTCTGACCCGGTTTGCTCATATTGCTGGGGTAGTGAGCCTATTATAAGCCGATTAAAAAGGGAGAGAGGAGATAAGTTTTATATTGAATATCGAATGGGTGGCCTGATGCCGGATTGGAGTATGTTTTCCGGACATCCGGATGGTCCTGCTGTTGTTGGTAAGCACTGGCCGGAGGCCTCAGAGAGAATTGGTTTCAGAATTGATGGAAGTGTATGGGAGACTGACCCGCCCGCATCATCATATCCTCCCTCTATTGCCTTTAAAGCGGCATCGCTTCAGGGAGAGGCTAAAGGGCTGGAATTCTACTTTATAATGAGGGAACTTTTGTTCCATAAAAGAGTTAATATTGCAAAAAGAGAGAATCTGCTCAGGGCCGCAGAGGAATCGGGATTAAATATCCAGGTATTTCTAAGGGATCTTGATGGTCAGGGAAGGGAGCTTTTTGAGGCAGATCTTAAGTTTGCAGCTGACCTTAATGTGGATCTTTTTCCAACATACATTATGACCTCTCTGTCCGGTAAGAGGGCGAGACTTGCCGGATTTATTTCTTACGACAAACTATCCGCTACAATTGATGAAATTCTTTAGATATCTGTTTTTTATTTAATTAAAATCAGGTATATTAGCAGACAAATCAGATGTTATGATTAAGTTCCGATTCGAATACGGAATGATTCTGATCTATTTGCTGCTTGGAAGTGGATGGATTCTTTTTTCTGATGAGCTTACCGAGTTACTCGCTCCTAATCCTGAAGTAGCAGCACATTTCCAAACATACAAAGGTCTTTTTTATGTTTTTGTAACAGCGCTGCTCTTTTATGGATTCCTTAGGAAGCACTTGCAAAAACTAAGAAAAGCAGAAGAAAAAGCACTTGAGAGTGATAGATTAAAATCCGGGTTTCTGGCAAATGTAAGCCACGAGATCAGAACTCCTATGAATGGAGTTATGGGATTTGCTGAACTACTTAAAGATGAGTCGCTTACTAATGAGCAAAGATTGGAATACATATCTGTCATTGAGAGGAGTGGAGAGCGGATGCTTGACCTTATAAACGATATTGTCAATATTTCTATGATTGATACAGAGCAGGTTAGACTACATTTAAGCAATGTTGATACTTCTGAACTTGTCACCTCTCTTGCCGCTCTCTTTGAGCCGGCTGCTATTGAAAAGGGGGTAAGTCTCAAATTTTCACCATGCAGTGGAGATGGAATGGTTGGTAATTTGTTGTTAGACAGAGAAAAGGTAATTTGTGTATTATCAATACTTATTAAAAATGCTTTAAAGTATACCAGTAATGGAAGTATTGAAGTTAGCTGCAGAAGAGAGGCAGATATTGTAAGATTTACTGTAAAAGATACAGGAATTGGCATTCCGGAAGGTCAGCTGGAGGCAATTTTTAACAGATTTGTTCAGGTAAACATGTCTTATACCAAAACTTATGATGGAGCAGGTCTGGGACTTGCAATTGCAAAGTCTTTCGTCGAAATTATGGGTGGTAAAATATGGGCAGAATCTTATCAGGGTAGCGGATCAATTTTTAACTTTACGATTCCGTACAAAACCTCTAAAGATTTAATTAAATAATGCTTTCAAAGTTTAAGCTGAACAATAAACATCTCCCTTTTTATCCATTGTATGATAACCCTGAGAATTTGATTTATTCTCAGGAAGATGGTTCTGTTTATCAAGATTTTAACAAGTTTATAACAACTCCTGAGAATAGAGGTGTTTTCATAGATATCGCTGACAAACTACTGTTTGGTGATAGCGATACAATAAGGATTACATCTTTCTTCTTTTCAGGAGGCACTCTTACTGTAAATTACATGCCATCCAGATATAGTATTTACAAGGGTTTCTCACAGATTAATCATGGTGCTTCTCATGGAGAGGGGCTGGATGTTGGGAGAGTTGGAGAGAGACTCTTGTCAAACCATTGCGGGACAGGGCTTTTTATAGATTGTAAAAGAGGAGGAGAGGGTGATGATGCAGATGACAGAGTGTTGATTGGTATGAGACCAAATTCTAAGATTATTGATACACACCGATTATTTAGAACTTACTCAGCAAGCGGAAGTATAGATTTAACTGATGGATCTCCATTTGATGCTATCATGAGGGAGACGCTAGAGGAGCTAAATTATTCAATAGTTATGGCGAATACTGAACTTGTCTCTTTTGGGTATGATTGTCAGCTTGGATATTTTCAGTTTAGTTTTTTTCACAGAAGTAATCTTACTTTCTTTGAAATTGTGGAGATGGCAAGAGGTGCCAGAGATAATAATGAGTATACATCACTTGATGCAATTACATATTCAGGGACAAAAGCTGAGAGGGCGCTGGATGAAATTTCTGAGATTCCATGGGAGCCGTCTGCCCTCTACTCTTTGATTATTCTTTATTCAAGGATTTTCACCTATGAGAAAATGGATTGGTTCATAGAAGAACTTGAAAATAAATTAATAGCATATAACGATGAGAACAATTACAAAATTTTTGATTAGCCTAGTCATTTCTCTCTCTATTGCTAATGTTGTCTGCGGAGAGGGAAAAGATTTCATAGACAGTATTACTGTTAGGGCTATGAAGAGTTTTAATGTGCCGGGAATTGCAGTTGCGGTTGTGAAAGATGGAAAAATTGTTCATATGAAGGGATATGGTGTTGCTTCAATTGAGACAAAGGCCCCTGTAAATGAAAACACTCTATTTGCAATTGCATCAAACAGTAAAGCATTCACCTCTGCTGCTCTCTCAATTTTGGTAAAAGAGGGGAAATTAAAATGGGATACTCCTGTGTGTGATATAATTCCTGAATTCAGGCTTAGTGATCCATACACAACACGGGCATTTACAATTAGTGACCTGCTGTCTCACAGGGGAGGTCTCGGTCTTGGTGCCGGAGATCTTATGATATGGCCGGATGGCTCAGACTTTACTACGTCTGATGTTATTTATAA
The DNA here is from genome assembly GCA_018053445.1 of Bacteroidales bacterium. Classification (GTDB taxonomy): domain Bacteria; phylum Bacteroidota; class Bacteroidia; order Bacteroidales; family UBA932; genus Bact-08. The sequence goes on along the minus strand of JAGPLK010000020.1, from coordinate 22,806 downwards.
TTTAAGATTTCTGAAACCTGCAGCTCCCTTCAGGACAAGATACCAGTACAATAACTTAATGTATATTGTTGCAGGGGAGGTAATCGCAAGAGTTTCCGGTTCAAGCTGGGAGTCCTTTATTGAGGAGAGGATAATGTCTCCTCTTGGAATGACAAGGAGCGCGGGATCGTATAAAAGATTAAGAGATAAAAGTAATACAGCCACTCCTCACGCACCGGTCAATGGAGTAGTCAAGGTTATTGAGATGGAATTAAACTCAATGGCTAATGCTGCGGGCGGGATATACAGCAGCGTGGCTGATATGGCAAAATGGGTATCGGCACAAATGGGCAAAAGGGAGTATGAAGATACATGGACTCCACATACAATAATTCCGGTAAGGGGAGCCACAACATACAGAACTCACTTTTCTGCATACTCTCTTGGATGGAGAGTAAGTGACGCAGAGGGGTACAAGATAGTTACCCATACAGGCGGGTTATCTGGTTTTCTTACACAGGTGACAATGGTGCCGGAACTGAATCTGGGAATTATTGTATTTACAAATCAGCAATCATCTGAGGCTTTTGTCTCTGTTACAAATACAATACTGGATAAGTATTTCAAGGTTGAAGGTAAAGACAGGATAGCTGAGAACCTTGAAAGATTGAACATCTCCTTGTCTGAGGCAGAGAAGGTGATATCAGATGTTAATAGTGTTGTGGGTAGTGCTAGGGTGAAAATTGACAAAGATTATCTCAAGAGTTTCTGTGGCAGCTACAGAGACAATTGGCTAGGGGTTGTTAAAATTGAGGAAGAGGGAGAGAACTTGAAGTTTATTTCTGCAAGATCTCCTAAATTATCTGGTGAAATGAGATATTATAAGGGCAATACTTTTATAGTTAAATGGTATGACCGCTCTTTTGATGCTGATGCTTTTGTTATGTTTACTCTAAATAATCAGGGCTTACCCAATGGCTTTACAATGAAGGCTATATCTCCACTTACAGACTTCAGTTATGACTTCCACGATCTGCTATTTATCAGATAGATTTTTTATTGCTAAATTTGGTTAAATAATAAAAACTTAGATTATGTTTGATTTCCTTGATACATACCCATACTTGCTTCCAATTATTATATTTTTCGGCAGGATTATAGATGTTACACTGGGCACACTAAGAATTATTTTTGTCTCTAAGGGGGAAAAGTACAAAGCTCCTTTGATTGGTTTCTTTGAGGTGCTCATCTGGATTGTTGTGATATCAGAAATTTTTTCAAGAGCTAATGATATGATTGCCTACATCTCTTATGCTGCGGGTTATGCTTCCGGGAATTTTGTGGGAATTATAATAGAACAGAGAATTGCTTTTGGTATAATCCTTTGCAGGATTTACACAAGAAAGAACGGAAAAGATTTGGTCTCAATTTTCAACGCCAACAATTTTGGAGCAACTTTACTTGAGGCAACAGGTTCTGTTGAAAAAATTCAAATAATTGAGACTGTTATTGAGAGAAAAGAGATGAAAAAAGTAGAAAAACTGGTGATAGAATTTGATCCGGATGTTTTCTATGTTGTTGAGGATGTAAGGGTGAAGCAAAGAGGAATTTTTCCAAAGACAAGATCACTTATGTCCAGATGGAGAATAGGAAAATGAATTTTATATTAATCATTATGAAAACAAAATATAGATATTTCTCAGTTTTGTTAACTGCGCTAATTCTTATAACCTCTTGCTCCCAGGTTAATAACAGAGGAGACAGGGACACCTCATACCTGGAGGAGATTGGTATAAGAGAGTTGGCAGATAAATTCAGATCCGGGGAATTGTCAATAAAACAAGTTACAGAAGATTATCTTCTGAGGATAGAGAAATTTGACAAGAGCGGACCAATGCTCAATTCAATAATTTCTGTCAACCCTGATGCAATTAAGATTGCTGAGGAGCTGGAGCGTGAACTTGCTGAAGGGAGAGACAGAGGTCCTTTGCATGGAATTCCTGTAATTCTCAAGGATAACATTGACACCAGAGATTCAATGCCTACTACAGCAGGCGCGATAGTTCTAAAGAACTCTTTTGTAAAGAAAGACAGTAAGATTGCAGAATTATTAAGAGAGGCCGGAGCGATAATTCTGGCAAAGTCAAATTTAAGCGAATGGGCAAACTTCAGAGGCAATATTTCGTCAAGTGGATGGAGTGGAGTTGGGGGGCAAACCAGAAATCCATATATAACTGACAGGAATCCTTGTGGATCCAGCTCAGGATCTGGCGTTGCTGTCTCTGCAAATCTCTGCGCTTTTGCAATTGGTACCGAGACAAACGGATCAATAGTTTGTCCATCCAATAATAATGGAATTGTTGGATTTAAACCTACTGTAGGGCTGTTAAGCCGATCTGGTATTATTCCAATCTCTTTTACTCAGGATACCCCCGGCCCAATGACAAGGAGTGTTGAGGATGCAGCAATAGTGTTAGGAGTTCTTGCTGCTTCCGACTCTGCAGACGCTTTGACTCTGGTTAAAGAGGCAAGGTTTATTCAGGATTATACTCAATTCCTTAACAAAGACGGATTAAAAGGGAAGAGAATAGGATTGCTGACAAATATTGGAGGATTCCACTTTAAGGTAGATTCGCTTATGAGAGGGGTTGTATCTTATCTAAAGAGTGCCGGAGCGGATATTGTGGAGATAAATTATCCTTTGGGAGGGGGTGTTAGTGCAGCCTCTTTCCAGGTCATGCTTTACGAATTCAAGGATGGACTTGAAAAATATTTTGCATCACTTGGGGAGGGTGCTCCTGTTAAAACGCTGGACGAGTTGATTAGGTTTAACAAAAGCGATTCAACAGAACTTAGGTTTTTTGATCAGCAACTTCTGGAAATGGCTGCTCAAAAGGGGACACTGGATGATGAGGAGTATAAACAATCATTGGCCTTTATGCAAAAAATGACCAGGGAGCAGGGAATTGATAAAGTAATGAATGAGAACAAACTGGATGCACTAATTGCGCCAACAGGGGGGCCGGCCTGGAAGACAGACCTTATAAACGGGGATAATTTTCTGGGGAGTAGCTCCTCATATGCTGCAATATCGGGATATCCTAACATTACTGTCCCAATGGGTTTTATTGGGGAACTGCCTGTGGGTGTCTCGTTTTTTGGAAGAGCATGGAGCGAGGCAGAGCTTCTTGCAATCGCTTATGCATACGAACAGGGGACTAAACACAGAAAAGCTCCTCAGTTTCTTAACTCATTCCGATTCAAAAAAAGATGAGATTGAGACTGAAAATTATTGGATTATTATTGGCGGGGAGTTTGCTGTTTCTTGAAACTCCCATTTATGCGTCTGATTACGAAAACTCAAAGATCTCTCTTATTACTTGTTCCGGAGGTAGTGAGTTGTATTCTACTTTTGGTCACAGTGCACTAAGGGTTCAGGATGACTCACTGGCAATTGATGTTATTTTCAATTTTGGGCTCTTTGATTTTAATACTCCAAATTTCTACATGAAATTTCTTCGTGGGAGGCTAAATTATATGCTGGGGATACAGACTACCTCTGATTTTTTATGGCAGTATAACTATGAAGGGAGAGGAGTTGTTGAACAAGAGCTGTTTCTGACTCCATCTCAGAAGAGAGAGATAATGGATCGGCTAAACTTTCTGTATATGCCGGAAAACAGAAACTATCTCTACTCATTTCTGCATAAAAACTGCACAACAGAGCTAAGGGATCTTCTTAAGCCTTATATATCATTCCCTGAAGGAAAAGAGGCCTCCACCTTTAGAGAACTTATAAATTCCAATGTGGTTGATTCAAAGTGGACAAGAACAGGGATTAATTTAATTCTGGGATCAAATTTAGATAAGGAAATATCAATATGGGAGGGGATGTTTCTCCCTGAAAAATTGTATAACGGATTAAAATCACTTTCCAAAGAGAGGGAACTATTGCCAAGAACGGATAAATCACTGATTAAGAAAACTCATTTCTTACTATCACCTCTGTTTATCTCATTGATATTTTTTCTGGGATTGGTACTCTCCAGATTTTTCAGAGTGTTTAAGAATCTACAACTTATTTCACTTATCTTTTCTGCCCTTTTAGGCTTAGTGTTGCTCTTGATAATTGTATTGACTGACCATGTGGAACTACATGCTAATTATAATCTTCTTTGGTGTAATCCGCTCTATATTATATTGCTGGGAATGTATCCATATGCTGCTAGATTTAAAAAGAGCTTTCGAATTATGACTGTAGTAATGATGTTTTTTTCTCTTACAGCAGTGATAATATGGTTGAATAAAGTACAGGGATTTCTGCCGGAATATGTTTTTATTCTTGCGTCGCAGGTTATAATGTTAGGAGGTATCAGAACCAAAGTTGATGAAGAGAGCAATTAAAACACTTTCAGTTGCTGTACTACTGGCTTTGATTGTGATAGTTATTGCAATTAGTTGGCTTATTCCGAATTACGCCGTCAAAATTAACTCAGAGATTACCAATTTTTTTTTAACAGACCACTCCTCTGATAAACTTTTAGATCCGGAAGACTTTGGAATTCAAAAGAATGGTATTGAGTATTTCTCGTTGCTCACTCCTGACGGGCTGACAATCTCTGCATTTAGGATATTACCTGTAGATTCTGTTGTTAGAAAGGGGACAATTATTTTTCTTCATGGAATAAGAAGATCTAAGGAGTGCTCTTTTCCAATGGCATCTTTTTTTTCCAAAAAAGGGTATGATTGTTTTGCGATGGATCTAAGGTCGCATGGAGATAGTAGTGGAGACTATATTACTTTTGGAAACTCAGAACATAGAGATGTCTCTTCATTTATTGACTATATTTCAGAAAATTTTGGATTAGAAAACAGGGTTGTGCTATGGGGGCAATCACTAGGCGCTGCAGTTGCTTTTCTGACTGCTGAATCTGATGCCAGGGTTGATGCTCTTATTTCAGAAAGCACATATTCAGATTTTGAAAGTTCGGTAGGTGATTTTTTCTCCTCTTATACGGGCTTTAACAGCCCATTCATTGAGAGAGTCATTATAAAAAGAGTTTCTCGCATGGCTAATTTCAGGCCGGATGATATATCTCCGTTGAAGGCTGCTAAAAATATTCATATACCTGTTTTGATAGTTCATGGAAATAATGATAATAAGATTAATCCGGTTTATGCCAATGAGCTTTTCCTTGGATTAGCTTCCAATAATAAAAGGATTCTGATTATCCCGGGTGCTTCACACCTGGATGTTTGGAATAAAGGTGGAGTAGGGTATTTTGCGGAGGTTGATAAATTTCTTAATACAGCTGTTTTAAATTTTTCTTCTGATGAATGACATTATTAAATGGTTTTTATTGTTTGTATTAACAATGACTCTACCTTTTACTGCACTTGCAAACAGGGATGATAACAGGAAATTCAATATTGAAGGAAGAGTTATTTCTAAAATAAAGAGAGAGCCACTTTCAAATGTTCAGCTATTAATAAGAGAACTAAATATATGGACATTTTCGGATAGTGACGGAGTGTTTAAATTTGAATCTATATCGCAAGGAGAGTATACAATTGATATTATTACATTGGGCTACTCATCTGAAACAATATCCTTAAACATAATAAAGAATATCACAGATATTGTAGTTGAGATGAATGAGGAGAATCTGACTATTGATGAGGTTGTAGTGACAGCTGAGACAGGAAAGTCGATAAACACATCATCAGTAATTGGGACAACTGCAATAAGGCATCTTCAACCATCAAGCCTCACAGATATTATGCAACTTCTTCCGGGATCTGTTACTGCAAATCCTACACTGACATCAAAAAATGATATAACTCTCAGATCTGTAATTGATCCGGGGAATAATAATGCCAGAGGGGTAGCACTTTTAGTAAATGGGGTGAGGGTTTCAAACGAGGCCTCAATTTTCCTGGAGACTCCTGCTGCTCTGTTTAACACAATGGATTTCAGGAAATATTCAACTGATAATATTGAAACTGTTGAAGTTTTAAAAGGGATTTTATCTGCTGAATATGGTGATGTTTCTGCCGGGGCGGTTTTAGTAAAAACAAAGGCTGGCAGGACTCCGTTTGAAGTTAGAATAAAGGCAGACCCAAGAACAAAAGCAATTTCATTTAGCAAGGGTTTTTATATGGGCAACAGAAACGGAAGTCTTAATATTGACGCCGATTATGCTATGGCTTTTAAAGATCCTCGTTCGCCTGTTGATGTTTACAGCAGGACAACAATGGGTATAACCTATTCAAATACATTCAGCAGAGGATTGTATCCTTTGAGATTTAACGCCAGACTTAGTGGCTATTTGATTGGGAACAACTCTATGGTTGACCCTGATGTTTCAAAAAGGGATTTTAAAAAGAGAAGAGAGGGAGATATTTCTCTCGCTATATATGGTAACTGGCTTTTAAAAAAGAGTTGGATTACCTCTGTCAATTATAATTTTTCAGGGAGAGTTTCTGTTGAGAAATTCCAGGATTATTCTATTAATAACGGATTGCCTCTTCCAACGACAAATACAATGACAGAGGGTATTTCTGTGGGGAGATATACAGGAGAGCTGGAAGAATTTGACAGACGCAATGAAGATATACCTGTATATATAAACGGAAAAATTAATGGATCCCAGAATGCATATATTGGGAGCCTTCTCTTTAAAAGTATGCTGGGAATTGAGTTTAATTCAAAAGGAAACAGAGGCAGAGGAACATATTATACAGGGAGCACCCCACAGTATTTCAGGGAAAGAAACTACAGTGAAGTTCCTTTTATGAGTGATATCAGTGCTTTTGCCGAGGAGAGGATAACAGGTAAATTGTTTAACAGGAGCTTTGAGGTTAGCGCAGGGATAAGAGTCTCCAAGGTACTGTTAACAGGTTACGATTTCTCTCTTGTAACAGATCCCAGAACAAATTTCAGATACTCAATACTATCACCCGATGGCTCAAAAGTATTCAGATCTGCAACATTAAGGGGAGGATGGGGCAAGCTACACAAATTACCATCTCTAGGTATGCTCTACTCTGCACCTGTATATATTGACAACCCTCTTTTTCAATACAGGAATTCTTTGACAGGAGAGTCACTTGTTGTAATCCAGTCAGAAATTGTTGATCAAAAACTTAATTATAATATCAGGCCTGCAAAATCAAGAAATATTGAACTTGGTCTTGATATGGATATCTCCGGAGTATTTGTAAGACTGACCTGGTTTAACGAAAAACTATCTGATGGGATTACTGCCAATTACTCATATTTAACCTCCTCTTATGACTACTATGATGCTTTATCTTCAGGACAATCATCACCAAAATTCCAGGATGGAAGGGTATGGGTAAAGAATCCTGAGGGTAATTATGAGCAATTAAAATATACAACTTATACTGAATTCAAGCAATTTACCACACCTGATAACAGAGGATTGACCAGAAAATGGGGAGTTGAATATGAGGTTGATTTTGGCAGAATAAGATCTTTAAATACATCTGTTGTATTATCAGGAGCCTATATTAATCACCTCGAAGAGTCGCCCGGGCTCAGAAGAGAATATATCTCTGTTTCTGACCCAATTAATCCTCGGGAAAAATTGCCGTATGTAGGTATTTATCAGTCAAGGCCCAACTATCTTACTGTAGGGGACGGCAGCAGAAGATTAAGTTCGGCACTACATATTGTTACAAATATCCCTTCAGTAAGAATGGTTGTCTCTTTGATAGGACAGTGTATATGGATGAACGACAGATGGAATCTGTACGATAAAGAGAGGGTTTATAAGTTAGATTCTGTCGGAAACAGAGTATTCGGTGACTGGGGAGGAATCAGGAATGAGGAGACAATGTACAGAGATCCGGACTATTATCTGGACAAGAACGGAACTGTAAGACCTTTCAGTGACTACTACTCATCTGCAGACCCTGATCTTAAGAGAAGACTCAAGACTCTAATCCTCTCAACTAATCAGCCTTACTACTTTCAGAAGTCCGGTTACAGACCCTATTTTATGGCAAACCTCAGAATAACAAAAGAGATAGGGGATATTGCGTCTCTCTCATTTTATGCTAATAATTTTACAAATTCAAGGCCCATAATGAAGCTGAATTCCAGACCTGACGCATCGGGGAGTCGTGTTAATACAGATATTTACTTTGGAGCAGAACTTAAACTTACATTCTAAAGAATCTTATTATGAAAAGAGTTTTATCGGCTTTTATATCATTAATCATAATCCTTTCCGGATGTATGAAAGAGTTGAGGGAAAACGCCTTTTCTGAGGAGTCCCTGAGTTCTGTAATAAATATTGAGGTTGGTATGCCTGCCGGGTATAATTTTGATCTTGACGGAGTATCACTTTTGCTAAATGATCCTGTCTCCGGTCTCAGTTTTTCAGGAAAAACAGATATTGACGGGAAGGCTTCAATTAGAGTGGCTCATGGTTCGTATAGTATTACAGCAGTTGTTAAGTACTCAGAACCAGGTGGGTTAATTTATATATTTAATGGATCTGCAAATAAAGTCAGAGTTACCCCTGCAGATGCAAATGTTATAAATGTGAAAATGGATCTTAATGCATCAGTATCCGGCCAAATAGTTATAAAAGAGGCCTATTACGGAGGTGCTGTAAATCCTCTGACAGGGAAGACATACTCAAATGACAAATATGTTATTTTATATAATAATTCTGATGAGATTGCATATCTCGATTCTCTCTGTTTTGGTATGACAGATCCATATAATGCACCCACTGCCGGGAAATTGTCACCCTGGATAAAACCAGGTACTACTGAACTCAGAGACTCTGTTCCGGCAGTCTCAATGGCATGGATCTTTCCCGGAGATGGAGATGATAATATTCTCAGACCTGGTGAAGAGGTGGTAATTTCCATGAATGCAATTGATCACACAACAATCTCTCCAAATTCTGTAAATCTTGGAAGAGCGGGATATTGGGCTGTATATGACCCAATCCTTACAAAGGGTCAGGCTGCTCCGGAATCAGGTGTAAAACTGCTTAAATGTTTCTGGAAGGTTGGGACATCAAATCAATACTCTTTTTCTTTGGCGAGTCCTGCATTTTTCATATTTACACTTGGCGGTAAAAGCCCGGAGAGATTTGCACAGGATACCTATACATGGCACCCAAATCAACCTGAAAGGAGAACATTTGATTGTCTTATGATAGATAAGAGGCTCATTATAGATGGAGTTGAGTGTTTCAGGGAGGCTACTGATTCTAAAAGATTGAGGCCGGAAATTGACAACGGATATGCAATGACATCAGGAACCGGAAGTGGTCAGAGTGTGCACAGGAGAATGGAAAAGGTAGTTACTGATGAGCTGGGTACAAGAACTCTCTATATGGATACAAATAATTCAACCCTGGACTTTGAAATTAGAAACTGGCCATCTCTTAAAATTAACTGATTATGAAAATTTCATTGTACAGAATAATATTTTTCACCTTGGCCATTTTGATTGGACAAAAGATGCAGGCTATAGACTCCGGTGGTAAAGCAGATTACTCATTCAGGAGGATTGCTGAGTTATACCCATGGCTCTGCTCAGCAAACCCGGCGGGTCTGGTGACTAAAGATTTTAATGATTTTTCTCAAGTAAGACTAAGTATTGAGAATATTGACGGGTCGTACAAGAATTACGACGATCCTGCAAATTTTTTTAGCTCCTCGGTTAATACCAGATCATTTGTCAGGAGAGGAAATTTTTATTTAATGGGTAATTTTGATTTTACCCATTTTGACAAAACTGCTCAGGCGTGGTCCGGGACAATCCATTCCAGAGATGTTATTAATATGCTTACTGATTCAATCCCCGGAAGAGTTCTTGGAGAGTCATACAGAATGTCAGGTGCTGCCGGTTACAGAATAAACAAAATATTTTCTGCAGGTATTGGGTTTAATTATGAAACTTCAACAGCTGCAAAAAGGGTGGATGGGAGAAATAAAAATATATTATCATCTTTTGAGATAAGACCAGCTATTAAGATAACAGGTGATAAATTTACAGGCGGATTAAACCTTCTATACCAATATAAAGCGGAATTCTCCGATTATATTTTTCTGGGAGACAATTCCGGCAAGCACATTTATAATTTCCAGGGTGGCTGGATGTATATAAAAGAGAGTATCACTAACTCTTCAGTCCTTGACAGAGGGTATTTCTCTGATTATTATGGTGGTGCTCTTCAGTTATCATACGGCTCCGGGAATTTTAGGATTTTTACTGAATTTGACATAAAGTACAAAGCAGAAGATAATTATGATGATTTTAACCTTTTGAGGAGATATGCATCAACGGAGGGATTATTTTACTCCCTGATCCTAAAGGCGGTATATAATACAAACATTAGCAGACACTCTTTACAATTAAATTTTAACTGCGAAGAGAGGTTGTCATATAAAATTGAGAATCAATATGAGCCGGTGCCAAATGAAGTAAATACCTGGAACTGGTTCGAATACGGAAAGACACTTCGGTACTACGATGCCGGCAGAAGATACAGAGCTGTATATACATTGGAATTAGGCGAAAACAAATGGAATCCAAGATGGAGTTTCTCTCTTTCAGGGAATCTCATAGATTTTAACAGTGAGTTTATTGTTTACCCTGCATTGTATTCACAAAAGTATTGTTTTGGCGGAGCTGACTTAGCTATATCCAGGCATTTTAGAGCTGGGAAATTTAATTTGATTGACATCTCTTTAGTTGCAGGAAATTATAAAGGCAAAGGAGATATGCTTACTGTTCAGAATCCAGTAATGACAGGTGTCCTTACTATAGCTAGTAGTTTAATGGAGGAGGACTTTTTTTACAATACATCCGGAAGAGTTCTGCTGGGCGGTGGATTAAGATACAGAAGAACTGTTAATGAAGACAAAGGAACAACCCTTTTCATTGATGCCGGAATAAGACAGTTTCAACGAAAAGGGTTGTCAAGAACCTATTTGAATATAAATTTAGGGCTAAACTTCTAGTTTTTCCCTGTCATGCCCAGTTTTTTAAGAAGAGCGTCCGGCTCAGGATCTCTGCCTCTGAAACTCCTGTATAAATTGGCAGGATCTTCTATGTTACCCTTGGATAGTATATTATCTCTGAATGATGCGGCAACATCTTTGGAAAATACACCTCTCTCTTCAAAAAGTGAAAAGGCATCGGCCTCTAAGACTTCAGCCCATTTGTAACTGTAGTATCCTGCGGAATATCCTCCGGCAAAAATATGACTAAAAGATGGAGAGAAGCAGGTTGACTCAATATTAGGCAATAGTTGAGTTTTCTTAACTGCATCTTTTTCAAAACTCTCAACATCTGTATCGGGCAAAGTTTTAAGTGAGTGCCAAGCCATGTCATTAATGCCATAAGTGAGCTGTCTGATATTGGAATAACCACTTAAATAGTTCTTTGCAGATACTATTTTGTCAATGAGCTCTGATGGTATAGACTCGCCGGTTTGGTAATGCTTTGCAAATGATGAAAGAAACTCTTTATTAATTGCCCAGTTCTCCATGATCTGAGATGGAAGTTCAACAAAATCTCTTGCAACATTGGTCCCTGTAAGTGATGGATATTTACCTTCAGCCAACATTCCATGCAGTGCATGACCAAATTCATGGAGGAGAGTAGTGAGCTCGTAATGAGTGAGTAGTGAGGGTGTCTCTTTTGTTGGTTTTGTGAAATTGCACACTAGCGAAACAAAAGGTCTTTTCTCAATGCCATTCTCAAAGTACATATCTCTGAATGTTGTCATCCACGCACCACCTCTTTTACTAGCTCTGGGGAAGAAGTCCATATATAAAAGCGAAAGGAACCTGTCGTTTGAATCATAAACTTCGAATGCCTTAACATCAGGGTGATATACAGGTATAGTTGTGTTCTCTTTAAATTTCAACCCATATAAGGAGTCTGCTAATGCAAAGATTGCTTGCTGGACATTTTCAAGCTTGAAATAGGGTTTAAGAAGCTCATCGTTAATTGCATACTTCTCGTTTTTATACTTCTCCGAGTACAGACTAAAGTCCCAAGGCATTAGAGTACCTTCAAATCCAAGAGAATTTGCGTAGTTCTGAATCTCTGCAACCTCTCTCTTTGCATACGGAAGAGATTTATCAAGCAGATTTTCAAGAAAAGAGTTAACTGTCCCGGCATTTTTGGCCATATTGACATCAAGCACATAATCTGCGTGTGTGGCATATCCTAAAAGATTAGCTCTCTCTATTCTTAAAGCAGCAATTTTCAGTACTATACCTGAATTGTCAAATTCATCTTTGTACGCTTTTGAGCTGGACGCCCTCCATAATTTTTCCTTTAGCTCTCTGTTCTCACTGTACTGCATAAACGGTCCATAGCTGGGTGATTGCAAAGTATATACCCATCCCTCAAGCCCTCTCTCAGATGCATCAGCTGCACCGGATTCAATGGCGAAAGATGGTAGACCTGCAAGTTGAGCAGAATCTGTAATATGTATGAAAAATTTGTTGGTTGCACCAAGTACATTTTGGCCAAATTGTAATGAAAGCTGAGAGAGTTCTTTGTTTATCTCTTTGAATCTAATCTTTGCTTCCTGAGGAAGATTTGCACCATTCCTTTCAAATCCTTTATATGTCTCTTCAAGTAGTCTTGAATCCTCCTGACTGAGACTTATTGATGCTTTATTTTCATAAACTCTTTTAATTCTGGCAAAAAGAGCTTCATTAAGCATAATGTCGTTAGAATAATCAGTTAGCATTGGAGAGATCTCCAGTGCAAGATTCTGCATAACAGAGTCAGTTGCAGCTTCGTTAAGATTAAAGAAGATTGATGCTATTCCATTGAGTTTCCTTCCAGCATATTCCATTGCAACAATTGTGTTTTCAAAAGTGGGCTCCTCGGTGTTTGCCACAATTGAATCAATTTGAGCACGACCCTCTTTAATAGCCTCTTCAAAAGCGGGTTTATAGTGTTCGTTTTTAATTTTATCAAATGCCGGAGCTTCAAATGGATTATCTGAAGCAGCGAGTAAAGGATTCATATCTGTCATCTTTGTTTTACAGGAGTTAATTAGTAAAAGAGCAGAGATGGCAGCAATAATTGTTCCGATTCTTTTCATAAATGGTTTATAAAGTTTGAATTACCAGGTATTTTGTTTGTTCCCAGAAGCTTGCAGGCTGAGAAATTTTAAGAACCTGCATTCCGTTAGCATCCGGCTCAAATGTGTATGTACCTGTTGGGTGAACAGAAAGAACTTTTGCTTTCTCTGCATTTGTGTTAATCTCAGCAACCTCTCTGATATCTATTTTAATAAAGGCAGACTGTTCGGCCTGGTATGATATTTTGGCTGACTTAAAAAGTCCGCCCTTTGACATCACATTTGCACCAATAAGTTCAGACTTCGACCCAATTATGTAGAAACCTGAGTATATCTGGGCGTCTTGAGTGGCAATTGTCTCCTTCTGAGAGGCGGATGTCTGGCTAAGTGATGTTACTTCAGTCTTAAGAGTTGTTACAGTTTTGTCAAGAGATTCAATCTCCTGTGACTTAACAATCAGTTGTCTGTCTTTCTCTTCAAGCTGCCTTCCAAGATCAGCTATCATTACAGATTTTGAATCAAGTTCAGCTGTAAGAGCTGCCAGGCGTTTCTTAAATTGACTTGATTGAATTCTACTGTCATTTTTAAGTTTGTCAATCTGACTCTTGTAGCTTTTTATTGCATCTCCAATTGCTGCAACATCAGATTTAAGCTGGTCCCTGGAGTTTTCCTGTACTTCAGCACCACCTTTCTGAGATTGTAGTACCAAAATATTTTCAGCCTCTCTGATAGAACGAAGGCCCGATTCTACCTCATTAAGAGTTGCAAACACCTCTTCAAATTCTGCGCTCTTAACCGCGTGAACAGAGCCAAGCGAATCCAGCTGTGCCTGAAGCGCTTTGTATTTTGCAGATTTTTCCACACATGAGGTTAGAAAAAGTGATGCAACTGCAAGAATTGTAAAAATGAAAATCTTTTTCATTGTATTGATATTTAATTAATTAGATCCGATATTAAGTATATTATTCAATTCCAAATGTATGCAATATTTTAATTCGCTCTCAATTATTTTTCTTTGTTATGTAAACGCTTCCATTAGAGCTGTTTATATATGAGTAATTGTAGCAATGCATCACTACTCTCCCATCTCCTCTTTTTTTAAATGATGTTACATATCTGAAATCAAAACCAAGGGAGGAGAGCTCCTCTCCGGATACTCTTCGTTTTCCGCAATTACTTAAATCCTTTAAAATTTTTAAATTCTTCCGCAGTTTTTTGTTTACTGAATCTATTTCAACTTTTGCCAATTTACTTGCTGTATTATTAAAAGCATTTCTGCACGCATCACTGCAAAATATCTTGTCGCTTCTTCCCGCTATTGATATACCGCACTCTTTGCAAACTCGTTCCATTTTTTTATTTCAAATTTAACACTTGACTTTATTCAAGTATTACTCATTTATTATTCCAGATGAAAAATGTATGTTTCTAAAAAGGTTATCTTTGTATTAATATTGTAAAAGATGACAGAAATAATATTTACCAGACATGGTCAGACAGAATGGAATGTTGCCAGAAAGATGCAGGGTCAGCTTGACTCTCCTTTGACAGAAATGGGTCTTTTACAGGCAAGGATGCTGGGTGCCTATTTAAAAGACAAAAGTATTTCAGCTGTCTATTCAAGTCCTCTTCTAAGGGCAGAAAGGACTGCCACTATAATCAGAAAAGAGATCGGTCTGGAAAAATTAGAATTATCCCCGGCACTAAAAGAAATAAATTTATCTGACCTTGAAGGGAAATCATTTTCAAAAGCATTAGAGGAGGAGCCGGAAAGGATGCAGGCATTCTCATCTCATCCATCTGCTTTTAAACCTGGTCCGGGAGGAGAGACTTTTGAGGAGGTTCAAAAAAGGGCTCTCGGTTTTGTGTTACCCCTTTTTGAAAAGCATGCTGGGCAGAAAATCATTGTCGTATGCCATGCAGTAGTTCTGAGATTGATGATGGCATATTTTGAAAATTTCACAATAGACGAATATTGGAAGGTACAAGGGTTCTTCTTCCCTTGCAGTATTACAAGTGTATCTCTGAAAAATGGTAATTTTGTTTTGCTTCAGAGAAACAGTATTGAACATTCAAAATAGATAAACATTTTTAGTCGATTTTAAATGGTTAAACACAGAATTATTTAATTCCTGTGTTTTTATTTTGTATTGAACTTTAAAATCTTCAATATGGAAAAATCAATTAATCGCGTAGAATTAAGAGGGCATGTGGGGTTTGATCCGCGAATCAGTTCTCTTGAGGATGGGTTGCAGGTAATGAGACTCTCTCTGGCAACAAATGAAGCATACAAAAACAGAAAAGGGGAGTGGCAGGAGGAGACTGTATGGCACAATATTGTTGCTTGGGCCGGAAAAAGCATGCCGGATTTTGGGTCAATAAGGAAAGGAAGTACAATTTCTGTTACAGGGAGAATTAAGCCTGTTAATTACCAAACAAAGGCCGGTGTTGAGAGACAGACATATGAAATTGTAGCCTCTTCAATTAAACATCATTTACCGGGGAGTTCGGAATAAAATTTTGTTGTACTTTTGTTGTTTAACAAGCGGTGCCCATTGCGGGCCCGCTTGAAAATAACATTCCGTCATATGAGAGAGTTTCACATTTACAACACAATTAAAAGAAAGAAAGAGGTTTTTGAATCTATACATCCGGGAATGGCGGGTATTTATGTATGTGGTCCTACTGTATATGGAGATGCACATCTTGGACATGCGAGACCGGGAGTAACATATGATGTTCTTGTTCGTCTCTTAAGAAAGATAGGCTATAAAGTGAGATATGTGAGGAATATCACCGATGTAGGACATTTGGAGAATGACTCAGATGCGGGGGAGGATAAGATTGCAAAAAAAGCTAGACTTGAGCAGCTGGAGCCAATGGAGATAGTTCAGCATTACACATTAAGATATCATGAAGCAATGAGATTAATGAACACATTGCCACCTGATATTGAACCAAGAGCATCCGGCCACATTATTGAACAGATATCTCTGGTAGAGAAAATCTTAAAAAATGGATTTGCTTATGAGAGTAACGGGTCTGTCTATTTTGATGTTGATGAGTATAGCAAGCGTTACAACTATGGAGCACTCTCAGGCAGAAGTATTGATGATATGATTTCGAACACAAGAAATCTGGATGGTCAGAGTGATAAAAAATCCTCATATGACTTTGCATTATGGAAGAAAGCTGCACCTGAACATATAATGAGATGGCCATCTCCGTGGAGCGAAGGATTTCCCGGATGGCATTTGGAGTGCTCGGCAATGTCATCAAAATATCTTGGAGATACATTTGATATTCACGGAGGCGGAATGGATCTTCTTTTTCCTCACCACGAATGTGAACTTGCTCAAAATACTGCATCCAGAGGGGACTCCGGGGTAAAATACTGGATGCACAATAATATGATTACCATTAATGGGCAAAAGATGGGTAAATCACTGGGGAATTTTATAACACTGGAGGAGTTATTCACTGGATCTCATAAAATACTTGAGCAACCCTACTCTCCTATGACAATAAGATTTTTCATACTTCAGGCTCACTACAGAAGCACACTTGATTTCAGCAACGAAGCTCTTCAGGCTGCTGAAAAAGGTCTCAAAAGGCTGCTCCTTGCTGCATTAGAGCTGACAAAGATTAAAACATCTTCTGTAGCTGAGAGAATACCAGGACTGGAAGTCGTGAAGGATAGTGTTTATGAAGCGTTGTGTGATGATTTGAATACTCCCGTTGCCATTGCCCAGCTATTTGAAGCCGTAAGAATAGTGAATTCAGTAAAAGATAAAGGGGCATTGCTCAATACAGAAGATTTAGCCATACTATCGGAGTTGCTTAACGATCTCTCCCGGGATGTGCTGGGTCTGAAGGATGATAAAGCTGACTCTGCAAATGTTGATATTCTTGCAGGAGTTGTAGAGATGGTGCTGGAGATGCGGAGAGATGCAAAGATGAACAGAGACTTTGCTACAAGTGATTTAATTCGTCAGAAACTCACAGACCTTGGTATTCAGATTAAAGATACCAAGGAGGGGACGGATTGGAATTTGAACTAACCAATTAATACCTCATACAATGAAAAGAAGAGACTTCTTCAGGTATCTCTCAATAGGGGGTGCTGGTATTGCTATTTCTCCTATGGTAAAGGCTGCTGAGAGAATTCCGCTGTTTTTGTCCGATGATAAGCCTGCAACAAATATTGCAGATGCAATGGCTATTCCAAGAACAAAAAACTCAATGCCCGGATTGTACCCCGGAAGGGTTGTAAAGGTCACTGATCCTCTCTCTGTAGTTGATGGTGTCCCGTCAGATCAGAGGGCATACGATATGCTAAAGGCGAGTATGCTCCAGCTTACAGGTGAAAAGAACCTTAAGAGAGCCTGGAGGAAGTTTGTAAATCCAAAAGATATAATAGGATTAAAAGTAAATCCTGTTGCGGGCAGACTTCTGACAACATCTCATTCAGTTACCGGGGCAGTAATCAAGCAGCTGGAGGAGTCCGGAATTCCAAGAAAGAATATAATTATATGGGACAGAAGAGAGATGCAACTTCATGAAACAGGATACAACTCAGATAACTATCCCGGAATTGAGATTGCCGGGACTGAGTGTATGGATGAAAAAGGGGGATTCTATGATAATGAAGGGAAATTGTATTCTGAGAGTCGTATTGAAAAAAGAGAGAAGTTCTTTGCAGATGTTGAAGGGAGTTATGATTCATATACCATCCCTTATATGGTTAATGAAGGGAAGGACTCCTATTTTACAAAAATTGTCACAGAGAAAGTCACAAAAATCATTAATCTTCCAATTCTAAAAAACGCAGGACCTACTACCACTCTTTGCTTGAAAAACCTGGCCTTTGGTTCAATTACAAACACAAGCAGGCTTCATTCAAAACTATGGCACGAGACCTGTGCCTATGTTTGTGCCTTCCCCCCTTTAAGAGATAAAGTGGTTTTAAATATTGCCGATGGGCTAATTGGGTGTTTTGATGGAGGTCCATCTGCAAAGCCTCAGTTTATTTGCAATTATAACATGCTTCTGGTAGGTTCTGACCCTGTTTCAGTAGACAGAATTGGACATGATGTAATAATAGCTAAAAGAGTATCTGAGGGTATTCAAAAGATTGATCGTCCAGAAGCGTCAAAATTCATAGCTCTTGCTGAGGAGCTGGGATTGGGGATAGGGAGGAGAGAAGACATTGAGTTGTTAGAGGTAAATATGTTATGAAATTTATAATACTGTCTTTGTTAGTTTTCATTCAGGCTGTTTTTTTGAAAAATCCTGATGAAACCAATTTTAATATTTTAAAAGAGAGAGTTTTTAAAGGAGAGGCTTTATATGGATTCATGAATGGAGGGAGCGATTTATATCTTGAGTATGGATTCCGGGAGTTAAGGGTTATGGAACTTATCTATAAAGGGAATGTATATTCTGTAGAATTGTATGATATGGGTAATCCGGAGTCCGCGTTTGGAATATATTCTCAGAATGCATTCAAATGTAATCCGTACGATAAGTTTTTCAGATGCGATTGTACCTCTCCTAAACAATATCAGGCTATCAAAGGTAATTTCTATATGTCTGTTGTTTATGAGAATAATACAGATGAAAACAGAGTGGGGGCATATTATCTTGCAGAGTATTTCTTCAATAAGTATGAAGCTCATGGAGATTTTTTACTACCGGAGAGCATATCAAAATATTTAATTCCGGGATATAAACTATCGGAGATGCTTAAGTATTCTTGTGGTCCAATCTCTTTGTCAAATTCCATATCAAGCCGGATGTACCTCTTTGAAGAGTTAGAATCATATAAAGTTTGGCTTCTTCAGAAGGAGGATGATTCTAAAATCGCAGACATAAGATTTAAATCCATAAAGGATGCTCAGAATTTCCTTGAGAGAGTTAAAGAGAATGAAGAGGGTCTTAAAAGGGAGATTATTGACAGTTTAAATATTACACTTACAATTCTTCCTGGTTTTTAGGTAGAGTGATAATAAACCGGCTTCCTGACTTTGCTTCAGATTCTACATTGATCTCTCCAGAATGTTTGGTAACCAGATAGTGACAGATCATGAGCCCAAGCCCTGTTCCGGGTTCTCCCTCTGTTCCGTACCTGCCATTCTCCAAATTTAGTGTAAACAATTTATTTCTCATCTCTTCAGACATCCCTATACCTGTATCTTCAACAGATATCTCAATCTTATCAGGCTTACGGCCGGACCCTTTTATAGTTATATCACCTCTGCGTGGAGTAAATTTTATCGCATTAGTGATTAGATTCCTGATAACAATTCTAAGCAATTTTGGATCTGCATCAACTTCAAGCTTGATGGGAATCTTATTGTTTAGATGAATCTCTTTTGCATTAGATATTTGGCTTAATGTATCAAGTTCCTCTTTAAGAGCTTCTTGAATCTTAATTCTCTCAGGATTAAATTGTATATTGTTCTGCTCAATTCTGCTCCATTGAAGAACATTATCAATCAATGTGTTAACAGTATTGACCGGGCCCTCTGTTTTATCAGAATTGACAGCACTTCTCAGATCATGAGTAATTATTGAAAAGAGTTTGTCCCTTTCATTTATGGCTATGTTCTTTGCCAGCTCCTCTCTTCTTAATTCACTTTTAAAATCATCAACCTCTTGTTTTAACAACTGTGCTTTAGCTTTAATGTTCTTTGTTTTCCACTCACAATATTTAAATAGTAAGGCTATAATAGTAAATATTAAAATCAGCTGAAAGAAGAGAGTGCCCCACCAGGCTGGTTTAATTGTAAAAGTATATGTGCTTTCGTCACTTTCAATCCCATCTCCGGTTATCGCTTTGACCCTGAATGTATATTTCCCCTTCTTAAGGTTCGCATAAGTTGCCTCAGTCTTGTCTGTGAGCGAACTCCAGTTTTTATCAAATCCCTCAAGGATATACCGGTATCTGATACTCTTCATCTGAGTGTGCGTGGTGGCAATAAAATGAATGGTGAGATAATTGTTCTTGTGCTTAAGTACAAGATCTTGAGGTAATGAGTACCATTTTGATATATTACTCATTTTAGCCCCGATGACTTTCTCTCCGTTGGCAAGTGTTAATGTTGTATCAGGGCTTTTAAATATTTTTTCCCATGGTACATCCTCGTTAAAAACCTTCAATTTTGTTATTTGCAGAGATGGGGTATACTCCGCAGAATATGTATTTCCACCATGATAAGCAGTAAGCCTGTCCTCTGTTCCTATCCAAATAGTTCCGTTGCTGCTCTCTGCTATTGCCCCTTTTCTGCACTCCATCCCGGCAAAACCATCTTCAATTCCATAACTGTTTATTGATATTCCTCTGTTAGTACTGTCAATATTTTCGTGAACCCTTTTCTTTATTTCGTGAAGACCAAATCTTGTCCCTATCCAGATATTCCCTTTAGAATCCTGAAAAATGCTCATAGCAAATTTGCTCTTAAGTCCACTCTCTTCCGAATATCTGATAAAACTCTCTCCGTCATGTCTGATAACACCCTCTCCATTACTGGCCAACCATATAATACCTCTGTTATCCTCAATTATACTGTTTATTGTATCTGTAAAAAAACCATTTTTTTTATTGAAATGGATAAAATTTTTACCATCATATTTTGTAAGACCGCCTCCGGCTGTCCCAATCCAGTAATTATTTCTGCTGTCCTGAAGGAAACTTCTGATATGATTGCTGCTTAAACCGGTTTTTTTAGAATAATTTAAAACACTGTTTCCTTTCATCATATAGAGGCCGTCTCTTACAGTTGAAAACCATATATTATTACGATTGTCGTTATATACATTTAGAATCATGTTATCCGCCAGGCCTGTGTTCTTATCGTATTTAAATGCCTTCTTTCCGTCGTATTTTGTCAGACCTCCATTATCTGTTGCTATCCATAAATTTCCTGAATTGTCAATTAATGTATTATAAACAAACTTGTCTTTATTGCCCTCTGATTGAAAAAATGGAGTTATGTACTGGCGTTTAATACCCTTTTCGGTTTTTTCAGAGAGAATATTTACTCCTCCACCATATGTCCCTAACCATATTTTCTCGTCTAAATCCACGCTGATATGAGATATTCGTGAACTTGTCAGCCCTTCCTGAGATGTGTAATGGGTAAAAAGCTTTCCCTCAAATCGTACCAGACCTGCCCCTCTTGTTCCAAACCATAAATTTCCGTTTTTATCCTGAAGAGAACTTCTTATTGCCTCAGCAACAAGTCCGTCACTCTTACCGTACACTCGCATGGAAATCCCGTCAAATTTAGTAAGGTTACCATTAGAATTGCCAAACCACATGTTTCCATCCTTGTCCTCCAGGATACTTCTTATTGAATTGTTACCCAGTCCTTCACGAGTTGTATATGTAGTTAAAGCCCTGCCGTCATATTTTATAATACCCATAAAAGCAGTGCTTATCCAGATATTGTACTTACTATCCATAAATAGTAAGGATATATGGTCCTGGATAAGCCCCTCTTTTGTTGAGAATGTGGAAAAAGAGACTCCGTCGTAAATTGAAATTCCCCCTCCGTAAGTTGCAATCCACATTCTGCCTGATCCATCTTCAATAATTGACCTTACATCGTTAGCTGAGAGCCCGTTTTCTGTAGAGAAAACGGTAAGCTTTCCGGGCTCATATTTAACAAGCCCTTTTCTGGTACCAAACCATATAACTCCGTGCTTATCTTCGAAGATACAGTTGACAAGATTATGGGGCAGGCCCTCTTCTGTTGAGATAGTTGTGAAGAAATTCCCATCATATCTGGTAACCCCGCCATCATAAGTGCTTATCCATAAATTATTATGAGAATCAATCAATAGAGCATTTATCAGACTTACCGGCAACCCCTCTCTGTCCGTATAGTGATAGAAGAACTTCCCATCATATCGGGATAGGCCTCTGTCTGTTCCAATCCAGATATTCCCTATTGAGTCCTGGACCAAGGCCCTTATTTGATCGTGTAAAAGGCCCTGCATTTTATTGAAGTAGAAGAAACTTCCCGGGTTAATCTCTTTATAAAGAGGCTCTTTAACTAAGACCTGCTCAGGAGTGCCGGCAATCTGATGTTTCTCTGAAAATTCAAAAGAATTGGGAATTGTTGTCTCTCCCTCCCCAATTACTCTTGTCGTTGTTGACATCCTGCTTATCTTAAGAGATAGCGGTATATTGCTCTGATTGGTTGTCATAGCAACAGTTGCCATTTTTTTTACATCTAAGCCGTTTGGATTTTTGATAAATGTAGTATCAGCCGGAGAGATTGAGTCGGGTGGTACAATGTACCCTTTGGTTCTTATCAGAGAAGGAAGGGAGCTGTTTATAACCTCATTATTGCCCTCTCTGTTGCAAGAGAAAAGAATGGTGCTTAGAACAATTATTATTGAAGTGTATAGTCTCATTGTGCAAAAAAGCTCTTTGTCAGCTTTGTTTTAAAGGAAGAGTAATAATAAATTCAGTCCCTTTTCCAACCTCAGAAAGTACATCTATTCTTCCTTTATGGGCTTCAATCAACTCTTTACAAATAACAAGCCCAAGTCCGGTACTTGGTTCTCCATCTGTTCCCGATCTTCCGTTCTTGCTGTCAAGCTTAAAGAGAGATGATCTCATCTTCTCATCCATCCCAATTCCATTGTCCTTGAAGCTTATCATGATTTCACCTTTCCCGGAGAGTTTTGCACCAATTATTATTGTTCCACCCTTTCC
>JAGPLK010000019.1 GCA_018053445.1 Bacteroidales bacterium | reverse complement strand
TTTTATTCATCATTTGCCCTGGAAATTCCGGATAACTGGAGATGGGACAAATCTTTTAACCTCCCTTTAGACGAGCTTATGTCCATTATAAACAACTCATTGGAAAACGGGTACACTGTTTTATGGGCATCCGATGTAAGTGAAAAAGGGTTCACAAGGAAGGGTATTGCTGTTATTCCCGAGACTGACACAAAAAATATGTCTGGATCAGATCAGGAGAGGTGGCTTGGGATGAGTAAAAATGAGATTGATTCAAAAATCTACTCTCTTGAGAATGTAGTTAAGGAAAAAATTATTTCTCAAGATTTAAGGCAAATTGGATTTGATAATTTGCAGACAACTGATGATCACGGAATGCATATCTATGGAATTGCTAAAGAGAAGAGTGGCGATAAATTTTACATGGTCAAAAACAGCTGGGGCGAGGCAGGTGACTACAAAGGGTTATGGTTTGTATCAGAGACTTTCCTTCGCTATAAAACAATGAATATTGTTGTTCACAGAAATGCCATACCTAAAGATATACTTAAAAAACTTAATCTCTAATCAAATGAAAAAACTTCTTATTGCTGTTAGTATATTATTACTATCATCAGCTTTTACATCTTTTGCACAAGGTTATATTTTCACAGATGTAGTGAAAGTACCTGCTACGCCGGTTAAAAATCAAGCCTCAAGCGGGACTTGCTGGAGTTATGCAACCGCAGCCTTTATTGAATCCGAGCTCCTGAGAAATGGTAAAGGAGAGCACGATATCTCAGAAATGTTTGCTGTGCGAATTAACTACTTAAATAAAATGAACGATAATTACCTTAGAAGAGGGAATGGTAATCTTGGTCAGGGAAGCCTTGCCCATATGTTTACAAATATCGTAAAGAGACATGGTATGATTCCTCAGGAGGCATACAATGGGATTAATTATCAATCAGAATTAAATAATCACAGAGAACTTAATAAATATATCACTGCCTTTTCAGCAGCAGCTGTTGAGCTGAAACAGAAAAGCCCTCAATATGACATTCTTGCTGAGTCAATACTTGACACATATTTGGGTAAGGTTCCTGAAAAATTCAACTATAGAGGTAAAGAATACACTCCACTCTCATTCGCTTCAGAAATGGGATTAAATATGGATGACTATGTTGAAATTACATCTCTTTCTCATATTCCTTTCTATGAAAAATCAGTAATAGAAGTTCCTGATAACTGGGATTTTGGAAGATTTTGGAATGTACCTCTTGAAGATTTTATGGCAATAATTGACAACTCTCTGTCAAATGGTTATGCTGTTTGCTGGGATGGTGATGTAAGTGAGAAAGGATTTTCTCATAAGAACGGAGTTGCAATTAATCCAGTTCAGGAAAATATTGAAGAGGCTCTGAAGTTTGAAAAAATATGTAAAGAGATCTCTGTTGATCAAAAAATCAGGCAAACCGGTTATGAGAATTTCACAACAACCGATGATCACCTGATGCTTCTTACAGGTATAAGTAAAGACCAGAATGGGAATAAATACTATATCACTAAAAACTCATGGGGAACTGAAAGAAACTCAATGGGTGGTTATCTTAATATGTCAGAAAGTTTTGTCAGAGCAAAAAGTATTTCCATTATGGTTCACAAGAACTCAATTCCAAAAGAGGTCAGGAAAAAACTCAATTTCTAATTAAAAATATTTCAACATAATGAAAATAAGAGGTTCTATACCAAACTTTATCACATCTCTTAATCTTTTATGCGGAGTATTAGCCGTCACTTTTTCTTTCAGGGGGGAAGAGATTTGGGCTGTATATTGTGTTTTAGTTGCCGCACTATTTGATTTCCTTGATGGGTTTTCGGCAAGATTATTAAAAGCATACTCCCCAATGGGAAAAGAGCTTGATTCTTTAGCCGATTTAATAAGTTTTGGTATGGTTCCGGCCGTTTTGATTATGAATCGCTATGAAAGAATTTTGGGAGTCGTAACTGATGGCTCTGCTTATCAAACGGCTCTCTCTTTTCTTTCTTATATTCCTGTGATAATTGTAATGTTTTCAGCTTTAAGACTTGCAAAATTTAATATAGACACCAGGCAGAGTTCGGGATTTATCGGATTACCTACTCCGGCAAATGCACTGCTTATTATTGGACTTATTCATTTTACAAATGTTAATAATGTTTTTGAAAATATTGAATACGACCTCTGGTTTTGGCCTCTTCTTTCATTAATACTATCCACATTGCTAGTTGCTGAAATTCCAATGTTCTCTCTAAAATTCAGGTCCTTGAAGTGGAGCGAAAATAAAACCGTTTACAGCTTTATCATCTTTGGTTTTATCTCTGCTGTAATATTTGCTTTTTTGTCTGTTATCTGGTCCGGATGGGTAGTTCTTATCTTCATCTCATACATTATATTTAATCTTCTTAACTATCTTATATCCAGAAACATCTGATTTATTGTGAAAGAACTAAACGCTGAATTGGAAAACATTAAACTTCTTATGAAGAAGAGGGAGTTAATGTCCATCCTGGACAATAGCTTCAACATGATTGCAAATATTGATCTTGACGGCAAGATAATCTTTTGCAATGAGGCATACCATGAAATCCTTGGTTTTCAGAAAGATGAACTAATTGACACTTCATTTTATAACCTTCTCCACCCATCTGAAAGAAGCAAGATTAAAGAGCAAATATTCACTCAGCTTATAAACGACAGCAAAGGCAGGGCAGAATCTTTACTCCTTACAAAAGAGGGTTACTATAAATTCGCTGAACATAAATACAGGCTCTTACCGGGAGGTACTAACGGAAAGGATACAATTGTAGTATCATCTCAGGATAATACTGAGAAAAGGCGTTCTGATATGGTTCTGAAGGTACAGAGAAATCTAGCAAACTCTGTGGTCTCGTCAAACTCATTCACTGACTACTACAACACAATTGTAAGAGAACTTAATACTGTAATGGAGGTAAATAATCTCTTTATTGCATTTTACGATGAGGAGAGAAAATTACTTAAGGTTGCAGGAATGACTGATGAAAATGAGAGAATTGAGTCTTTTCCCGAGAATATGTCTCTAACCGGATACATGTTAAGAGGTAAGAAAGCAGCAATATATTATTATGACGATATTATTGAACTTAGTAACGAGGGTAAAGTAGCTATTATGGGAACCGTATCTCAGGTATGGCTTGGCTCACCAATTAAATGCGGAGATACCATAACTGGGGCTATTGTCATACAGAATTACAATTCAAAAGATGCATTTTCCAAACTTGACATTGAGATTATTGAAATTGTAGCAAATGAAATTGCAAATTTCATGGAAATTAAATCTGCAGAGGAGGCATCACACAAACTTAACATTGCTGTTATTCAATCTCCCGCATCAGTTTTAATAACTGACGCCTCAGGAAAAATTGAATTTGTTAACCCAAAATTCTCCGAACTAACAGGATATGAAATAAACGAAGTTATTGGATCAAACCCAAGGATTCTTAATTCAGGAACGCACTCAAAAGAGATGTATCATAATTTGTGGAGCACTATTTCTTCCGGGGGCGAATGGAGAGGAGAGATTAAAAACAAGAAAAAAAATGGAGAGTTCTATTGGGAAGATGTATCCATCTCTCCTATTTTTAACGATGAGGGTAAAATTATCAACTATGTAGGAGTTAAAGAGGATATTACTGACCGGAAAAAACTAATTGGAGACCTGATTGAGGCTAAGGAGAGAGCAGAGGAGAGTGATCGTCTGAAAACAGCTTTTCTTCAGAATATAAGCCACGAAATCAGAACTCCAATGAATAGTATTATGGGATTTATTGAACTACTTCAGGATCCGGATACCACTGGCGATGAGAGGAGGGAATATATTGAGATTATTGAAAAAAGCGGAAACCGAATGCTTGGAACAATAAATGATATTATTAACATTTCAAAAATTGAGGCAGGAATAGTATCCTTAAGTATCGGAGAGGTTGATATGAAAGGACTGTTATACGAAATAGCAGGTGTTTTTAAGCCCGAAGTTGAAAAAAAGGGGATGCATATTTTCACAGATATGCCAGATCTTTCACAAAAACACATTATCAGTGGAGATCAGGAGAAGATATATGCAATATATAGTAACCTTGTAAAAAATGCAATTAAATACTCTTGTGAAGGCACAATAACTGTTGGCTACAGGATTAAGAGAGATCATGCTGAATGTTTTGTCAGAGACACAGGGATTGGAATATCCAAAGACAAACAGGAGAAGATATTTGAGAGGTTCACAAGAGTTGATGAATCAAAAAGCGTTGAAGGTGCAGGTATTGGATTATCAATAGTAAAGGGATACCTTGATCTTATGAAGGGCAAGATATCCCTGAATTCAGTTCCCGGAACAGGTTCAGAGTTTATTTTTACAATCCCGTTCAGAGCTTCTCAATTTGACTAACCATTTTATTAAGTCTATCTTCTAAATTTTTACTTACTAAATCGTAGTCTTCAATTTTACTGAGGCTCTCTTTTACGCCAAAATAATATTTTATCTTGGGCTCCGTACCTGAAGGTCTTACTGAGACAATGCTGTTATCTGAGCTAACATACTGCAGAACATTGGATTTTGGCAGATTAATCTTGAATCTTAAATCACTGATCATATCAACACTCTCTGATTTTAAATAATCATGAATCAAAACTATATCAGAATCCACAAGTTTTTGAAGAGGGCTCTCTCTCAGGCTTTTCATAATTTCAGAAATCTGCTCTGATCCATTTATACCCTTCTTGGTAACTGAAAGCAATCTCTCCTTATAGAGTCCAAACTTCGTGTAAATTTCCAATAATATATCATACAGATTTAAATCTCTCTCTGCTGCCCAGGCAGCAGCTTCAGCAATAAGAACGGCAGAGATGACAGCATCTTTGTCTCTTACGAATTCTCCAATATTGAAGCCATAACTCTCCTCTCCTCCACATATAAATGTCCTCTTTCCTTCGTGCTTTCTTACCACTTCAGCAATGTATTTGAAACCGGTGAGAACATTGAAAATTTCCACACCATAGTGGTCTGCCATACTCTTTAAAAGATCAGTAGTTACGATGGTCTTGACCATGTAAAAATCAGGATTATCTCCCTCTTTCAGTTTACCTGTATCACGCCACCTCTCCAAAATATAGTATGACAAAATTGAAGCCATCTGGTTTCCGTTAAGGAGAATCATCTCCCCTCTTTTATCTCGCACTGCTATTCCAATTCTATCGGCATCAGGATCGGTTGCCATAACTAAATCAGCTCTCGTTTTCTCTGCCATTTCCAGAGCCATTTTAAGTGCTGAACTCTCTTCGGGATTTGGTGATTTAACTGTAGGGAAATTTCCATCACTAACATCCTGTTCCGGAATTGTTACGATATTTCTAAAACCTGCCTCTCTCAATGCCCTTGGAACAATCTTTACACCAGTTCCGTGCAAAGGAGTATAAACAATTTTAATATCGCTATGCCTCTTAACCATCTCCTCCGACAAAGTGAGTGACAGAATTGATTTAAGGTAAGCCTCATCAAGTTCTCTGCCCACCAGGTGAATTTCAGAAAGAGGGCCGGAAAATTTCACTTGTGAAATATCTGTAATCTTCTCAACTTCTTTAATAATATTTGTGTCATGAGGTGATGTGATTTGAGCACCATCCTCCCAGTAAGCCTTGTATCCGTTATATTCAGATGGATTGTGAGATGCTGTTATCATTACTCCTGCAACGCACGAGTAGTGTCTTATTGCAAAACTTAATACAGGCGTAGGTCTTATATCATCACAGAGAAAGACTTTGAACCCATTTGCAGCAAATACAGAAGCGGTAATCCCGGCAAACTCTCTGCTGTTATTCCTGGTATCATATGAGATAGCCACACTCAGATTTTCTCTTCCTTTTACAACACTCTTTATGTAATTGGCAATACCTTGTGTAGCCATACCTACAGTGTACCTGTTCAATCTGTTGGTCCCCACTCCCATTATACCTCTCATTCCTCCTGTCCCAAACTCAAGAGACTTGTAGAAGGACTCTTTAAGTTCCTCCGGATTATCTTTCATCAATCTCTTGATCTCGGCCTTTGTCTCTTCGTCAAACGAGCCATCCAGCCACTGTTTGACTTTATCCATATAATTTGTCTCCATACTATTCATTTTCTAACAAATTTAATGATTACCATCCGATAATAAAAATAAGATAAAGAAGAGTATCTTTGCTGTATGTTTTTCAAAGAGTATATTCCCTATTATAAACGCAATCTTAGAGTTGCAATTCCTGTTATGCTTACTCAGGCAGGCCAAATCACAGTCAATCTCGCGGATAATATAATGGTTGGACATCTTGGTACTGCAGAATTGGCCGGTGTATCATTTGCGAACTCAATTTTTATACTGGGAATGGTATTTGGTATCGGATTTACCCAAGGTCTTACACCACATGTTGGACAATCATACGGGAGAGGTGATCACTCAAGGGTTGGCTTGTTACTTGAAAACTCACTTACACTTAATTTCATTGCCGGATTGCTCCTCACTTCAGCAATGTTTGGGATGGGGTTTCTGATGAACAATATGGGGCAAACAGAAGATGTAGTCATACAGGGGAAGCTCTACTATAATACACTTCTCTTTTCACTTTTACCCTTTATCGTTTTTTTTGGTCTCAGGCAATTTTCAGAAGGGATAGGCATTACAAAATATGCAATGTATATTACTCTTTTTGCAAATGCAGTGAATATTATCCTAAACTGGGCACTTATATACGGGCATCTGGGATTCAGTCCAATGGGCGTAAAGGGGGCAGCATTAGCTACCCTTATTAGCAGAGTAATAATGCTTATAGCATTTTTAGCTCTTTTTATCAAGCTTGAGCCATATAACAGATATCTAAAGCATTTTTCGAGGAAGTTCATTAACAAAGAGATTCTCTCAGATGTTCTTAAAACCTCAGTACCCCTCTCCTTCCAGAATCTTGTTGAGATTACTGCATTCAGTCTTAGTGCAATTATGGTTGGCTGGAGCGGAAAGGTTTCACTTGCCGCTCATCAGGTGGCAATGAGCATGAGCAGTTTCTCATTCATGCTTGCTTTAGGAGTTGGAGCAGCATCAACAATCAGAGTATCTCACCAGTATGGTTTTGGAGATTATGTTGCAATGAGAAAGGCTGGCTTTGCTGCTGTACATTTAAGTGTCGCTTTAATGTCTGTAAGCGGGATTGCATATATTCTACTTAGAAATTACATTCCAATAATATATACAGAAGACATATTAGTAAGAGAGCTGGCGGCAAAACTACTTATAA
The DNA here is from genome assembly GCA_018053445.1 of Bacteroidales bacterium. Lineage (GTDB taxonomy): Bacteria > Bacteroidota > Bacteroidia > Bacteroidales > UBA932 > Bact-08. The sequence continues at coordinate 18,602 of JAGPLK010000019.1, read as the reverse complement.
TAGCAGCACTCTTTCAAATTTTTGATGCAATGCAACTCTCAGGTCTTGCAGCATTAAGAGCCTTGGCAGATGTTAAAATTCCTCTAATTCTTTCAATTATATCTTACTATTTTGTATGTCTTCCTCTTGGATATTTTTGTGGGATTGTGCTGGGATTAGGAGCCATAGGAGTTTGGATTGGACTTTTACTCGGGCTTGTTTTTACAGCTGTACTATTTCTCTGGAGATTTAACAAGATTAGCAATAAAATAATTTCTGCAAACTCATAATGAAATCATTTTTACTGGAGAGCAATTCTATTAAGAAAAATTTATTCTGGTTAATGGCATTGTCATTTTTAATAAGAACAATGCTTGCCTGGATTTTGGATTTAGGCTCCAACGAAGCCTATTACTGGACTTATGGTAAGTTCCCCGAATTGAGTCATATCGATCACCCCCCAATGATAGGATGGATAATACAGCTCTTTACTGTAAATCTTGCATACGAAAGTGAGTTAACCCTTAGGCTGGCATCAATTATTATTGGCACAATAAATACATGGATTGTATTTATAATTGGGAGGAGAATTAAGAATGACCGCACAGGATTATACGCAGCAATTTTATATACAGCCTCATTCTATTGCTCCATATTTGCCGGAACATTTATTAATCCGGACACACCTCAGACACTATTTATACTCCTGTCAATCTACTTTTTACACGAGGGGATAATTATTAAATATGAAACTTGTGAAGAGACCAGGACTCTTTGCAGACAGGCATTACTCTTAGCCGGTATTTTTCTTGGACTCGCAATGCTGTCTAAATACTCCTCTTTTTTAATCTGGGCCGGGGCCTTTGTCTACATACTCTCGTCCAACAGGAAACTTCTAAAAGAGCCATTTCTCTATTTAGCTGTATTTATCACATCCCTTTTTCTGTTTCCGGTGTTGATATGGAATATTGAGACCAATTTTATTAGTTTCGAATTTCAGAGCTCTCGTTTGCCAATGAATATCAACAATTTCAATCTTTTACAATTTTTGAAAAGTATTGGTCTTGTGATGATTTACAATAATCCCGTAAGCATAATAATATTCGCATTTGCTATTGCAAGATTCAGAAAAGATAAGTTTATGACTGAATCTCAATATAAATTACTTTTATCTCTTTCACTTCCATTTATCCTGTTTTTTACAGCTGTATCCCTATTTTCTGAGGTTAAATCCAATTGGTCAGCACCCGGCTTCTTCCCACTAATGTTTATTGCAGCTGCATATTTAGAGAAAAACAGGAAACAGGATTTTGTTAATCCTAAAACTATCCCGTCACCTCTATCAAACTCATTGTTGTTTCTTCTTTTAACAATGTTTCTTTCATTTACACACTATTTTAGTGGTCTTCTTGTTCCAGATTTTAAAGTTGATAAAACAGAGAGAATTGGAAATCATGACTTTACATTGGAGTTTTTCGGATGGCGAACTCTATCAAATGAGTTCAGGGAAATAAGAGAGAGAGATCTTAAAGATAATATCATGTCTGAAAATTCATTTATACTATCCTCTGACTGGGCTAATGCTGCTCACTCTGACTTCTACCTTGCCTCCCCAAATAAAATGATTGTTAAGACAATAGGAGAAATTGAGGATACACGAAAGTATGCTTGGATTACAGGCGAGCATGGGACATTCAAATACGGCGAAAGCGCATATTATATTGAATCATCAAGAGATTTTCCCAATGCCGAGAATCTCGCCGGTCAGTATTTTTCTGAATATCAAAAGATAAAATCCATTTACATAAAAAAACTTGGAAAGCCTGTATTGCGATTTAATATTTATCGTTTAAAAAATCTAAACAGAATTCCTGACAGAAAGCTATCGTCATTCACAAAATATTAGTATGAGCCGATATAGCAAACGATTACTTGACTTTATAAATGAGAATCAGGATTGCGAACCTGACAAGCTCTTACTTACGCATTCCGGTAAACATGAGTTTGATGTTAAGCTTGCAGTTAATACAATTGAGGGGAGAAAAAGAATGTTAAAGAAGATGCCTGAATGGGCAAACAGAGAGATGATTTATCCCACTTCAATCTGCACCGAACAAAGCAGTTCATACCATACAGGTTTATTTAAACAAAAAATATTTCAAAATGCTTCTGTAGTTGCTGATTTAACCGGCGGAATTGGCGTAGACTCATATTATGCATCTCAGGTGGCTGAGAGGGTTGTTATATTTGAAAAGAACAAGATTCTGGCAGAAGCAGCCGGTCACAATTTTAAAATATTAAAGAGAAATAATATTAGAGTAAATAATACTGAAATTTCACAGTCAAATATTAGTGATCTCCTGAGCAAGGCCTTTGAAGGAGATACACAAAAAGAGAATAGGCTTGTCTTTGTTGATCCTTCAAGAAGAGGTGCTAAAGGCGAGAGGAGCTATTCAATAACCGACTATGAACCTAATATATTGGACATTAAGGATACTATTTTAAAATATTCTTCTCGACTTTTAATAAAAGTATCCCCAATGGCTGATATTACAAAAACTTTAAATCAACTTGGAGGATGCAGTAAAGTTTTAGTTGTTTCAGTTTATAACGAATGCAAGGAACTGCTTTTTTATATAGATATTAATGATTATTCATTAAATACGGAAAATGTTCCCATAGAGGCGTGGAATTTAACTAAGTCAGGCAACTGGCAAACCCTCAGTTTTAGTATTAAAGAAGAGAAGAGCACCGATATAGAATTTCAAAATCCATCCTCAGGTCAGTTTCTTTACGAACCTAATACTTCAATAATTAAAGCCGGAGGGTTTAAGATTACAGCAAAGAGGTTCTCTCTTTCCAAGATATCAGTTAATTCTCATCTCTATCTTTCTGATGAATATACAGCAGATTTTCAGGGAAGAGTATTTAATATTCTCGAAATATTCAATTTTGACAAAAGAGATATTAAAAAGATAACCAATTCATATCCTAAAGCCTCTGTAGCTGTAAGGAACTTTCCTCTGAGTGCTCAGGAACTCAGGGAGCGTCTTAAAATTGAAGAGGGAGATGAGTTCTTCCTTTTTGGTACTCATCTCCCTAACAATCAACGCAAAATTATTATTTGCAAAAAGCTTGATCAGCTCTCTATTTTCTCTCCGTTTGAGTCAAACCAGATCACTTGAAGTATCTGATTATCTGACGACTCTTTCAGCTTCAATGTGCATTTATACTTCATTGCTAGTTTAAATCTCAAACTGGCAAAACCCTTGGTAAGATATGCTCCTAGTATTGGATTTACTTTTATCATAAGGGATTTGTGCCCTTTTTCTTTTACAAAATAGGCTAACTCTCTTTCAATAGTCTCATCTATCAGGAGTGATGATGAAATTTTTCCGGTCCCATTGCAAGATGGACAACTTTCTGAGGTGTTAATCTCCATTGCCGGTCTTACCCTCTGGCGGGTAATCTGCATAAGACCAAATTTTGTAATAGGGAGAATATTATGTTTAGCCCTGTCATTCTGCATTAGAGACTGCATATGCTTAAACAACTTAATTTTATTCTCATTACTATCCATATCGATAAAATCGATAATGATAATACCTCCCATATCTCTTAGCCTTAACTGACGTGCAATCTCCTCTGCCGCATTCATATTGACATCAAATGCGTTTTGTTCCTGATCTGCACCAGATTTAGCGCGTATTCCGCTGTTTACATCAATTACATGCAGGGCTTCTGTGTGCTCAATTATTAAATATGCACCTTGCCTGATTGTAATTACTTTTCCAAAAGAGCCTCTGATTTGTTTTGTAACATCAAAATTATCAAATATCGGAAGAGAGCCTTTGTATAATTTTACAATCTTCTCGTGCTCTGGAGCAATTATTGAAATGTAACCTTTTACCTCTTCGTAAATAGACTCATCATTTACATATACATTACTAAACGAATCACTCAGAAGATCCCTCAAAATTGTAGTTGTTCTGCTGTTTTCGGTGAAAAGGAGCTGAGGAGCACTCCCCTTGGCCAATTTTACCCATGAATCTTCCCACTTTTTTATGAGAGATTTCAACTCACCATCAAGTACCGCAGCCTTTTTACCCTCTGCGGCTGTTCTGATAATCACACCAAAATTTGGTGGTAAAATACTATAAACCAAACGCTCTAACCTCTTTTTCTCCTCTTTGGAAGTGATTTTTTGGGATATGCTTACTTTATCGGAAAATGGCATTAACACCATATTCCGTCCTGCAATCGATATCTCAGAGGTTAATCTTGAGCCTTTGGTAGAAATAGGTTCCTTTACAATTTGTGCAACTATAAGCTGCCCGGGCTTAAGAATATCTGCAATTTTACCCTCTTTTTCGAGTATATCTCCAAGCTTAACACTTGAAAATAACTCACTGTGAGATAGCTTACTCTGGCCAATATGCCGTGTAAACCAATCCAAAGCCTTAAAGGCCATACCTAAATCAAGGTAATGGATAAACGCATCTTTGTTGTCTCCAATATCAACAAATGCCGCGTTTAACGCAGGCATTATTCTCTTAACCCTTCCCAGGTAAACATCTCCTACCGAGTAGTGACCATTGTTCTGCTCCTTATTAAGCTCCATGAGCCTATGATTTTCAAGAAGAGCAATCGAAACTTCGGTGGTGTTTACATCAATAATAAGATCTTTCTCCATCGACCATTCTTAAATAAATAAATCTAAAGCAAATCAATTGATTTGCTTTAGATTATCACGCACTCTAGACTAAAAAAGCAACTCTATTTTTTCTTTTTGTGCCTGTTTTTACGCAGACGCTTTTTGCGCTTGTGAGTAGCCATTTTGTGTCTTTTCCTTTTCTTTCCGCTTGGCATAATTGTTTATTTTTTACTTACTAAAGTAATATTACTTTACATTGTTCTTAACCTTGTTCATAAAAACCTTTGCAGGTTTGAACGAAGGAATGAAGTGCTCAGGAATAACAAGAGTTGTGTTTTTTGAAATGTTTCTAGCAGTTTTCTTTGCACGTTTCTTAACAATGAAACTTCCAAATCCACGTAGATAAACATTTTTCTCTTTTGAAAGAGAATCTTTTACACTGTCCATGAAGCTTTCAATAACATTCTGTACAGCGATTTTTTCCATTCCGGTTGCTTTTGCAACTTCGTTAACGATATCCGCTTTTGTCATAATAATTAAATAAATTAAAGGGTTAGTCAATTTTTTGACGAACAAAATTACTATTATTTTATTGATTTACGCAAACTTTGGGGATTTTTTTTGCTTTTTGCACCAAAACATCAATATTGCTTGTCATTTTTTTATTATATTATGGTGTAATCAATTACATCTTCAGCAAAAATAGTACCATTAAAGGAACTTGGCATAGAGATTGACACATTATATTAATGCGAAATTGTACCTTTACTAAGGATAATTCTCGTGACAAATTGACATAAACCAGTAACCATTATATGAAATTTAAAGATTTGATATTTCAGCAATCCATGGGAGATGATGTAAATATAATACCGGTAATGAGTTTTGAAGGCAATCAGGAGATTCGTGATATTAATATGCCTGACACTCTTCCAATACTGGCATTAAGAAATGCTGTTCTCTTTCCGGATACTATTATACCAATTACAGTGGGACGGGAAAAATCGGTTAAACTAGTAAGAGATGTATATAGTAAAGATAAAATTCTTGGAGCGGTAGCCCAGAAAGACGCAAGAGTAGAGGACCCCTCTCCGGAAGACCTTTTTGAGACAGGAACACTTGCACGAATTATTAAGATAATTGAGATGCCTGATGGAGGGACTACAATTATTCTGCAGGGGATAAAGAGATTTAAAATTCTTGATATACTTTTTACTAAACCCTATTTTACTGCAAGCGTTAAATATCTGGAAGAGGAGATTAGTAAGCGTGCCTCAAAAGAGCTTGATGCTATTGCCAGTTCAATCAAGGACAATGCCCTTCAGATTATCAAACTCTCACCCAATCTTCCTCAGGAGGCTGCATTTGCAATAAAGAATATTGAGGGACATAGTTTTCTTGTCAATTTTATTGCATCAAGTATGGAGATTGAAAATCCGCTTGACAAAATGTCGCTTCTCAGGGAAAATAAGCTCAAACAGAGGGCACTTAAACTTCTTGAACTTTTAAATAAACATATTGATCTGCTGAAAATTAAAGACGATATTCAACAAAAAGTAAGGACCGAGATTGATCAGCAACAAAGAGAGTACTATCTTAACAATCAACTCAAAACAATTCAGGAGGAGCTGGGTATAAACAATAATATTCAGGAGTTCAATGATCTCAGACAGATGGCAAAAGATAAACTCTGGCCTAAATATGTTGCTGAGACTTTTGATAAAGAGTTGCAAAAACTTGAACGAACAAATCCCAACTCTCCAGATTACAACATTCAGCTCTCTTATGTAAAGTTCCTGATTGAACTTCCCTGGAATGAGACAAGCCAGGATAATCTGGACCTGCCACATGCAAAAAAGATACTGGATCAGGATCACTTTGGCCTGGAACAGGTAAAAGAGAGAATTATTGAGCACCTTGCTGTGCTCAAGCTTAAAGGTGATATGAAGTCACCAATCCTTTGCCTTTATGGCCCTCCGGGAGTAGGCAAAACATCTCTCGGTAAATCTATAGCAAAGGCACTCGGAAGAAAATACGGGAGAATCTCTCTTGGAGGTCTACACGATGAATCTGAAATAAGAGGACACAGAAGAACCTATATAGGAGCTATGCCGGGCAGAATTATTAATGCAATTAAAAAATCCGGCACATCAAATCCCCTTATTGTATTAGACGAAATTGACAAAGTAAGCAGTGACTTCAGAGGAGATCCTGCATCTGCTTTACTTGAGGTATTGGACCCGGAGCAAAATACTACATTCCATGATAACTATCTGGATTTGGATTATGACTTGTCAAAAGTACTATTCCTTACAACTGCCAACAATATCCAGTCAATTCATCCAGCCTTAAGGGACAGAATGGAGATGATAAATGTAAGTGGCTATCTTGCTGAAGAGAAGAGATATATTGCTAAGGATCACCTATTGCCAAAACAGCGGGAGTCACATGGTCTCACTAAAGATCAGTTAAAAATTAGCAGTAAAGGACTTGATACCATAATTGATGAATATACAAGAGAATCCGGGGTTAGAGGTCTTGATAAACAGATTGCAAAGATTGCACGGGTTACAGCAAAGAAGATTGCGTTTAACGAGGAGCTCTCTCCAATTTTAGGATCTGCTGAGGTAAGGGAGATTCTGGGTATCCCAACAAATCAACATGATATGCAAAAAGGGAACGAAGCGCCTGGTGTTGTAACTGGATTAGCCTGGACACAAAACGGCGGAGAGATTCTCTTTATTGAATGCAGCACAAGTAAAGGCAAAGGAAATCTTTCCTCTACAGGTAATCTTGGTGATGTAATGAAGGAGTCTTCGGTAATTGCCTATCAGTATCTGAAGTCACATCCGGATCTGCTTGGAATGACTCACAAAGAGTTTATAGAGAGAGATCTTCACATCCATGTACCTGAAGGTGCCATCCCTAAAGATGGACCTTCTGCAGGCATAACAATGGTCAGTGCAATGGCCTCTGCCCTTATGAAGAAAAAGACCCGGAGCGGGATTGCAATGACTGGTGAAATAACATTAAGAGGCAGACTCCTTCCGGTAGGTGGAATAAAAGAGAAGATACTTGCGGCAAAAAGGGCCGGGATAAAAACTATTCTGCTTTCTGAGGAGAACGAAAAAGATATCAAGGAGATAAAAGAGATCTATATAAAAGGTTTAGAATTTAAATTTTTCAAGACTATACAAGAGGTTCTTGATTTCATATTCGTTTAAAATGTATGTAAAGATTGAAAAATCCTGGGCTGACGCTCTTAAAGATGAATTTGAAAAAGAGTACTTCCAAAAAATTACTTCACACCTGAAGCATGAAATTGCTTCAGGTATTGTTGTTTACCCTAAGGGGGGGAATATTTTTAAGGCTTTTGATTCCACCCCGCTGAACAGTGTTAAGGTGGTAATATTGGGGCAGGACCCATATCACGGAGAGGGACAGGCTCACGGTTTATCATTTTCAGTTCAGGAGGGAGTTCATCAACCTCCTTCACTACAGAATATTTTTAAAGAGCTTAGGGATGATTTAGGGATACCTTTACCAAATACCGGTAATCTGGAATTATGGGCCCAAAGAGGCGTATTTCTGCTTAATTCTGTATTAACAGTAAGAGCAGGATTACCTGCATCCCACTCAAAAATTGGATGGTCTCTTTTCACAGACAGGGTCATCAGTATTTTGTCTGAGAAAAGAGAGGGAGTGGTTTTTATGCTTTGGGGCAATTATGCAAGAAGTAAAAGAGAGCTAATTGATCATAATAAACATCTGGTACTTGAAGCTGCTCACCCTTCACCACTGGCCAGAGGAGCATTTTTCGGATGCAGACATTTTTCTAAAGCAAATGAGTACCTTATTGCTAAAGGTAAAGATCCTGTGAACTGGAGTCTCTAGCAAAAAATCACTCTCTCTCTCCAAAAATACTGGTACCTATTCTTACAATGGTACTCCCCTCCTCTGCAGCAATTCTGTAATCCCCTGACATCCCCATGGATATTTCACAAAACTCGGCATCATCTAAAAAGTACTTACTTTTTAACCTTTCAAATGTAGATTTTAATCGGCTGAACTCATCTCTGACTTTGTCAGAATTCTCTGTCAATGAGGCCATTCCCATAATACCCCTGAGCTTGATATTACCAAATCCCAGAGTTAATTCTACAGCTTCTTCCATCTCTGAATCAGAGAAACCCTGTTTGGAATCCTCGTCAGATATGTGCTGCTGAATAAGAATAGAGGGTTCTAATCCTCTTTTTGTTGCCTCTTTAGAAATTTCAGAAATTAGTTTAAAGCTATCGACAGAGTGTATCAAATATACTTTATCAATAATCATCTTAATCTTATTTGACTGGAGACGCCCAATAAAATGCCATCTGATATCTGAGGGTAATCGCTCCATTTTTGCCGAAAGTTCCTGTGGCCTGTTCTCACCAAAATCCCGTTGACCTGCATTGTAAGCCTCTAATATAAGGTTGTCAGGTTTAAATTTGGAAACTGCCACCAACTTAATTGTTGACGGCAGCTCCTCTCTAAAATATTTTAAATTATTCTCTACGCTCACTTCTTCCCTTTTATTTGTTGTTGCTGAGCTTTGTATGCTGCATCAAGTCTCTCCTGAAATTTTGACTTTTTCTTTGGTTGGGCAGCCTTTTCCTTAAGCTTTGCATATATTTTCTCCTCATCCACAAAAAACTTTCTTATTGCCCAGGTTTGAATCATTGTAATAAGATTTGAGAGCAGGTAGTAATAACTTAGTCCGCTGGAGAAGTTATTTCCCAGGAAAAGTAAAAACAGAGGCATAAAATAAAGTGTCATATACTTCATCCCTGCCATTTGAGGGCCAGAATTCATCTGGTCTATGTTCATCCTGGAGTAGAAGAAGGTTGAAACAGCCATCAATAAAGCGAAAAGACTAAGGTGATCCCCAAAAAGAGGTATTGTAAAACCAAAATCAAGTATTGAATCGTATGTACTTAAATCCTTTGCCCATAAAAAGCCCTCCTGCCTTAACTCAAATGAAGCAGGGAAGAACCGGAACATCGCAAACAGTATTGGAAACTGAAGTAGCATCGGAAGACATCCCCCAAACATACTCACACCTGTCTTGCTGTAGAGAGCCATAGTCTCCTGCTGCTTCTTCATTGCATCCTCGCTCTTAGGATACTTAGCACTGATTTTATCTATCTCAGGCTTGAGGACTCTCATTTTCGCAGATGAGATATATGACTTGAATGTCAGCGGAGATATTACCAGCTTAATGAGTAATGTTAGTATAAAAATAATCAGACCGTAATTACCAATGAATCTGCCAAGAAAATCGAATACTGTAATGATTATATATCGATTTATCCATCCAATAAGCCATCCACCCAGTGGAACAATCTTCTCAAATCCCTTATCATATGATTTTAAAGTTTTGAAGTGGTTAGGACCAAAATAGAGACTTAAAGGTACTGAGACTTCATCTCCTTCAGAGTATGGAATTTGCATATGAGATTCACATCTCATCAAGGTATTGTCAGGATCTCCCTCCGGAACAAACAGGTAGTTCATTCTTGCATTACTAAAGCTATTTTCTGCAACAAGAATAGCTGAGAAAAACTGCTGCTGGAAAGCAACCCATTCAACCTTTGTTCTTATATCCTCTTCCGATTCATCCTTTCTAAGGCCAAGATCCTCTACTCCATTAACATTTGGAAATTTGTACACAATCGTAGAGTAGTTCTTTTCATTGTCATACCCCTTCTCAAGTCTTGGAATGTCCATTCTCCAAAACAGGTCCAGAGATGTTACATTTCTTGCAATCAAGCTCTTCATCCCAACGAATTTGACATCAAGAGATATCATATAACTATCCTCAGGGAGAGTATATTTGTATTGGATGAATGCAGAAGAATCCAGATGGAGTCTGTATGTAAGAGATGTATCGTCTCTCTCAGTCAAATCAAACGAGAATTTGTCGGTATGAATCTCTTGTCCTGCAAAAACGCTGATGGACAAGTTTCCAGACCTCTCTCTCAGGAGTACCAAATCTTGTTTATCATGAGTTGTAAAACCCTTTATAGTTGCTTTGTATGGCTGAGCTCCCAAGCTGGAAAAGTCAACATTGATCTTATCGTTCTGAAGGGTGGCAAATGTCTCCTCATTTGTACTGGCTTTGATAAGCATTGAGTCTTTGTATGGAGATGCATTTACAGGAGATATGCCTGTAGCAGTATCGCTTAAGACAATTGTGTCAGAAAGCGCATCTGTTTGAGTCTGTGAACTTACATTTGCAGAATCAGCTATGTTTTGCAGCTGAGTCTGATCGCCCATTATTTTTGAGTTATACCAGCTGAAAGCAATAAGTATGACTCCTATTATTACGAAGCCAAGAATGGAATTTTTGTTCATCGTGAAATTTTACTCCTGTTGGTTGTCAATTACTTTAATCTTCTCCTCTATCTGTGCAAGCTCCTCTTTTGCCCGGGCTATTTTCTTGTCAAGCTCAAGCAGCAAAGCATCTGCATTTTTAGATTTTGCAAAGAATCCCATATTATTCTCCCAAACTGCAATATCATTTTCCATCAGACGGAATTTCTGAACCAGCTTGTCTCTTTCGCTTCTTATACCTCTGTCACCTCTTCCGGAATTTTGAAGCTCCTTAATATGTTTCTTATACCTGTCTATCTTATGTTCATTTTCAGAAGATCTTATATCAGCAAATTTTGTGTCAATTGCATGTCTGTAAGCCGCCTGAACCCTCTCCTTCTCTTTGATGGGTACAAATCCTATTTCAGACCATCTTGTCTGAAAATCCTTAAGAGCATCAATATTTTCAGATGTCTTAGTGTCAAATTTATAGTCATTTATCTCCTGAATAAGGTCAAGTTTCTTCTTTAGATTTTCATCATATGATTCATCTACAGAGCTGAAATGTTTTGATTTATTTGCAAAAAACTCATCGCAGGCAGCACGGAATCTTTTCCATACTACATCAGATTGTTTTCTGGCAACAGGTCCAATCTCCTTCCACCTCTTCTGAAGATTAATTAACTGATCTGTAGTCTTCTTCCAGTCGCTACTATCTTTAAGAGCTTCAGCCTGCTCACAAAGAGCAATTTTCTTATCCAGATTATCCTGCATCTGAACCTTAAAGCTGGAGTAAAACTCTCTTTTTGCATCGTAAAACTTATCGCAGGCAGCACGGAACCTGTCATATATCTTTTGGTTCTCTTTTCTTGAAGCAAAACCAATATTTTTCCACTCTGTCTGAAGGGTCTCTATCTGTTTTGAGAGGCTGTTCCAGTCTTTTCCATCAACATTCTCCATAACAGCGATAGCCTCTGCCTTTTCGCAAATTTCTGCCTTCAATTCAAGGTTGTGCTTCTGGTCCTCTTTAAGCCTTTCGAAAAATTCCTGTTGTCTTTTATTAATGGCCGATGTAGCCTTTTTAAATCTCTCCCATATCTCCTCTCTCAACTCCTTTGGAACCGGACCTAACTCTCTCCACTCTTCGTGAAGCTTCTGTAGCTTTCTGAACGCCTCAACTACATTATTGTCATTAATTAGCTCTTCGGCTTTTGAGCATAACTCAATTTTTATTTCAAGATTCTTTTTTAAATCAAGATCTCTCAATTCATTATTGATTTTTACGAAATCGTAAAATTTCTCAATACTAAACTGATAACTTTCCCATACATCTTTGTTTGCAGACTGAGGAACCGGACCGGTTGCCTTCCACCTGTTTTGAAGCTCCCTAAAAGCAGGGAATGTATGATTAAGATCCTCTTGTTTTTCTAACAAGGATTTAAGTTCATCAATTATCTCAAGCTTAATCTTAAGATTCTCCTCTTTCTGCTTTTCAATGTTAAGGATAAAAGAGGATCTCATTGTCTTGTAATTCTGATACAACTCCTTAAAGCCTCTCTCGAGTTCAGCAAAAGGATTGTTGGAAACCAGATTCTCCTCACCCTCCTCTTCTGAGACTTCAGGAGAGTCAGACGGAGGTAAAAAGCCGGCTGCAATCTTTTCTCTTTTAAGGACTTTATAAAAAGCTGCCTTAATTATGTCTGCATTTTTGTAGAGCTCCTGCTGGTCTCCTCTTTCAAGCATCTGTTGAAAAATCTCAACGATCTCCATCAGACTCTTTGCAGAATAATCATGATAATCAGATACAGATTCCTCCTGTGTGATTTCAGTAAGGTTCTCTTCGCCTATTTGCTCGTTAAGAGCAGATGTGTTCAATTCCTGGTTCATTATTACAAGACTATTATGTTTAATAACCCGCAAATATAAAAAAAAATTTGCCAACGCGGTGATTTATGTAAATTTGCGACATGATACGAATTGATATATTATCTGTAGTACCGGAACTGCTTATAAGTCCGCTGGGTCACTCTATAGTTAAAAGAGCAGCAGACAAAGGTTTAGCACAAATAGTTGTTCACGATATCAGAAATTACGGGAAAGGAAATTACAGACAAGTTGATGACTACCCTTTTGGAGGAGAGGCAGGAATGGTTCTTATGATAGAACCTATTTTCAGATTAATATCAGATCTTAAATCTCAGCGGGAATACGACGAAATCATTTTTATGACACCGGACGGAGATTTGTTAGATCAGCCAATTGCCAATAAATTATCATGCAAGTCAAATTTAATTATCATTTGCGGCCATTATAAGGGAATTGATCACAGAATAAGAGAACATTTGGTTACAATGGAGATTTCAATTGGAAACTATGTTCTCAGCGGAGGAGAGATCCCCGCTGCTGTACTGGTTGACTCAATAGTAAGGCTAATTCCGGGTGCAATAGGTGATGAAATGTCTGCTCTAAGTGATTCATTTCAGGATGAGTTACTTGCACCTCCCGTTTATACAAGGCCAGCTCTATTTAACGGTTGGAGCGTTCCTGAAATATTACTCTCCGGAAATCCTAAACTAATTGAAGCCTGGAAAGAGGAACAATCTGTCGAAAGGACAAAAAAACTTCGCCCCTCATTACTGAAGGGCGAAAAAGATTAATCAGAATAGGTTTGTGAATTAAAATCCAAATTCATCCACCACTACTTTCTCCTGTTTTTCTACTTTTGGCTTATCAGCCAATTTATGAACTGCTCTTGGTTCAACTATCATGGCCTTCTCAGCTGCAGGGCAAACATACTCACAACCTCCGCAACCAATACAGATATCTCTGTCAACAACCGGAATGGTAAGACCCTCATCATTGTATGCAACCATTGTGATTGCTTTTGTTGGACAGTGTTCATCACACGCTCCGCAAGCGGTGTTATCGGTTACTACAATACACTTCTCCTTATAGAATCTAACCTGCCCTATCTGAGTCAGCTTTTTCTCCTCAAGAGACTGAGGGATAAGCGCCCCGTTTGGACAAACCTGAGCACACACATTACAATCATAACCACAGAAATGCTTTTCAAAACTCAAGACAGGCATCAATAAACCGTCAAAACCGTATTCTCCGGTTGCGGGCTTGATAATTCCGTTTGGACAGGCCGACACACAAGCCTGACAGGCAGTACAGTTACTTTTTAAATTCTTCACACTTATTGCACCTGGAGGAGCAATGCCATTTTCGCTTTCGTGAGGAATAGAAGAGCTCTTCCTTCCAATGGCCCTTGCAGCAACAAAAGAGCCGAGAAGTCCCATTGTCAGCAGGGCCTCTCTCCTTCCGGCTACGACTCTCTTTTCATTCTCGGATTTTATGCCCCATACTAATTTATATGAAATAGCATTTCTCTTACAAACTGTCATACAGTTAAAGCAGGTCACACATCTTGAAATATCAATATTTCCATTTTCTATATCAATGCACTCAGATTTGCAATTTGACACACAAAGTTTGCATTTGTTACAATTATCAATATTAATTACAGGTCTGAAAGCAGAAAATTTAGATATAAAACCAAGTGTTGTTCCAACCGGACATACTGAATTACAGTATAACCTACCTCTGAATGCACTCATAAAAATTACAATAAGAAGAAAGAAGAGTGCGAAAAAGAATGAAATTGCTATAAACTGGGAATAACTTCTGAAGAAAATAGTGTCAGGAAAAACAGAAGAGAGAATATTATGAATGAATTGCTCGCTCCTGCTTATAATTTCTGAAGAGATTTTTCCATAATTTGAGTATGGATCAAGTAGCGAAATTACAAATGATGATCCAAACAGAAGAGGAATTGCAGCAACAAATAGAAAGGAGTATCTGAGAATGGTATTAGCCTTGGAGAATCTGAATCTTCTGTTTTTTCTGCTTCTTAACAGAGAGGAGATTCGCCATACAGAATCCTGCAATGTCCCTAATGGACAAATTGTTGAGCAGTACAGTCTGCCAAATAAAAGCGACATCAGAACTAATAAAGCCAGGATTATTGCTGATCCTGTAAATACTCCAAGCAAAGCAGGAATAAATTGATATTTAAGCAGAGACGAGAAGAAAAAATTATCTCTGTTTGAAAAGAAAAGGAAAGCAAGGGTGATTAATACTGTTATTGTCAGTGACACAATCACCCTTCCCCGTTTTAACCACTTATACATTATTGTCAGATTTTAATTCTCTCAACTTTAATAGCATCCAGATTTGTAGTACCTATCTTAGCTTTTTCTGCTTTCTGAATATGGGAAACATCTTCAATTCTCATCTCTTTAAACTGATTGAAAAACCTAAGAGCAGCAGTATCTACAGCAACTATATCTGTTGAAAGGAAAAGTGCTTTAGCCAAAACCACATCCTCTGTTGTTTTCCCTTTAGGACCATTCTGTGTCATAATTCTGTATGCATCAACAATATTCAGAGATGGCATTTTTGAATAGGTAGAACAGTCTGCAATACATTGCTGAAGGTCATTTGCATGCCAGAATCGTCTGTCCCATACAATACCCATGAAATTCTTCATAGACATTGTCATCTTGGCTCCTCCGTGATTTTTCAAAACCGGAACATTTATCCACAAATCGCAATCTATAATAGACTCATGTATTTTAGCGCTTTTTAGTCTGACACCTCTTGGAAGAGATACCTCCCTGTAATATTTCTCGTCATGGGCAAATGCTATTTTAGCACCAGCAGCTTTAGCAGCAGCTTCTATACCACTATTCTTATAGCAAGCCTGCCACTCATCACATGTATGGTCAAAGACAACCACCTCTGAAGCTCCGGCAGATAGACAATCTTTTACAATTGCTGCAACCAGATCCGGATTAGTATTGGCAGCATACTCAGGTCTCTTGTCCCAGCCGATATTTGGCTTTACAACAACTTTATTACCTTTCTTGACAAATTTTGACATACCACCCATAGCAGAGATCCCCCTTTTGTACATCGCCACAGGTTCACCCCCCATAACTGCTACCAGGTCGTTTGATTGCTGAGCCTCTTTGCTTTCAGCTGCAAAAAGATTACCTGGCTTAAGTTGAACAGCCCCTGCGATACCTCCCAGAAGAGCCGATTTTAGAAAATTTCTCCTTTCCATATGTTCTGATTATTTAGACAAATATACCTTTTCACTTTTGCTCAAGCAAAAAATAAACTATATTAGAGCAAATTTTCATCTATGAGGGACAATATTTTCAAGAGAATTTGGAATTTTTACTACGAAGGGTTTAAAAATATGACCACACTTGGAAAAACTCTATGGATAATTATTGCAATCAAACTCTTCATAATGTTTTTTGTGCTGAAATTGTTTTTCTTCAAGTCAGATCTCAGGGAATATGACACAATAGAGGAGAAGAGCAATAAAGTAATAGAGAATTTGACTAATCCTAAATAATCTAAACTAATACCTTAAACCATGATTTTAGCTTCACTTGTTGATTTGTCAAGACTCCAGTTTGCCTTAACGGCAATGTACCACTGGATTTTTGTACCTCTCACCCTAGGGCTCGGGTTCATCATAGCAATTATGGAAACATACTATGTCAGAACCGGCAACGAATTTTGGAAAAGAACAGCAAAGTTCTGGATGAATATTTTTGCCGTAAATTTTGCCATAGGAGTAGCTACCGGCATCATCCTTGAGTTTCAATTCGGAACAAACTGGTCTAATTACTCCTGGTTTGTCGGTGATATTTTTGGAGCCCCACTTGCGATAGAGGGAATACTAGCCTTCTTTCTGGAGAGTACATTCTTTGCTGTAATGTTCTTTGGATGGAACAAAGTGAGTAAAAAAGCCCACTTAATTTCCACATATTTAGTAGCCATCGGCACAAACCTTTCTGCCCTGTGGATTCTGGTTGCAAATGCATGGATGCAATTTCCAACAGGAATGCAGTTTAATCCGGATACTGCCAGAAACGAAATGGTTGACTTCTGGTCAGTAGCCTTGTCTCCTGTAGCCATCAATAAATTTATTCATACCACAACAAACGGATATGTTCTTGCTGCTGTCTTTGTAATTGGAATTTCCGCCTGGTTTCTCATGAAAAAAAGGGAGGAGGAGTTTGCCAGGAAAAGCATTAAGATTTCTGCAATATTTGGTTTAATCTCCCTGATAATATTGATTTGGTCCGGAGACGGGTCGGCTACACATGTTGCTAAAAAACAGCCTATGAAACTGGCTGCCATGGAGGGACTGTATAAAAGTCACAATGGAACTGCAATTGTTGCATTTGGGGTACTAAATCCTGGAAAGAAAATTGAGGATTATTACGATAATCCATTAAAATACCAGAACGAGAAGCCTTTCTGGATAAATATCTCTATACCTCAGGGGTTGTCACTGCTTGTAAACAGAAAAATGGACACATATGTTCCTGGGGTGGAGGATATTCTTGAGGGAGGATACATATATACAGATAGAAACGGCAATGAAAAGATTGCCCCTCCAGTTCAGGAGAGAATGGCTATGGGAAAACTGGCTATTGAAGGGCTTGCAGAGTACAGGAAGGCCAGTAAAGCCGGTGATGAAGAGGGAAAGGAGATCGCATACAAAAAGTTAATGGATAACTTTGACCACTTTGGTTATGGTTATATTGAAAAACCTGCTGATATAGTTCCCAATATTCCACTTACATTTTATGCTTTCCATATAATGGTAATTCTCGGAGGTTTCTTCCTCCTCTTCTTTGCCATAACAATATATATGGAATACAAGGGAATAATCGGGAAGCACAAATGGTACCACTGGCTGGCTCTGGCAAGTATACCACTTGTATATATATGCTCTCAGGCCGGGTGGGTCGTTGCAGAAGTTGGAAGACAGCCCTGGACAATTCAGGATCTGCTCCCGGTTAATGCGGCGGTCTCAGGGGTTAGTACCGGTTCTGTACAAACTACATTGATAATGTTTTTTGTTCTCTTTACAGTTTTGCTCATAGCTGAGATTGGTATTATGATAAAAGTAATTAAAAAAGGGCCAGGAGCCTGAAATCACAAAATCTAAAACGAAAAAACCATGATATACATACTACAACAATACTGGTGGATTATTGTGTCCCTTTTAGGTTCTCTGCTTGTATTTCTTATGTTTGTTCAGGGAGGTCAGTCTCTCCTCTTTGGAACTGCAAAAGAGAAAGATGAAAAGACCCTTCTTGTTAATGCACTAGGTCATAAATGGGAACTTACTTTTACCACACTGGTAACTTTTGGAGGTGCAATTTTTGCATCATTTCCCCTTTATTATTCAACTAGCTTTGGAGGAGCATATTGGTTATGGATGGCTATCCTGTTCCTCTTTGTAATACAGGCGGTCTCTTTTGAATTCAGAAGTAAAGCAGGAAATCTTCTGGGAGCGCGTACATACGAAATCTTTCTTTTCCTCAATGGCACCTTTGGTACAATATTACTGGGAGTTGCTGTTGGAATGTTTTTTTCAGGAGGAGCATTTGTTATGGACAAGAGTAGTATAGCAGACACTTTTCAGCCTACAATATCCTACTGGACAAATGGATGGCACGGATTAGAGGCTATAACGAACCCTTTTAACCTTCTTCTTGGAATAGTTGTTTATCTTGCAGCAAGG
>JAGPLK010000018.1:24638-25933 GCA_018053445.1 Bacteroidales bacterium | reverse complement strand
TATCGGTAACCTCCGGTGACAGCTCGTTTATCCATGACATATCCTGCGTATGTGAGAAGGTATCGGCTTCCAAGGGTCTCTCTAAGCTGTTTCATAAGAAGAATGTGGTTCTGTACATCCACTGCCGGGTCAGATGCTGCTCCGCTCCAGGAGAGGCCGGGAAACTCCCAGTCTATGTCAATTCCGTCTATTCCCCATTTTTCAATAAATTCAAGACAATCCTGAGCAAATGCTTTGCGGTATTCGTCTGACTTGGCAACAGCAGAGAATCCTCCGCCCTGGATATTGTCATAATTGTCTACTACATGGGTGAATGATACCAGTATTTTTAGATGAGGAAATTGCTTTTTCAGATCAACAATCTGCTTGAATCTGCTCTCATTACCCTGGAGTTTAAATCCCTGGTATTCTCCATTCCTTACATAAAGCTCTGCAAAGGCGTAGTTTATGTGGGTAATAATTCTTGCATCAGGAATGAGTGTCCCCCAGTATGTAACATAGGCCAGTGCAACCCTTCCCTCTTTAAGGGGTGCCGGTACATATGGTTTCTCTTCAGGTTTTGGTTGTGGAACAGGCTCTTTTTCGCAACTGAGCGGGATTGCCAGCAAGGCTGCTGCAATGAATATTGCAGGGAGAAGTTTTTTTGTCATTTGTTAAGCAGGGTTATTGCCCGGCAAATATAGTAAAAAACTTTACCCAAAGTTGCTAATCTGCTGGAGCCTCTCTCTGTCCAGAATCTTGAGGGTTTTACCATCCATATCAATGATTCCGTCGCTCTTGAGTTTGGACATTGAACGGATAACACTCTCTGTGGTCATGCCTGTCAGTTCCGCAAGCTCTCTTCTTTTAAGAGGGAATTCAAACTCATCTTTTTTGTATATGTTACATGCAAGACAGATAAGCGTATCTGCAAGTCTTCCAAATGACTGCTTTTTAGTAAAGGCGAAAAATCTGGTTTGAAGCTGGATTTGGTTCTCGCAAAGAAGATTAATGACCTCGTTTGCAAAGGCGGGATTCTGTTTAATGAGATTTTTGAATGTTCTTATATCAATAAGTCTTACTGTAGAATCTTGGTAAGCATAAGCAGAGTACTGAAAAACATGAGAGCCATCGAGCAGGGCGGAGAGACCTATCAGATTTCCTTCAGGCAGTACTTTAAGTATTAGGCTGCCCGATTCGTTCTCCATATATATTTTAGCAAGTCCGCAGCAGAGATACATTATGTGAGAAGCAAGTGTGCCCTGTTTGCAAAGGTTTTCGCCCCTTTTGTACTTTACAACCACAACATTCTCCTC
>JAGPLK010000018.1:18990-24538 GCA_018053445.1 Bacteroidales bacterium | reverse complement strand
CAACATTCTCCTCTTTGCCATTAAGAGTCCGTGGGGTGCCAGCGGAGGGCTAACAAACCTTGGGGATAACCTCTTCTCGCTTTTTGGAATGTTCTCTGAAAAGGTTGTTACTCCTGTATCCCAGAATAATTACGGGATGCTTGTTGTGCTTATTGTACTGGGTTCGTTTGCAGGGGCTCTCTTCTCTAAAGAGTTTGCACTCCGTGTGCCTCCAAGGGGAGAGATGATCAAGGGTCTGCTTGGGGGAGCTATGATGGCTGTAGGGGCAACTGTGGGAATAGGCTGCTCAATCGGCTCATTCTTCAGTGGGGTACCTGCTCTTTCGGGGGGTGCTCTTATATTCACATTTGCAATGTTTGCCGGTGTTATAATCTCTCTTAAATACCTTATATGGGAGATGGAGAGGTTCCCAAAATGGAGTACGGGTAAAAGCTATACTTTTCTGGCTGCTGCTCCGGAGAAGGGGAGATGGCAGATTATTGCAGGAGTAATTGTTCTCATTGGGGTAATTGTTCTTGCTTACTCTTATGTTGATTCCAGTCCGGTTATGAGCTGGTTTATAATAATTGCATCCCTTATGGGGCTTATCTCTCAGAGGTCAAGATTCTGTATTGTAAAATCATTCAGAGATCCTTTTATGAGCGGCGAGTCTCACGGTACTGTGGGGGTAATTGCAGGTCTGCTCGTAAGTTTGGTTGGATTTACGGTAATCAAATATTTCACAATTGGAGATATCTCTGAGGTATCTCAGAGGGCTCGTGAATTAACCTGGGTATTTCCCAATTTCTGGGGCAAGGCTCTAATTGGCGGATTTATATTCGGCCTTGGAATGACTATAGCCGGTGGTTGTGCTGTGGGTACTTTGTGGAGAGTGGGAGAGGGTCAGATAAAGCTATGGTTCTCTTTGCTTGGGCTGGTTGTATTCTCGCCTCTGTCAAACAGTTACATTGTCCCTTTTGTAGACGGCGTTTTGCCTCAGGGTGCAAAGTTCAGGGCCTATCTTCCTGATTATATCGGCTATGACGGAGCTTTCCTGCTTGTGGTTCTGATACTGGTTATATGGTATGTTTTTGTAAAATGGAATGAAAGAACCGGAAGATTCAGCGCCTTTTAAAATGATATCTATGAGAAAAATATTTAGAATAACTCTTTTTATTGCTGCAATAGCAGCTGCTGCCTGGGGATGTGTGGGTGTTTATGAAGACTCCTCAGAGCTTGCTCTTGGCTGGAAATCCAATGTGGAAAGCATCTCTCCGCAGGAGCTTAATTCAATAATTACAGCCGGAGAGGATGTACTTGTTATAGATGTTCGTGAAGAGGGCGAATACTATGAGGGTAACATTCCCGGATCTGTTAATATTTCTAAAGGGGTGCTGGAGTTTAGCACAGGTGATGCTGAATTCTGGGCTCAGCAATTTATGTATCCACCCGAGGCCGGATCAAAAATCGTGATTTGCAGCCGCAATGGTGATATGGGTGTTTTGGCAGCCATCTCTCTGAAAAAATCGGGCTATAAAAATGTCCTCAATCTGGAGGGCGGATTTGAATCATATAAACAATTATTCAACTAAAAATTTATTATCGTGAAAAAACTTAACTTTTTAAGGGCTCTCTTCTTCGCTCTTGTCCTCTCAGCTGGATTTACAAGTTGTATTGAGGCTTACGAAGAGCCGGAGGTTGACCACTTTGCTGTTCTTACGCAATATATGGTCCAGAATAATATGGACCTGAATAATATGACAACTGACTGGGTTATTGATGCTGCTGCATTTAACACAGCTGGTGTTACAAATTCTTATGTTATTGACCTGCGCTCGGCAGCTGACTTTGCTACCGGACATATTCAGGGAGCCGTTAACTCTACGCTTGCAAATGTTGTTACAACTGCTGCAGGTGCAGGAAATAAACCAATTGTCATAACCTGCTATACAGGCCAGAATGCTGCTGTAGGTTTGGTGGCTTTAAGGCTAAGCGGATACAGAAATTGCAAAATCCTGAAATGGGGAATGAGTGGCTGGAATGCAAAATTTGACAGGTGGACATCAAACATTTCTGACAGGGCGCTTCAGAGTCCTAACTGGTCTTCTACAAACACAATCAAACAGCCGGTTAGTTTCGGCTATCCAAAAACTGCCGCTACAGAGAGTACAGGAGAGGCTATTCTGAGAGAGAGGGTTGCATATATGTTATCAAAAGGTTTGCAGAGTGTTGCTTCTGCTGATGTTCTGGCTGCTCCTTCAAATTACTTCATCAACAACTACTGGACTGAGGCCAATGTGAATCAGTATGGTCATATCAAGGGGGCCTACAGAATCAATGAAACCCTAAAAATTGCAAATGATGGTCTTAAGTCTCTTGATCCAAACTCAACTATTGTTATTTACTGCTGGACAGGTCAGACCTCTGCGTTGGTGTCGGCGTATCTTAATGTATTGGGTTACAATGCTAAAAGCATAAGCTTTGGAGCAAATTCAATGATTAACAGTCAGCTCCAGCAGAACAAATGGACTGTTCCGGGTAATTTTCCTTATGTAACCAATTAATTTACACCTAATCAGAAATACAATGAAAAAGATAAAATATATAATTGCAGCAGCTCTTGCTCTATTTTCTTTTGATGCATACTCCCAGGGATGTATGACAGGTGGAGGAAGCGGAGATATAATCGGCGTAACCGGTTTCATTCAGCCTCAGTTTAACTATTATATAAACGGAAAGGATGCCGATGGAAAGAGTTTGAATAAGACGGAATTTACTTTTAACCGTGCCCGGCTGGGTGTTCTTGGTTCCATTCCTTATGATATTGATTACTATTTTGCAGTTGAGTATAGTGGATTCAGCAATTCAGAGAATAAGGTTCATCTTCTTGACGGATATATCTCTTACACAAGGTTTGCAAAATGGGCAAAAATAACTATCGGCCAGTTTAAGAGTCCTATCAGTCTGGAGCAGAATACTGCCTGTTCCGGTCTTTATACAGTGGAGCGGTCAGAGGTGGTGAAACAGCTTGCAGGCCCTCAGAGGGACCTGGGTCTTCTGATAAGCGGAGGTCATGACTCCCTTAAATTTCAGTATGCTCTTGCTCTTATGAATGGCAGCGGTATGAACAATCGTGAGGATAATTCCAATAAAAACATAGTGGGTAGAGTAGTTGTAGGGCCTTTCAAAGGTTTAAAAGTGGGTGGCAGCTTTAAGGTTGGCGGCATGAACCCCACAGATCCTTCAGAGAGGCTCAACAACATCTATCGTGTGGCTGCCGAGGCTCAGTTTAACTGGAAAGGGCTCTTGCTGCAGGGTGAGTATATTTATGGTCAGGACAAACTTTATTCTGCCTCAAAGGTTCCAATTTATGGCGGTTGCGGTGGTATAGTTGGTTTTGAGACAAAACAACCGGGGACATACCATAAAGATGGTGCATGGGTGATTGCCTCTTACAGAACAAAGTACAATATTGAACCTGTATTGAAGTTTGACACATGGAATTCAGATAAAAACGACAGGTACAGCAGATACAATACCTATACCATTGGTGTGAACTACTATATAAATGACTACACCAGACTTCAGATTAACTATGCAAATCTTAAGGAGTCAAGGGAGCATATGAATGATATGGTAATGGTACAGATTCAGGCAATTTTCTAGAAAAAATTTGGAATAAAATGAAAAAAATATTTTTAACATTATTTGCAATACTCTCTGTTTTTCAGATGAGCGCACAACTGGTAAGTGTTGACGAACTGGCTAAAATTATTAAAGATCCAAATCTGGTTGTAATTGATGCAAGACCTGCGGGTGATTATCTGAAGACGCATATTGACGGAGCAATCAACATTGATGCAATATCCCTCAGTAGTAACACTCCTGCTGAAGGAGCTCTTAAATCTGCAGCTGATCTTGCAGCCATATTTGGAAGCAATGGGGTATCACCAAAGAATAAAGTGGTTATCTACTGCAAAACCGGAGTTAGTGCCGGCAGAATGTACTGGGTGATGAAACATATCGGCTTTAAAGATGTAAGCCTTCTTGATGGAAATATGCAGGGATGGTTTGCTGCAAGAAAGCCAATTACCAAAAACCCTAAGAAGCTTGCTGCGACTCCGTTCTCTCCGGCCGTCAACTCTTCAATAGCTGCAACTAAAGATTATGTAAAGTCAAAGATGAATTCGGCAGGTACAATTTTGATTGATTCAAGACCGGCTGCTGACTACGAGGCAGGTCATATAGGAAATGCAATTAATATTCCTAACGACAATCTCTCTGTTAATTCTAAACTAAAATCAGCAGCAGAGCTTAACACAATTTTCGCGGCTGTTCCTAAAGATAAAGAGGTTATCGTTTATTGTAAAACAGGAGCAACCGGGAGCTTTACATACTTTGTTCTTACATCTGTGTTAAAATATCCAAACGTAAAGCTTTACGCAGGATCATACTCTGACTGGACTCATTAATACAAATAAACGATTATGAAGAGAATAATTTTTATTACCCTCTCTGCACTGGCCCTTCTGAGTTCCTGTTCGGGCTACGACAGCCGCACCTTTGAATCAGCTGCCGCAATGGTAGAGGATGCAAGGGGTAAGGTTGAGTGGATTAGTGCCGATGAGCTGGCGGGTCTTGTTAATCAAACGGGGGGCTTTTACCTGATAGATGTCAGGGAGCAGTCAGAATTTGATATCAGTTGTATTAAGGGTGCAAACTCAGTACCAAGAGGTGTTCTGGAGGATATGATTTCAGAAAAAGCACCAGGGAAGAGAAAACCACTCTATATATACTGCAGTAATGGCGACAGATCTGCCCTGGCAGGTACAATTCTGCCACTGCTAAAGTACACAGATGTAAAGGTTCTGGAGGGAGGATTTGACAATTGGCAGATCCGGTTCCCTGACCTTGTGGAGCTCGCTCCGGTACGCGGCGCCGTTAAAGCCGCTGTAAAAAAACCCGCAGCCGGCTGCGGCGGATAGAGGCAAGGCGTGCGCCACTGCGCAGGCAGGCAGATCGCCTCAGAGGAAAAGTGTCAAACACTTGTTAATCTGTAAATTAAGAATATTTGCAATTTTTCATAACAAGCTGACATACTTGTGTTTGACACTTTTCCTCTGAGGTAAATTTTTAACACAGATAAATAGATAAATATGGGAAAAATGGTAATTGGACTCTCGTCCGGAAGTATAGATAAACTTGTGGGAGCGGGAGTAATAATGAGCGGTGCGGCTGCTGCCGATATGGATATAGAGGTATATGTTCTTCTTACAGCAGCAAGGGCCTTTATTAAAGGAAATGAGGATCTGGATGACTCTTATGTTGAGTATCCTCATCTGAAGGAGGAGATGAAAGCTAAGTTTATTGAACTAAAGATGAACAGTTGGATTGAGTCTATGAGGCAGGTAAAGGAGATGGCTAATGTTAAGATTTTCATATGCAGCCTGGCCGGCAAGATGTGGGACGGCAACAAAATTGAGGACTACAATGATTTGGTTGATGGATTCACCGGTATCTTCCAGTACGTTGAGGCCGCAAATGAAGCAGATTTGCATATGAATCTGTA
>JAGPLK010000018.1:0-18890 GCA_018053445.1 Bacteroidales bacterium | reverse complement strand
TTCTCTTTGAGGAATGAGATGCTTAGTTCCGGGTTTATTGCTTTTGTTTTATAGTGAGACATTATTTTGAGTGAATACTCAAGCCCTTCGTAATTTGCGTATTGTTTCAGCCGGTTTGTCCAGATGAAGTGAAAAATAAAACCCTGTACCCTTTCAGGCAGCCATCTGTAGTTGATGATGGTGGAGAGGTAGAAATTTGCTGCAAAGAGGCCGAGAGGTACTGAGTGGTTGTATCTCTTAAAATCGGACGCCAGCAGATAATCAAAATACATATCGGCAATGATGCCGGAATATCTTCCGAAGGCAGGCCTAAGCAGCTCTACGGTCTCAATGAAGAGTGGGTGGCAGTCTGTAAACCTGTCTATTTCACGATGTAGAAGGATACCTCTCTGGATGCCTTTTGGGTAATCTTCGTGCTTGCGTCCCTTCACAAAATCCCCGATAAAATTGCCTACCTGAAGCTGTCTGTCACTGCCGGAAAGATAGATGTGAGCCAAATAGTTCATAATTTCAAAAATAAGTCTATTTTTGCCGACTTTATTAATAAAAAAACATTATTTAATGAATCAGAAAAATGGAAATCCGGCAGTGGTAGGTCTGGCGGGGTTTGGATTGACAACGCTTTTACTGCAGTTTCACAACATCGGACTTTTAGGACTGGGTCCGGTGCTCGCAATGGGAATCATCTTTGGAGGTTTGGCTCAAATGATAGCAGGCTTTCAGGAGCAGAAGATGGGCAATAATTTTGGATATTCGGCCTTTGTGGCTTACGGAAGTTTCTGGATAGGTCTTGGAATTATCTGGATACTGAATATCCTGGATGTTTATAAATCTTCCACAACAGATGTCGGGTATTTTATGCTTGCATGGACTCTCTACACTGTTATTATGTTCGTTGCCTCCCTCAGAGTGCATAAGGCAATGGCAATTACCTTTTTCTTACTGCTGATAGGATTTATCCTTCTGGTTGCAGGTCACTTTGGATATCCTGTTTTAAATGTTGTTGCAGGGTATGAGTTAATTTTCTGCGCATTAGGTGCATGGTATATGATGGCGGGCATTATCATTAATGATCTTGCAGGTAAAACGGTGCTGCCAATGGGAAAACCATTCCTTGAAAAAAGGTAAAAGGGCTTTAATACATAAAAGAGAGCAGGCAGTGATGCCTGCTTTTTTGTTATCTTTGAAAGATACTTGTAAAACAGCAATGAATACTGAAAATCCGTTATCCAATGGCGACATTAAGGAGATATATGCAAAATATCATTCATTGCTTTGTTTTTATGCATACAAGTACACAAAATCATACTCAGAAGCAGAAGATGTAGTCCAGTCTGTGTTTACCAGACTCATTGAAAGAAAAATCTTCCTGAGCAACGAAAATGCCTTGAAGTCATATCTTTTTTCTGCTGTAAGAAACTCTTCTCTTAATCACATAAAAAGAGACGGCGTCAAAAAGCGGTTTGCTGATTATACTTTTTCTCAAGAGAGCGATGCTGATAACTCCGGTTATCTTATTGACAGAATTGAGACCGAAATTCTTTTTGAGCTCTTTTCCAGTCTTGATGAACTCCCAAAAGAGTGTAATAAAATTTTCAGATTAAGTTATATTGAAGGGATGAGTAATCAGGAGATTGCAGATAAACTGGGAATATCTGTCAACACCGTTAAAAGTCAGAAAAGCAGAGCAAAACAACTTCTGAAAGAGTCTTTGAAGGAGCTGTTTGTTATTGCAATGTTTCTGCTAAAAAATTACAATTAAAAAACTCCTGTTCCACCCTTTTTAAGTTTTCAGTTGTCCTTGATATAGAGGGCACTTATTTTTGTGTGTAAAAATATTGACAGGATAATGAAAGAAGAACAAATTAACAGAATTAAGTCGCTGCTGACAAAAAACTTATTGTCAGAACTTGATGAAATTGAAAAGAGAGAATTGAATAGCTGGAGAGAGTTCTCTGAAGAGAACGAGGAGCTATATAACAGACTTCAAAACAGAGAGTATATAAAGAGCAGATACAAAGACTACAATAGGATCTCATCTAAAAAGAGAGCTTTCTTTTTTAGTCCGATGCTCAGGAGGATAGCAGCTGTTCTGGTAATAAGTCTCATTGTCGCTTTGTCTGCATACCAGATTATTATAGAGATAAACGAGCAGAAAACTATAGACCGGAATATGCATTTTGAAGATATTACTCTGATTGTGGATGGCTCCAGAATAATAAGTTTAAACTCCATAGAAGATAGTACAGACATTGAAAATGTGTGTGTGAAAATAGACCGGAATACAATTAAGTACTATCCTCAGAAGAGCAAACGAGTGGCAGTGCATCGTATAGTTGTCCCGGAAATAAGGCTTTTCAAAATTATTCTCCCTGATGAATCTGTTGTATGGTTAAATTCAAAAAGCTCATTGTCATATTCCACAGATTTCAAAGGGTCATCAAGGATTGTAAATCTTGATGGAGAGGGATTTTTTGATATTGCAAAAGATAGTTCAAGACCATTTAGCGTAATTACAGATGGTGCAAAAGTCAGTGTAACAGGGACTCAGTTTAATGTAAAAGCTTATAGCGAGGACAATAAAATTGCAGCCACACTCGTTGAGGGGAGAATCAATATTGGATATTTAAACAGTATGGGAGAGAAAGAGGGCTATGACATGAAAGTTGGGGAACAGTCTCTATACAATAAAAAGGCTGGAGGGTTAGAGGTAACCGATGTCAATACAGCTATATACACTTCATGGAAAGAGGGTGTGTACTTTTTTGATAAACAAAGACTTGAGGATATTATGAGAGACTTGGCAAGATGGTACGGTCTTGAAGTAATATTTAAAGAGAGCTCTGTTAAGGAGAGAGTGTTGTCCGGAAAACTCAGCAGGGAGGAGAGTCCGGAGGAGTTGCTCAATACTTTTGCCAGGATGGTCCCGGGACACATTAAAATTGATGGAAGAACCGTAACGATATACTAATTTATTACCTACTAACTAAACTTAATTATGAAAAAAAACAAAGGGTATAAAAATTTGTTTGTTTTCTTTTTATTGTACGCCCTGATTCTGTGTACCGGACAGTTGTCTGCACAGACACAGAGGGAGGTATACAATGTGAAGCTTAACAATGTTACTTTTAAAGAGGCGATGGTTCAGATAACATCGCAGAGTAATTACTTCTTTGTCTATGAAGATCTTGATGTTCTTAAAATTCCCAGGATGACAAAGGAGTTCAGATCAAGTACAATCAGCCAGATTATGGAGGGGTGTCTTGAGGGGACCGGACTTACCTTTAGCATAGACAAGAAGGTAATCTACATAAAAAAGATTACTGAGAAAGCCACCCCCTCAAAAGATCAGAAAAAACCAGATGAAAAGATTGATTCACTCTTTGTTTACGGCAAAATTACCGATTTAAACAATGAGCCATTACCCGGTGCATCTGTAGAAATAAAAGGAGAGAAAGGAAAAGGGGTAATTTCTGACTTTGATGGTAATTATAAAATCAGGGTAGAGGATATTGCAAAGCAAAATACTCTTGTTTTTAATTTTTTGGGGATGAGACCTCAGGAGATAGCAATCAACGGGCAGCGATTTATTAATGTAGCTCTCAGGGAGGCGGAAAATGAACTGGAGCAGATTGTAGTAGTGGGTTATGGTGTGACAAGAAAGAAAGATATAGCAGGGTCTATTGAAAACATTACTGCAGAATCTCTTGCAAAAACAAACAGCTCAAATTTTCAAAGGGCACTACAGGGAAAGATGTCCGGAGTTCAAATTACCTCTACTTCCGGTATCCCGGGTTCGTCATTCTCAATCAATATCAGGGGGCGCGGTTCAATAAATGCCGATACACAACCTCTCTATATTATTGATGGTGTACAGGTAACAAATGGAGCACAGACAACAAATATTTTAACCAATGCAGATGTCCTTGCCGGTCTTAATCCTGAGGATATCGAGTCTATAAGCGTACTGAAGGATGGCGCATCGGCCTCTATATACGGAGCACAGGCAGCAAACGGAGTCGTAATAATAACAACCAAGAAGGGAGCTTCAGGTAAAACCAAGGTATCGGTTACAGCTACAGCAGGTGTTCAGGATATTATCCGCAGGGTTCCTCTTCTCAATGGTAAGCAGTGGGCCGAATTTGCCCTGCTTGAGTACAAAAATTATGATGAGTACAATGGTACTAACATGTACAATGAGAAGCTGGATCTTTTTAAAAGCTTTGGATGGGGAGATGACGGATATTCAAATGCCCCAACCACAAACTGGTATGATGAAATATTCAGAAGAGCTCTGGTACAGAATTATCAGGTAAGCCTTTCTGGAGGAGGTGATAACACAAAGTTTTATACCTCGCTGGGATATAATAAAACAGATGGAATCATTAAGCATACAGGTTTCAGCAGAATCTCCGGAAGACTTAACCTTAGCCACGCAATAACTCCCTGGCTTACTTTCAATACAAATAATACATTCAGCGGAACAACACACAATCAGTCATCAACAGTAGGTGCCGCAAACCCCTCCAGGACTGCAATGTTTTTGTTACCGGGAGTTTCTCCCAGAGATTCTGAGGGAAATTACTACTCAGATTTGCAGTATGGTTATTTTCTGTATAATATTCCACAAATGCTTGAACTTAATGAGTATATAGGCAAGACTAATAATCTGATCTCGGCAAATGACTTGACTTTCAAAATTCTTAAAGGACTTGAATTTAAAAGTAGTTATAACCTGGATCTTACCTGGCTAAATGAGCACCAGTTCAGTGATCCCCGGACAAGACTCGGTTCAAGGGTTAACGGAGCCATTATTGCAAACTCATCTGATGTGAATAAATTCCAGTCTGAGCAGGTCCTTACTTATAACACTACAATAAAAGATATACACAGAATAAGTGCAGTTGCCGGATTCTCTTACAGCAGCTATAAATATCATATGATTGGAGCAGAGGCCAATGGTGTTTCCAGCCCTGATCTTACTCTTCTGAGCAGCGCTGCCACACCAATTTCCACAATGGAGGAGTACTCTGAATGGAAGATGGCAGGATTCTTTGGACGGGCAAGCTATACTTTTAAAGACAAATATATTCTCACAGGTACAATCAGGTATGATGGTTCATCTCGCTTTGGTGCCGATAATAAATGGGGAACATTCCCATCGGTATCCTTTGCCTGGAGAATGAAGGAGGAGAAATTCCTTAAAGATGTTGAGTGGCTTAATGACCTTAAACTTAGAGCAAGCTACGGTATAACCGGAAACGCCAGTATTGGAAACTATGTATCACAGCGGCTCTATGATGCAAATTCATCCTATAACGGATCATCCGGGATTATTCCTTCATCCATAGGCAATCAGAAGCTTACCTGGGAGAAGAAGCATTCAAAGAATGTGGGTTTGACTGCGGGCATTTTTGGTGGCAGGATAAGTGCTAATGTTGATATGTATATGGATGACACTAAAGATCTGCTCTATTACAGGATAATACCTCAGACAACAGGTTTTAGCATTATTCCATCAAATATGGGCGGTGTTAGAAATCAAGGGATAGATATTCAGTTGAATACTGTGAATGTTGATGGGGAGAATTTCAAGTGGGAAACCTCTTTCAATATCTCTCTTGCAAAGAACTTTATTACTGAATTACAAGATGGACTAGAGGAACTTGGACAGTACAAGGTGGGTAAGCCTATTACTGCAGAATATGTATATCAGTGGGCAGGAGTAAACAGCTCTGATGGCCGTCCGATGTATTATGACAAAGATGGATATATTACCTATAACCCAACACTTGAAGACAGAGTCTGGACAAAAGGTCTTGATCCAACATTCTTTGGAGGTATGGAAAATACTATCTCCTGGAAAAACTTCACACTCTCTTTCTTTTTCCAGTTTCAGAGGGGTGCTCTAAAGTACTGGAGTGACAAAGCTGTGTTAATAGGACAGGCTGCAGACAACAACCTTCTTGCAGATATCTATAACTCTTACTGGAGAAAGCCTGGAGATAACACCTGGGTGCCAAAGCCTGTAATTGATGGTTTATATCCTGGAAATCCAATGAAGTATGATAATAATAGTGATCCCTCAATGAGTCTCATTTACGAATCTACGGACTTTATTAAATTAAAAAATATAAACCTAAGCTATAACATACCTCAGAAACTTGTTAAAAAGCTGAGAATATCAGATGCTCAGATATATGCAAATGCATACAATGTATGGACTACAACTCCGTATCAGGGCTATGACCCTGAGTCTGTGGGTTCAGACAGAGGGCTCTATCCTCAGTCAAAGAGTTTGAGTATAGGTATTAAGATTAACTTTTAATCAATCCGGATATGAAAAAAATTAATTTAATTATTGTCACAATATTTGTGCTCTTTGCAAACTCATCTTGCGATTCAATGCTTGATGTGAGTACAAAGCACGCATTGCCGCAAGATAAAATCAAAACTGTAACCGGTTGTGAAAGTTTAATAATAGGTGTATATGACCAGTTACAAGATGGATACTATGCCGGAAGAGATCTGATATGTATTCCGGATGTTCTGGGTGATAATACACAGCTCTCTCCCGGAGCTACAAGCTATTCGGGTCAGTATAACTTTAAGCCAAATTACAATTTGGATATATGGGAAATTGCATATAAGCAGATAGGTGCCTTGAATGAGGCCATTTACTATTTATCACAACTTGACCAAACAGCAAAGGTTAAATCTCTTACAGGAGAAGCACTATTTCTGAGAGCTTACAACTACTTTAATTTAAGTATTATATATAGTCGAGTTCCTGGAAAACTGGTTGAGAATTTTAATCTTTGTGTTCCACTACTTACAGAACCATTCTTTAACGAGGGAGGAAGTATTACTGAACAGGCCTCTGTTCCAAGGGCAACAGTGGATGTTGTATGGACACAGATTGTAAAGGATCTTAACGACTCTTATGCTCTGCTGAATAACAATGACGGATCAAATTTCCCTTACAGAGTATCTGCTCTGGCAGTAAAAGCTTTTCAATCCAGGGTATATCTTTATAAGGGGGAGTGGGATAATGCAATAGCTGCAGCAAGTACAACAATCACAAATTCAAAGGTTAAATTGTACAATGGTCTCTATACAGATATATTTTCAAAAGGGACAGAATCAATCTGGCAACTTCATTATACAATAACTGAAAATTTAAAATCAATATCCCTTCACTCTACTTATGGGACAATGGATAATGGATTTAGGGATGAGGAGGGATTTGGTGATGGGACAGGACCGGGAGATGCTCAACTTTCAGTTTCCCCTGACTTTATAAATATTATAGATAAGGATAATGACAAGAGGTTTGGTGCACTTAGAAAAGTTCACTATTACGGACAGGATTTGTGGTGGACAACCAAGTTTAACAGCTGGGGTGGTGCATTTGGATTGGACGATGTCCCATTAATCAGAATATCTGAAATTTATCTTAACAGGGCAGAGGCTTATGCACACATGAAAAATTACACACAGGCCCGCAATGATATTAATGCATTGAGAAACATTAGAGGGCTGGATGATACAGATGTTGCAAACTCAGAGCTGATAAATGAAATTTTGCTTCAAAGAAGGATAGAACTGGCTTTTGAAGGACACCGGTTTTTTGACATGAAGAGGCTTGGGCTACCAATTTCAAGACCTAACGGGCTTCCTGAGATACCTTACGCAGATTATCGGGTTGTTGCCCCTATTGGAGCAACTGAAATGGATGTAAACAAAAAATTAGTTAACAACCCAGGATATTAAAATTATGAAAAACTTACTATACATCAATTTTGTAATCCT
This sequence comes from Bacteroidales bacterium, assembly GCA_018053445.1. Lineage (GTDB taxonomy): Bacteria > Bacteroidota > Bacteroidia > Bacteroidales > UBA932 > Bact-08. The sequence goes on along the minus strand of JAGPLK010000018.1, from coordinate 11,078 downwards.
CTTATCCTTGTTGCTGAGCGGGTGTGAAAAAGAGGACAGAACTTATCAGGGACCTCAGTACTACGAATTCAGTGCATTTGAAAACAGACAGGGTACTGTGAGCAATATTCTTCAAAAGGAGAACAACAGAGTGGGTCTGGATTCTATCTGTATTCAGCTGATTAAAACATCCACAGGAAATGTGACCGTAAACTATGAAATTGTTCAGAAACTCTATTATCTGACAGATAAAGATAATTATGTTGAAGAGGTACCGGCCGGTACAGATATCTCAGTAGTTGATACTGTCTTCTCAACGGCAGTTCATGGTCAGGACTTTGTAATAGTTACAGGAAACAACTCTTCATTTACTCCAGGTACAATGAAAGGTTCACTCACGATACCAAAGGGAGAATATTTTGGGTATATTCAGGTTAATATGCTTAAGAAGACAGGCAAGAATTTTTATGTTGTGCTTAAAGATTCACCTGACACTAAAGCAAACAAACCAACCTCAATTTTGAATTATAAGATTTCTCCAGATAAGATTTACTACTTTACAGAGAGATTCCTCACTGAAATCCCTGACACCTGGACTCTGATAGACAAAGATGGAGATGGTTATAACTGGGAGTACTACAAGAGCCACGCTACATCTGATTCATACAGAAGCGGTGGGGTGGGTGCCCTCACACCGGAGAACTATCTGGTATCACCTCTTATTAACATTGGAAGTACAATGGATAAAGTGATGCTGACATTTGATATTTCGGCAGGTGATGAAGATTATCCTGAAGAGAACTACAGAGTAGTGATTTCGGAATCTCCTATAACATTAGCAAATTGTCGTGAGGCAACAATATTAAGAGACTGGACAGAACTGGATGCAAGCTATGCATCAGATAAAACAGAGACAATCGATATAACTCAGTACAAAGGGAAGAGTGTATATATTGCTTTTGTTCACGGAAACTGCACAGATTGTTACTATATACGACTGGCTAATGTAAATGTATTTGGATTGTAAATCAGTATAAAAATCACATACAAATGGTATTAGACGAAAGGCTCAAACAAATTTTCATTGAATTAACATCAATTGATGCTGTTTCAGGGAAAGAGGCTCCTGTTGCTGAATATATTAATAAGTTCATAGGAAATTTTGGGTTAAAGGGTTTTGCAGATGGAGCCAGCGACCTGTCAAATGGAAATTCGGGCAATATGATTGTTGAAATTCTTGGTGGTGGAGAGCATTTACTTGTGGCTCATATGGACACGCCAAGATCTACTGCCCGCCTTAATCATCAGTTTCATCAGGACAGAATTACTTCAGATGGGACCACTCCTCTTGGAGTTGATGACCGAGGGGGCCTTTCGTCTATTCTTTTTGCCCTTGAAAGGGCAGTAAGGGACGGGAATTTAAAGCCCTGCACACTTCTCTTTACGGTATGTGAAGAGACAACTCTTGCCGGGTCAATATATTACAAACCGGCTCCAGCTGTGAAATATGGATTTGTATTTGACTCCTATTTGTCTCCGGGTAATTTTGTATCAGAGACATGCGGTGCAATAAATTTTGAACTTGTGGTGAGGGGAGTCTCTGCTCATGCAGGAATATCTCCTGAAAAGGGGGTAAACGCAATTAAAATAGCAGCCGAAGCAATGGCCGGATTCCCTTTTGGGAGGATAGATGAAGTAACTACCGCAAATATTGGAATAGTTAAAGGTGGAACCGGGACAAATGTTGTATGCGATGAAGTTCATATGACAGGTGAGATAAGAACAGATTTTACTCATCATGGAGAGGAGATTATGGCAAAGGTCATAAGCGACTTCAATAAGGTATGTGAAAAATATGGAGGTAAGCTTGAGTCAAAACACTTCTGGGATTTTTTACCATACTCTGTCAAAGAGGATGACAAACCATACACTCATTTTTCAAAAATCGCAAAGAGACTCGGCCTCAACCCGTCACCAAAAAAATCAATGGGTGGAAGCGATGCTAACTCTCTAAATGTAAAGGGTATAAAAACAATCAATTTGGGAGTAGGGGCACAAAACCCGCACGGGAATGATGAGTTCATTCTTTATAAGGACCTAAAAATGGCATCAGAGATTGCCTATCAATTATTAACGACTGAAATAGAATAAATTATGAAAAATAGAACACTCTTTATTGCAATAATTATATTATTGCACCTGGCAGCTTGTAGCCATAATCCACAAACAGAACTTAAATATGAGGCAGAAAAGATAGATTCAAAAGGCACACTTGTTATTGAAGGGGGTGGAGACAGAATAGAGGTTATTTTAAAAACGATTATTGAGTACAGCGGAGGAGTGAATTCCAAAGTATTGGTTGTACCATTTGCAAGTGGCGTAGCTGAGGAGACGGGGATAAAACAGAGTGAAGAGTTCCGTGTTCTGGGCTGTAAATCTGCTGACTACATCTTTTGTGAAAAAGACAGCATTGATTCACCCTCAAGTCTTGCAAAACTGGATGGGGTTACGGCAATCTTTTTTTCCGGTGGGGATCAGGTTATTTTAAGTGCTTATCTGGAGGGGACTAAATTTCTTGAGAAAATCAGGGAGATATACAAGAACGGAGGGGTTGTAAGCGGAACAAGTGCAGGAGCAGCAATAATGAGCAGAGTAATGCTCACTGGTGAACAGAGAAGTGACACAACCAACTCTCAGATATTTAACACAATTGAGAAAGGAGATGTTATTACTGCAAAAGGTTTTGGTTTTCTTGACAATATTGTAGTTGACCAGCATTTCCTAAAGAGAAAGAGGCAGATCAGACTTATCTCAGTCCTGATGGATAATCCGGGCTTAAGAGGAATAGGAATTGACGAAGAGACTGCAATTGTTGTAAAATCTGATAATACAATTGAGGTAATAGGAGATAACAAGGCTATGCTGTTTGAACCTTATAGTGCAGTAAACGGCAGCGGAGATCTCTCCAGCTTCAAACTCACTATATTAAATCCCGGAGATATTTATAAGCTTTAATTCCTGATATAATGGCTCGGCTGTCAAAAATACCGCATACATTCGTTATAATCTTTTCATTAATAATTTTTTGCGGGATACTCTCCTGGTTTGTTCCGGCCGGAGAGTTTCAGTATGAAAAGAGAGAGGTAAACGGAGTAACCAGAGATGTAATAGTAAACGATTCATACAGAGAGGTGGATTCATCTCCCCAGACCTGGCAAATTTTTGGATCATTGCTGGAGGGGTTTAAAAAACAGGCGGGTATAATTGCTTTTGTCCTGATAATCGGAGGTGCTTTCCAGATAATGAACAGCAGCAAGGCAATTGACTTTGGTATACTATCTTTTCTTGCAAAAACCGGTACCCTTGAAAAGAGGAGGCTCCTGAAAAAAATAGGTGTGAATAATCTGGTAATAGTCTTTTCAATGCTCATATTCAGTCTCTTTGGAGCAATTTTTGGAATGAGTGAAGAGACCCTTGCTTTTGTTATTATTTTTGTGCCACTGGCTATATCTATGGGGTACGACTCAATCACCGGTATTCTTATGGTATATGTAGCAGCTCACATTGGTTTCTCGGGAGCCATAATCAATCCGTTTACCATAGGAATTGCCCAGGGGTTGTCCGGCCTTCAGCTCTTCTCAGGATTTGAATACAGGCTTGTCGTATGGATAATACTTACCTCACTTATTATAGTAATTACATTGGTTTATGCAGCAAGAGTAAAGAAAAATCCCAGGCTATCGCCAATGTATGAACTGGATGTATACTGGAGAGAGAGAGAGTCTGAGGCGGTGAAGGTGGATTTTGCACAGAAGACTCCACTATCTGCATGGATAATGTACATAATGGTTACTGCTGCATTGGGGATATTCTCTTACCTCCATCCAAAAACTACTATCAGCCTGGGAGGGGCGGACATTACATTTATTGCTGTTCCTGTTCTTGCCATTCTTTTTGCAGTTACTGGTTTCTTAACACTTAGAAAGTCATATCTTTTCTTTATTCTCAATATACTTGCATTTACAATAATATTCCTTGTGATAGGGGTACTTGGGTACGGATGGTATCTGACAGAGATATCGGCACTATTCCTTGCAATGGGTATTATATCCGGCTTTTCGATGGGAGCAGGAGCAAACGGCATTGCAAAAGAGTTTATAGCAGGTGCTAAGGATATCCTTACCGCAGCTCTTATAGTTGGTCTGGCAGGTGGTATTATTGAGGTGCTTACTGCCGGAAAGATAATGGATACTATTCTTTACTCTCTCTCTTCAACAATGGAGGGTACAGGGAAGGGTGCCACTGTCTCTATAATGTATTTCATACAGACCTGTATTAATATATTTATACCATCCGGATCTGCAAAGGCGGCGCTTACGATGCCTATAATGGCACCCTTTTCTGATGTAATTGGTCTCTCAAGACAGGCTACGGTTATGGCTTTCCAGTTTGGAGACGGCTTTACAAATATGATTACACCTACATCTGCGGTTCTGATTGGTGCACTGGGTATTGCAAAAATACCATACGAAGTGTGGATCAAATGGTTCTGGAAGATCTTGCTATTCTTGATGATTGTAGGACTTCTTCTTCTGCTTCCTACGGTTTATATGCAACTTAACGGATTTTAAACAGAAAAGCACATGATTAAGAAAATTGTACTTCTGGCTGCAACATTAATATATATGACTCTTTCCGGCCAGCCAACCTCATATAGCCAGCTCAGAGAGACAGCTCAACTACTTACAGAGCAGTCCGGTCTGGTGAAGATGGAAACAATTGGCACCTCTGTTCAGGGGAGAGAGATTACTGCCCTCTTTTTTTCAAAGTCAGGCTTTGGCACAGATCAAACCAAAATCAAGGTGTTGATTCATGCTCAGCAACATGGTAACGAACAGTCGGGGAAGGAGGGTGCCCTTATGCTTGCCAAAGAGCTTATTAAGGATAACTATTCTTATTTTTTTGAGAAGATAGATCTTGTTATTGTACCTCAAGTTAATCCGGATGGTTCGGAAAAGAATGAAAGAAGAAATTCAAACGGGATGGATCTGAACAGGAATCACCTTATAATGACGGAGCCTGAAGTCATTGCACTTCACAAACTGTTTGACAAATACCTTTTTGAAGTCACTCTGGATGCTCATGAATACTCCCCTTACGGAGAGTCATGGGAAAAGGCCGGATTCAGAAAAAACTCAGACATCCTGCTGGGGATTAATACAAACCCTCAGATCCCCGCCTATATCAGGGATTTACAAAGAGAGAGGTTTTGGCCTTTCTGGTATAACTCCGTAAAAAACCAAGGTGTCTCTGCAGGGATGTACAGCCCGGGAGGGCCGCCGGAGGATGATTATATCCGCTACAGCACATTTGATATTAACGACGGGAGGCAGAGTTTTGGTATTCAGAATACCTTCTCATTTATACAGGAGGGGATGAATGGCAAAGATAACTATGTTGAGAACCTCTCTCACAGATCCTATTCACAGTTTTGCGGAATGATGACCCTTTTAAACTTTGTATATGAAAACGGGGCTGAAATGAAACAAATTGTAAAGGAGGAGAGGAGCAGACTTTTATCTCCAAAAGAGGGTGAGAAAGTTGCTCTTCAAATGGACCATTTCTCTGATGGCAGTACTCTTGAACTCCCTGTGTTTTCATACAAAACAAATCTGGATTCAGTGGTTATTGTAAAAAACTTCAGGCCAGTCGTTAAGGCTACTCTATCTGTTGAAAAACCTGTTGGTTATCTGATCCCTGTTTCTAATACCCTTTTAGTTGATTGGATTAACAGACAGGGTTTAGCTGTTTCTTCAATTTCCAATGATAAAGAGTACAGATTTGAGAAGATAAGAATTGTGTCAGTGGATTCAACAGACTTTGAGGGGGATATTATTCCTTTCCCGCAGATCTCTTCCTCTCCTGTTGAGGCCGGAATCCAGATTAATAATTACCTGTATGTACCAACAGCCCAGTTAAAGGGGAATTTGCTTGCAATAGCACTGGAACCACAGTCAGAGCTAGGTTTGGCTACATACAGGGAGTTTGAATTTTTAATGAAAAGAGAATCGGATTATCCAGTAATAAGAGTAAGAAAAAAATGAAAATAGAGAGGATAGAAATCAGGCATACCCGGATGGAGCTTGTAACTCCGTTTACTACATCTATGGGTACCGAGTATGATGAGGAGCATATAATGGTTCGTATAGACGGGGATGGTTTTACCGGATGGGGGGAGAGTGTTGCCGAAGGGACCCCTTTCTACTCATACGAGACAGTGACAACTGCCTGGCACATAATGAGAGATTTTCTAATTCCGGAATTGTTGGGTAAAGAGTTCCAAAGCGTAGGTGAGGCAATTGCTCTGTACGACAGGGTAAGGGGGCATATGATGGCCAAGGCGGGGATAGAGTCGGCCTTGTGGGACCTGCTGGCCAAAACCAAAGGGGTATCTCTCTCCAAACTTCTGGGTGGTACAAGGGATAAAATTGATGTAGGGGTAAGCATAGGTATTCAGGAATCTGAGGTTGCTCTTTTACATAAAATTGAGGGCTATCTTAAGGAGGGTTACAAAAGGGTTAAAATTAAAATTGCACCCGGGCAGGACATCAATTTGGTTAAGGCTGTTCGCAGAGAGTTTCCGGATATAATGTTTCAGGTGGATGCAAATTCGGCATATTCACTGGATGATATATCCCTGTTTAAAAAGATGGATGAGTACAATCTTTCACTAATAGAGCAGCCGCTGGGGTATGATGACATATACGACCACTCAAAACTTCAGAAAGAGGTTAAAACCTCAATTTGTCTGGATGAGAGTATTCACTCTCTGGATGATACGAGGGCTGCCATTGAGCTGAAAAGTTGCAGAATAATAAATATTAAGCCGGGGAGAGTGGGTGGATTTACTGAATCCAGAAAGATTCATGACTATTGTCTCTCTATGGGTATTCCGGTGTGGCACGGAGGTATGCTGGAGTCAGGAATCGGCAGGGCCGGAAATGTAGCTCTTGCATCTCTTCCCGGATTCATTCTGCCCGGAGATATTTCGGCAAGCAAAAAGTACTATAAGGAGGATATTGTAGATCCCGCTTTTACCGTTAATGCCGATGGGACAATGGATGTTCCGCAGGGTCCGGGAATAGGTGTGGAGGTTAATGAGAAAAGACTGGAGAAAGTAACTGTCAGAAAAGAGGTATTTATCTAAAAAATATCTATATTGCAATGACTTAACCTTTACCTGCATTTTACTGATGTTTTATTTAAATACTTTCGCTATGAAATGTAGGGTAATTGTGCTTTGTCTATTTGTTTTGTATTCAGCCTCTTGTGCAAAAGGGCCAAAGCCCGGGGAGGAGAGTGAGAATACTCAGCCGGCACCGGTTATTGAACTTACACCCGGAGAGGCCAGGGTCGCATCTTCCGGAAATGCTATTGCTTTTAAGTTACTCGGGATGATAGAGGAGGAGGGTAATTTTATGATCTCTCCCCTCAGTCTCAATTTTGCGATGGCAATGGCCTGGAATGGTGCAGCAGGTAATACTGCGGGACAGATTCAGAAAGCACTTGGATTTCCGCAGGAATCTCCATTTGATGTTAATCTCTATTTCAAAAAATTATCTGCTTCTCTCCCATCTGCAGATCCTGCAAGTCTGTTATTTATAGCAAATTCAGTCTGGTACAAGAGTGATTTTCCTGTAAAAGAGGGTTTTCTTCAGATTAACAAACAGTGGTTTAATGCCTTAGTAACACCTCTCGATTTTTCTAATGAGCAGGAGAGTCTTAAGGCAATAAATGAGTGGTGCTCAAAAAACACAGATAAGAAAATTGATAAAATTCTGGATCAGATCAAACCCAATGAGGTTATGTTTCTGGTTAATGCGCTATATTTCAAGGCTCCATGGAAAACTAAGTTTGACCCCAAGTCCACGCTCCCTTTGAAGTTTAATCTTGATGGCGGAGGTAGCGTAGATGTGCCGGCCATGCATAAGAGGTTTATGGTCGAATACAATAAAGGAGAAAAATATCGCGCTGTAACACTTCCGTTTGGCAACGGGGCTTTTAAAATGACAATTATTCTTCCGGGGGAGGAGCTTGGTGTTGCCGATCTATATGCGGAGCTGGCTACTGCCGGGGCTTGGGAGAATATTACTGAGAAAAGCGATTCAGCTCAGTTGGGAATCTACCTCCCCAAATTCAAATTCAGCACAACTCTGGAATTTAACGATAAGTTAAAAATGCTTGGTATTACTGATGCATTTGACGGCAATGCTAACTTTAGTAATATTGCTGATTATCCTCAAGGTGATTTAAGAATCTCCAAAGTGCTGCAAAAGACCGTTATTGAGATTAATGAGGAGGGTGGTGAAGCTGCAGCCGTAACTTCTGTAGGCTTTGATCTAACATCAGTAAATCCTGACAGGGACTTCCGGGCAAATAAACCATTTCTCTTTGTAATCTGGGAGCAATCCACAGGAACCATCCTGTTTACAGGTAAAGTAGCTAACCCACTAAATTAATTACAAAAATAAATATAAAGGAGCGTCGCAAAGACTAACCTAAAAAGAAAATGAAAATTAACATTATTGGTGGTGGTATTTCAGGTTTGTCTCTTGGCTGTTTCCTGCAGATGAGGGGTTTTAAGACTCAGATTTTCGAGAAACACTCTGTTCCCGGTGGCCTTTGTGCCAGCTGGAAAAGGGGAGAATATACCTTTGACGGGTGCCTTCACTGGATACTGGGGTCGGACTCAGGGAGTCCCTTTTACAAACTCTGGAGTGAAATGCTTGACATGAAATCAATTGAGTTTGTACACCATGATGTGAGGGTTGCGGTTGAACTAAAAGTTAATGCTGATAAGTATGGCAGTAAGGTTTTTCAATTGTACACAAATATTGACAGACTTGAAGCATATCTACTTGACATAGCCCCTGAAGACAAAATGCTGATAAAAAGCTTGGTAAAGTTGATCAGGGTGATACAGCATTACGAGCTCCCGCCAATGATTGAGAATATCCCTCAGTTGCAGCCGCTCAAGCAGAAGATGGGTATGATTAAATATCTGCCTTTTGTCTTTAGTTATCTGAGATGGAAGAATGAAACTAATTTTTCTTTTGCACGAAAGTTTAAGAATCCATTTCTAAAAGAGGCATTTGAACTCCTTTTTGATGGTGACGAGGTTAATCTTATGGTCATGGCAATGCCACAGGCATTTTTTGATAAAAAAAGTGCCGGCTATCCCATAGGAGGATCGGCAAAATTTGCTGAGAGGGTTGCCGATAAATACAAATCCATGGGAGGTACAATACGCTTTAATTCTCAGATAGAAAAAATAATTGTAGAACACGATATAGCAAAAGGGTTAATTCTTAAAGATGGCACATCTGTTTATTCAGACATTACTATCTCTGCTGCAGACTGGCACTATACTGTATTTAACGCTCTTGAGGGGAAATACGTAAATGACACTCTTATAAGGCTGGCTGAACTTAAAAAACTGGAGGTTTACCCTGCTATAATGCTTGTCTCTTTAGGTGTTTCAAGAGACTTTAAAGAGTTTCCACACTTTTTCAGATTCCCGGTTGAGCAAGAGTACACCTCTCCTGACGGGACTGTTTATAACAGGATTGAAGCTCATATTTACCACTACGATAAATCTTTAGCTCCAGAGGGGAAAACTGTTATTGCGATGAGTTTCTACACCAGAAACGGAGATTTCTGGATTAATCTTAGAGAAAGTAACCGAGAGGAGTACAAACGATGCAAAAACTCTTTTGCAACCGCTATGATTGACTATCTTGACAAAAAACTGGGAGGGGTGAGGGAAAGTATTGAGGAGATGGATGTCTCAACCCCGGCAACATATCACAGATATACAGGTAACTGGAAGGGGAGCGCTCAGGGATGGTTCCCCCCAAAAAACCTAATGGCGTCCTCTCCTGTAGGTGCAACACTGCCGGGTTTAAAGAACTTCTACTATACCAGCCACTGGTCAATTCCCGGAGGCGGAGTACCATCGGCCTTAAAAAGTGCTCACGATCTGGCACAGATAATTGAGATAAGCTTTATTGGTCAATCCTAATGCAACGATATTGCTGGTAAAAGCATCTTATAACCATATGGTTATATTTATTTAAACTTATAGTTATGAAAACAAGGTTTTTGCTCTCTGCAGTGCTGGCAATAGGATTGTCATCGTGTGATATAATCCCTGACGGAAAGATATGGGATATTGCTCCGGTTGTATATATTGTTGAGGTTACAAATGCCCAGGGAGTTGACCTTCTCAATCAGGACAATCAGAATGCCATTGACACAAGTTTAATAAAAGCGGTGTACAGAGGGGTTGAATACAAGTGCAGTATTGATCCTTACATAGCTCCATCCAAAGCATATTTGCCGCGCTTTAATGGCCTCCAGTTAAGCAAACACTATCAGAGTAATACATTCGTCCTGAGGTTTGGGGAGCTGGACGGGGCCGAAAGCTATTCAAATGAGGAGCTCACCCTTTTATGGGGAGACGGCACATCAGACAAAATTAAATTCAACAGAAAATTTCGCTGGAAAATTAACGGGGATCCTGATATAAGCGAAGAGTGGTTTCTTAACGGCACTAAGGTGTCCGGCAGAGTCATCAAGATTATTAAATAAACACAATCAAATTGTTACTCTTATTGCCCCCTGGAAACCATAAGTGGCAAAAGGGGCATCTTCATATTTGAATCCCGGAAATTTATGAGTAAGAATTTTGATAAGCTCTGATCTTAGTGTTCCCTTACCTGTGCCATGAACAAAATCAATTCGTAGCCCCTTCCGGAATCTGTTTGCCTGCAATGTTCTTTCAAACATCTCAAGCTGATAAATTAATGAGTCTGCCGGAGCAAAGCTGCGATATGCTTTTGCTATTTTTTCAATATGGAGGTCAATAACTAAGGTTTGGTTTTTCACACTGCAAAATAACGAATTTTTATCGGGGTAAGAAAAAGCTTATATTTATATAAATATCAGAAAATGTACAGAAAAATCAAATACATATTAATAATATTTTTCACATTTCTAATGACATACTCATGTGATGAAAAGTTGATTATCCTTCCGGA
>JAGPLK010000072.1 GCA_018053445.1 Bacteroidales bacterium | reverse complement strand
AGGGGCAGGAAAATGCCGATAGTAGCCAGAGCAACAAAAACTGATGCCAGTATTATATATAGAATGCGTCTCAAATAGTCAATTTTTTTATCTTTGCAAAGATACCTACTTTAAACTAAACTTTTCTTTAACTAAACTCTCACTATGGAAAATTTTGCAGCCTTTATTGACAAGGTCAGCTCTGCCCTATGGGGATGGCCGATGATTATTCTTCTTTTGGGTACTCACATTTACCTGACAATTATTCTCAAGTTCCCTCAAAGAAAAATTTTTACGGCAATCCGACTGTCAGTTACAAAGGATAAGGCTGCATCGGGTGATGTAAGTCAGTTTGGAGCTCTGGCCACTTCGCTGGCTGCAACAATTGGAACCGGCAATATAATCGGCGTAGCAACTGCGGTAGCTCTGGGTGGTCCGGGAGCGGTACTTTGGATGTGGATAACAGGGATATTCGGCATAGCAACAAAATACTCTGAGGGTCTGCTGGCAATTAAATACAGAGTTAAAACTGCTGACGGGACTATGCTGGGTGGTCCGATGTATGCTCTTGAAAAAGGGCTAAAGCTCAAGTGGCTGGCAATTCTATTCAGTATTTTTACGGCTATTGCTGCATTTGGAATTGGAAATACTGTACAGGCAAACTCAATATCTCTTCTTGTCAACGAAACTTTTGCCGTTAGTACTACAGCTACAGGCATTATTTTAAGTATAGCTGTTGCGCTGGTTATTCTTTTTGGAGTTAAGGGTATTGCTAAAGTAAGCGGCACTCTGGTCCCTTTTATGGCGATATTTTATGTAGCCGGTTGCGTATATATTCTAGTAGTTAACAGTGCATTCCTGGGTGAAACTCTCAGAGTTATATTTGAATCTGCATTTTCAGCAAAAGCTGCAGGTGGCGGTTTTATAGGTACTACAGTTATGATGGCAGCCCGATTCGGAATTGCCAGAGGTCTCTTCTCGAACGAGTCGGGACTCGGCTCGGCACCAATTGTAGCAGCAGCTGCTCAGACACGGAATCCGGTGCGTCAGGCCCTGGTCTCTTCAACCGGCACATTCTGGGATACCGTAGTGGTATGTGCTTTGACCGGGCTTGTACTGGTGAGTTCCATAATTGCTCATCCGGATATTGATCATACTCAGGGAGCTGCACTTACAAAGGCTGCTTTCTCCAAAATTCCTTATGTAGGTTCATGGATCCTGACGATAGGCATAATAACCTTTGCCTTTTCTACTATATTAGGATGGTCCTACTACGGGGAGAAGGCGGTAGAGTATTTAGGCGGGAAAAAGATTATAATCTATTACAGACTTGCTTGGATTGCAGCTGTTTTTGCAGGCTCAGTCCTGAACCTATCCCTCGTCTGGGGTATAGCAGACAGTATGAATGCCCTTATGGCCATCCCTAACCTTGTCGCTTTGCTACTGCTCTCAGGAGTGCTTATAAAAGAGACAAACAAATACCTCTGGTCCCACCATCTTGATGACGAAGGGGTGTAACCGCGCCCTGGCCCTGCCCTGGCCGCACCCTAGCCCTGGACCGGCAAAGGCCAGCTGGTAGCCGCCCGGCCGACCTACTACCTCAGGGGTAATTGGCCAATTGGCTGAATAATAACAACTTACAAAAATCGGCATTTTTGCATAAGTATCTCATTATAAAATTATTGGCCAATTACCCCTGAGGTAGTAGGTCGGTCGGAGGTCGCAACGGTGTTTTTAATAAAGGTGTAGCTTACTTGAAAAAGATTTGCAAGCTGAATATATGTAGCATTAGTTTCAATTGCAAAAATTCTTATAAGATGAACTAATTCTTCACGACTTATTTCGCTTAGTGACTTTTCTTTTAGTATTGACTTTAATTTTTCTGCCAGTTGAGAATATGTAACTTTGATACCCAGATCTTTCTCCTCTCTAAAATCATCCAAATCACCGCTTGGTGAAATGAGAAAATTCTCAAACTCAATAATGCTATTGAAATATAATTTGACTACAGAATCATTAATCTTCAAAAGACTATTGTTATTAATTTTATAGTTATAGTATTGATTTGCAGAAGACCAGCTATAGTCAAACGGATGTCTGACAATATGTGATTTAACCGGATTATTTAAGATATACTTAACACAATCTAAGACTTTAACAAGATTGATTTTTGGTGAACTGGAAAAGGGGCCGTTACACAAATTGCCACTTTTCTTTTGTTTAAAATTGTACCATTTTACATAGCTAACCATGTAATTCGTTACAAAATCTGAAAGATGATGTGTTTTAGCAAGGATATGCCAATGATTATCCATAACTACATACGCATAGATTTCTGTAGCGAATTTCTTAGCGCTTCTTGCTACACACTTTAGAAAAACATCTTTATCCTGGTTATCGTAAAAGATTATTATTCTTGAATTTGCCTGCTGATAAATGTGATATATACCTGTCTCGGTAATAGTTCTTTTTTTTCTCATCGCCTCAATCTCCCTCTTCTAATTAGAAACTTGAATAAAGATAATTATTTTTCAGATCTTACCCAAAACACAAGAAAGATACTACCTCAGGGGTAATTGGCCACAAAGTTGATAACAAAGGAGTTGTGAAAAACGGCTCTTTTTATGCAAAAAGCTTAATATCAATTATTTGGCCAATTACCCCTGAGGTAGTATCTGCTGCTGCTGCTCTGCTGCTGCTGCTCTGCGCTCTGCTGCTTTGCTGCTGCTTTGCTGTTGCTGCCTACTTCAAAAAGCTGTACTTTTTACCATAGTCCAGCATCTGCTGGAGGAAGTCTGCGGGGTATTCAATTTTGTAGTCTGTAATTTTGCCATCCTTCTCTACAGGGATTATGTCAGGATTGATGAATCCGCCGTATGGCTTGAGGTTGAGAGAGGCGTAACGATCTCTGACCTCTTTGTGAAGAGCAGGATCTATGTTTACAGCATATGTCTCAATGAGTTTTTTACCGGCTGCATAGTCACCCTCAGATTTAACCCTCTGGAGTTCTGCAAGCAGATCCCCAAAGAGACCTCGCAACTTTGCGTAGTCGTTTATAACGAAGTATGTTTTATTATCTCTTACACGCTTTTCAATTACATCAGCACCGCCTTCGCCGGCACCTTTACCCTTCTCAAAACACCACTCGGCAATAAGCTTTCTTCCCTGCATATGAGCCTGTGTAACACTCTTTCCCAGCTCAACCCTTACAAACTGAGTCATAAGACCATTGCGGATGTAGGAGATGTAAGAGGCTTTATAAGCCTCGGCGTCAGGCATAATGCCAAGCTCCACAAGTTTTGTGTCAGGCATATAGTATAGTGCAAAAATATCTGCGCGGGCCTCCTCAAGAGCAGAAGAGTGGTCCTTTAACGCACCTGCAGCTGTTCCGGGGCGGAGCTGTCCGGATGCATGTCCCAGACACTCGTGCATATCTGTATGGAGATTATTTGTAACAGAACCATACTGCTTTATAAGAGCACTCTCGGCCTCATCCCATGAGAACTCGGCAGTCATACTCTTTGGAGCCTCCTCAGCCGCCTTGTCGTAAGCCTCTGATATGTTTGCAATGGTTACCGATTTTGAACCATGCTCTTTCCTTATCCAGTCTGCATTAGGCAGGTTTATGCCGAGAGGGGATGTCGGATGGCAGTCGCCTCCCAGCTGAGCTACAGTAATTACCTTTGCCGAAACACCCTTCACCTCTTTTTTCTTGTATTCTGCACTTACCGGAGAGTTGTCTTCAAACCATTGAGCATTGTTGCTTATAATTTCAGTTCTTTTTGAAGCCTCTATATCCTTGAAGTTGACCACAGCCTCCCATGTCGCCTTCATCCCCAGAGGGTCATTATAATCTTCAATGAATCCGTTTATAAAATCCACCTGACTGTCAGTATCCTTTACCCAGGCGATGTTGTATTCATCCCATGTGTTAAGGTCGCCGGTGCGGTAATAATCAATCAACTTAGCGATGTAACCTCTCTGAATATCATTCTCGGCTACGGCAGATGCCTTCTCAAGATGTTCAATTATCTTATCGATTGCCGCACCATAAAGGCCGCCTGATTTATAGACCTCCTCCTGAACAACACCACCTCTCTTGACAAGTCTTGAATTAAGACCATAAGATATTGGAGTCTCATCCTTTGGATCTGCCATTTTTGCATAAAAAGTCTCGGCCTCAGCCCTGCTTACGCTATCATAAAAGTTCACCGAACTCCCCAGCAGAAGATCACCCTCGCCGGTTATGTTTTTTCTGTAAGGATAGAGTGCCGGATCAAACAGCATAGGAATCAGCTCCTCCTTAAGCTTAGATTGTCCGCTCTCATCCATCAGCTTAGCAAAATACTCCTGAGAGCATCCCGGAATAAACTTCTCCTCTGCATAGTGGTGATGTATTCCGTTGCTGAAAAACACCCTCTTTGCATATACCACAAACTCCTTCCAGTCAGAACTCTCTTTCTCCCCTGAATAATTCTCAAATATTCCCTCGAGCGCCCTTCTTATTTTAATACCATGCTTGAAATTCTGATCCCAGAAAATATCACGGCCCGCCTTTGCAGCCTCACTCAGGTGGTAGATATACTCCTTCTGCTGAAGAGTAAGAGAGTCCCAGCCCGGTATTCTGTATCGGATAACCTTTAAGTCTGCGAATTCATCCGCAAGATATCTGAACGGCTCCTCCTTTACGGCGCCATCCTTGCAGGAAGCTGCAAACAGTCCTGCTAAAGTTGCAATGAGCATAAATCTGAAAATTTTCATGATTAATTGAAATTTTGTAAAAATTGTCACAAAGATAATAAACCTAGGTGTATATTTGCCGCCGGTTATTGTGAAAAGGTCATTGTAATGAACGGAATATATACAATTCTTTTACTTGTTGTTGCAAATGTCTTTATGACCTTTGCCTGGTACGGACACCTGAAACTGCAGGAGATGGGCAAGATAACTGACTGGCCACTCTTTGCCGTTATTTTATTCTCGTGGTCAATAGCATTTTTTGAATATGCTGTTCAGATTCCTGCAAACCGGATAGGATATCTTGGCAACGGGGGCCCTTTCTCTCTCATGCAACTTAAGATTATTCAGGAGATAATTACCCTTGTTGTCTTCTCGGTTTTTTCAATTGTGGTTTTCAAAACTCAGATTCAGTGGAACCACTTTGCCGCATTTCTTTGCCTTATTCTTGCCGTCTATTTCGTCTTTATGAAGTAACAACTGACGGCAATTTTATTGTAATAACAGAGCCGTTCTGAGAGCCGGACTCTGCAGATATGGAACCACCCATTGAGGCAGCTACCTCCCGGCATTTCTCAATGCTTATAATTGAACTCCGCTCTGAAGGTGATTTTATCTCTTTATGATTAATTACAAACAAGGCATTGTTATTCTCCCTGAATATTTTGATATGGATATCTCCCATTCCGTCAGAAAGCCTTATCATATATGAAATCATAGACCTGAGCAGAGCTCGGGTTGCAGAGGGGTCACAGAAAATTTTAACATCAGGGGAGGATTTTATGGAGATTCTCATCTCAGGTTGTTTGTACATCCCCGCGAGATCTTCAACGGCTGCCTTTCCTTCAGATTCAAGTGACAGTAGTGAAGGAGATGGTGTATGCTCACCCGATGCATAATTATGGATGAATGCATAATCCTCTGATTGGATGGATGCAGTTCTGGATATTTTATAAATTATTTTCAGTTGATTCTCAATATCTGTCTTCTCCAGAATATGAATATTCCTTATAAGCGATGCGGCAAAATCGGCAACAGCAGCCGTGTACGACCTTCCCTCAGCTATCTCGGCAATGACACTCTCCGGTTTAATACTTTTTCTTTCACCTATCTGTATAAGAGGTTTATTTTTGCTGGCGAGCATCTGTCTGAATATAGCCTTGTTTGCTACTGTTTTAGGAGGGGTTATATCCCTTGCTGTAATATAGATCTTGTCACTGTCAAATCTTGTGATTTTCCAGTTGAATAATTTATACTCACCACCTTTATGCTTTATTCTGCAGTCAATCTCATCAATAAAATCATCTGTTGTGTTCTCCACTACAGTTGTAAACATCAGCTGGTCATCAGGATATATTAGTGTAGCCAGGCTGTTTGATGATAGCTCAATGAATTTGTAATCAAGGGCATTTTCAAGCCTCTTGTTTGATTTAATAAGTTTCCCCTCGTTATCTGCAAGACAGAACATATCCCCCGTGAGTTCTGCCATTCTCTCAACCTCCTTCTCTCTCATAAGTCTCAGAGTGTCCTCAAGTTTGGATGTTGAGAGCTTTCTGCTTACGCAAATCATCTCCATATCTCCATTTGCTGCAAGCTGAAACCGTCCCTGTATCTCAACATTTATTTCGTTTCCATCTTTGCACCTCTGTTTGACCTCAAGAAAGAAAGGGGTATCCTGGTCCGGCTTTCTAAGAAACTCTGATTCAGCCTCATGTATAGCCTGCTCAAACACAGATCTGGACTCTTGAGCCAGTGTATCAAGGAGGGTCTGGCTCATCGCTTCATCAACGGAGTATCCTCTCATGCTCGTAACAGACGGGCTTACATAAAGATGGGTGCCCTGAGTCATATTATAAACACATACAACCTCCTGAATATTGTCAGCGAGAAGCCTGTACATATATTTACTTCTTGTAAGCTCTCTCTCTGTTGTTTTAAGAGTGCCCTGATCCAGCATTATATAGTGGGCCTTTATAAAAGAGCCCGATTCACTCTCAGCCCCGGAATAGAGCAGAAAATCGGCATATTCACCGCTCTTTTTTCTGATTTTATAAGTTCTGAAATCTGAACCAAGTTTTGACCTGAACTCCCTGTATGTCTTTGGGAATATGTTTTTCTGATTGTCCGGAAGAAGATCTCCAAAAAAGACCCCCTCAACATCCCCTTTAGAGTAATCTGTCAAGTTGCACCATAGTTCATTAACACTTATGAAGACTCCGTTTTTATCGAGTGTAAAATAGGCAACAGGAAGTTCGCCAATATTTACCTGATCTGTAAAAAGCTGTTGCATGGGATTAATATTATCCGTAAAGATAATAATTTATAATTACTAACTTTGGGTAGCTAAAACAACTGCTATGAAAACTTTAAGGTCTGTCACTATTACAATTTTGATTCTATTTACGCTGTTATCATGCAGTGATAAAAGCGGAATAATTCAACTTCCCGAGCCACAAAGAGATAAAGGAGTTACGGATGTGCTTGAACTTAGAAGCGATCCCATTGACACAGTCAGAATTGCCTTTATTGGCCTTGGAATGAGAGGAGAGGGTGCAGTATACAGATATACCTTTCTGGAGGGTGTAAAGGTGGTTGCCCTTTGCGATGTTATCCCGGATAAGGTTACAAAGGCAAATGAGATTTTAAGGGAGAGGGGATTGCCTGAGGCCGATGTCTATACAGGTGAGGATGACTGGAAGAGAGTTTGTGAGAGGGATGATATTGATCTTGTATATGTCTGCACTCAGTGGGATTTGCACACCCCCATTGCCGTATATGCAATGGAACAAGGTAAACATGTAGCACTTGAGGTACCGGCAGCTCTCACTATTGAAGAGTGCTGGCAGTTGGTAAATACTGCTGAGCGTACACGGAAACATTGCATCCAGCTGGAAAACTGCAACTACGACTTCTTTGAAATGGCAACACTAAACATGGCACAAAAAGGACTCTTTGGGGAGATTGTTCATGCAGAGGGAGCATATATTCATGATCTTAGATTTCTAAATTTTAACGATTCCACAGGCTACTGGAATATGTGGAGACTTAAGCATAATCAGGAGGAGAACGGAAACCTCTATCCAACTCACGGACTCGGCCCTGTAGCTCATATTCTTAATATTCACAGAGGCGACAGAA
>JAGPLK010000071.1 GCA_018053445.1 Bacteroidales bacterium | reverse complement strand
AATTTGCTTCAAAAATGGTAACAGATAACTCCTTAAGAGAATCATTCGTTTCAGTCCTCATTTTATCAGAAATTACAACTACTTCAAATCTATCCGGGGGATAATCCTGTTTTAAAAAATCCTTAACGGAGTCTATTATAATCTCATCCTCCTTATATGCAGGAAAAAGAACCAACATCATTCTTTTCTCATCCAGATGTATAATACTTTTCAATTTGCGCTTCTTAAGTGATGCCAAACTGAAAACTAACAGGTACAGTACAATCAACAAAAAAAATAAAAAAAGAATCCAATCTGTAATATTTAATATATTACTCATAAAAAAACTTTTACATTCTTGTCCTTCAGCCTGATAAAGCTCCAGGCTCCTTTCAAAACAGCAAACGCCTTATTAAAATTACCAATAATCATCAATTTAATAACTTCTTTTGGCAAAACAATAAATAACTGATATATGATAGACAAACCCTTTGATACGCCTCGGAGGTTTCTAAAAGCGTATAGTAACCTGTTTCTGGTTAAGTAATAATTTTTTAGGGAGGATATACCTTTAGTTGTTGAGCCCTCTTTATGAACTACAACACAATCCGGATTGTACCATATTTCATATCCAGCCTCCTTTATTTTATTGCACCAGTCAAACTCCTCATAGTATAAGAAATATATCTCCGGCATTAATCCGGAATAGCTTAGCACCTCTTTTTTTACCATCATAGCAGCTCCGTGTGTTGACCATACCCTTGAAGAGATGTTATACTGGCCGATATCGGGGCTCATGTATCCTATCGCTTTATTTCTGAGAAAAACGGGGGAAAACTCAGTAAATCCTGCATATTGGATATAACCTTCAGGCCTTTCAAATAGAATTTTTGGAGAAACTGCACCAACATCTCCTCTTTCTCTCAAAAAAGTACTTAATCTTATTACCGAACTATCTATTAGATATGCATCATTATTAATAAGCATTATAAACTCTTTAGATGCAATCCTTATTGCCAAATTATTACCTCCGGAAAAACCTAGATTAAGCTCACTCCTTATATATATAAACTGAGGGAACTCCCTTTCAAGGTCTGCTGCCTCATTATATTTTGATCCATTATCTACAACAATTACCTCGTAATCATAATCACTTAAATAAAAAAGAAAACTCGAAAGCAAACCTCGTGTGTGTTCCGCTCCGTTATAGTTTACTACAATAAAAGATATATCACATTTCTTTTTCATCTGCTTCAGAAAGTAGTAAAAGCGATTCCTCTTTTTCTATTAATTCTTTATCAAATTTTGGACTCAGGAAAATGATTGTCATTCCCAAATATAAAATGAAGCCTGTAGGAAACTGGCCCATGATCTCTATACTGTATGAAGCTACATATACTCCTGATATCCCGGATACTAAAGACATTACAACTCCTTTGACCTCTCTGTCTCTTAACTTGAAATAGACAAGGAAAGTCCCATATCCAACAATATATATTAATATTCCTAAGTGAAGTATAAGACCAACAATCCCTGTCTCAACCCAAATCAATACATACCAGGAGTCAGTAGGAATTTTTGACAAGTAATAGTTTGGTTCATATTTATCTGATCTTTTCCTTGCCATACCAATTCCTGCTCCAAAAGGCTTGTCTTGCATATAATCTCTCAACTTAGCCTGATTGTCAATACGCACTTTAAAGGATGCGTCCGAAGGGTCAAAAGCAGTTCTCATTCTTCTTACGAATACATTCCCACTACCAATATCCGTATATTTTAAAATTCCAAATGCCAAAGCTGTAGCTATTACAGAAACAATCAGAATATTAAATTTCCTGGATAAAATAGCATAAACGAACATTCCAACAAACGGAACAGCTAGCGATCCTCGTGTTCCAGATATCATCATACCATAAGCACAAGCCGCAGAAGTAAATATGAAGAAAATTTTTGCCCACTTATCTTTAAAGGTTAGAGCTACAAACCCAAATACCACACCGGCAAAGGCGATTCCAGTTCCAAAATTTGCAGCATCAGGATAAAATGAAAAATACCTAATTCCAGTGTTAATTATATGTGTCCTTCCTCCTGATGCATATAACCATCTCCACTCTGCGTAATCAAATCCAAAGTTTTTTTGGATATATGCCTTAAGAACAGCTGTTAAAGAAAGAACGGCCCAAATATAAAGCATAAATCTAACCTCTTTGAATTTTTTAAGTATAAGAGCACTGATTAGTGATATTAATAAAAAATATATTGTGACTCCTCTTGCACTCTGAAACCATCCATAGAAGGAAAAGTTAGTTGGATTAAGAACTAAGAAAACACAATAAATAAGCCATATAAACGCCGCAAAAGTTAGTCCGTTAACAATATTTGATAACTCTACTGATTGTTTACCTGAAAGTATGTTTAATAGAATTATTATTATTACAAGTACAATTAAAATGTCCATTGTAATGCCAGGAGATAACACTGTAATATATCTTGACAAGCCTGACACATAGTAATTAAGTATAAATAGTACAGATAAAGCTAAAAAGGGATTTCTTATTAGAAAATAAATAACCAGAACTGTTAATGGTAGAAAAGACAGGGCAAGACCTATATAAAGTCCATGATTAAGAATAACAGTTATTAATAGCAGAATACTTACTACAAGAAAGACATATATAATCGTACCTGACGAATTAGATTTAATGTATTCAGCAATTCGCCTCATAATATTGCTAATTAGAAGTGAGGCCAAACTGAAGAATCTTGTAAATCAATTTTCTCAAGAATGAGTGAGGCGGAAGCATTCCTGTAAAGGTTTCAACATCGTGTCTGCTGACATTTGTAAGATATACCTGCAGAGGGGATCTCTCTGCACTCTTAGTTAATCTTTCAAAAATAATCTTATCAATATCTCTCCACACTTTGTCGCTTCTTAAAACCAACAAGTTTAGAGAGGCCTCCTTCAATAAACCTGCAGGTACTGCTGATTTAAGCAAGGCTCTGTGTTCGACCAGAATTATATCGTAATTATCAATATCATAAATATTGGATAAGTTTTGTGAAATTACATAGTCTCTTGAAATAGCAGGCTCTTCATCATGCCAGGATATGACTCTAATCTTTAAGCCTCTATCTGTCCAGTAATCATATAACAACCTTGTTAGCCTTGATTTACCCGTTCCATCTTCAACACTTAAAAAGTTAATAATATCAGGACCCTCTTTTGGATTTAGGAATGGTATAATGGAATTGGCAAGAGTATTAGTAGCAATTTTTTCATATTCTGCATTATACCGTTTATACTGAAACAGGAATTTTTTTGGAAAAGCCCCCAATACAGTAGTACCGATAAGCCTTTCAGCCCTGAACTTATCTCTGATTGTTCTGTCAAATAGTTCCAGAAATGCAAAGAAACCGGCAATAAAGGCAATGGTAGACCCAAATACAATTAATATAATAATCCTCCTTTTTGAAGATGGTGAAATTGGGAATAATGGAGGGTCAATCGGTTTAAGGTTAGCAGAAGTCATCTGAAGTGTTTTCTGCCTCATCAATGCAGCATTAAGACTTTCAAGAATAGCAAGGTAGGATTTTTCAGTAAAATCAATAATTCTCTCTTTCCTTTTTAGTGTAGAACCAATAGGTGAGAAATATGTGTATTCATCCTGAAGATCAGCAACAATTTCATTTATAACATCCAGTTGAGCCCTGGTTTTTTCTCTTAACAGATATTCATTAATCCACTCCTCAACAAAGGTAACAGAGGCTACTCCCTCCTTTGTGAATTTATCTTCATTTATGCTGCTTGTTATGTCCCTTAATTCAGACTCAATATCTTGTCTCTGTTTTATTAGTGATCCAATACTAATTCCGCGATCAATAATACTATCCCTCCCTATTAATTCTATCCTGGATATCTGACTGCTCAGGGCAGCCATCTCCCTGATTTTTTCGGTGAACTGAGTATTATTCTGAATTATTTTAATTTGTTTATCAATTCTCTTCTCAAGATTTGATACCGCAGCATCTGCACTGGAATATGCCAGCTGCACCTCCATGTACTCCAATGCATATTTAGCTGACAAATCAGCAACTTGCTTAGTCTGCTCAGAATAGTTAATAATCCTCTTCTCAATATTATAAAGTGTAAGAGAATCTTCTGAGGATTTTAATCTCTTTTCAAGCTGAGATAATTCATTTCTAAAATAATCAATCACCGAATTTGTTTGACCAAAACGAAGAACTTCATATTGCTTTACAAATTCTGAATTAAGGAGAAGCAAAGTATGATACGCAACACCGGGATCATCAGCAGAATACTCAATATCGATCATATCACTATCAAGAACTCTTTTAACAACTATATCTTTAAGAGAATTATAACTATAGTGCCTGTGATACCAATTAAAAAGCCCATATACGAAATTTTTGGGAGAAGATCTTTCGTATGCGTTTAAATTCTCAATGGTTTTATCTACAGAAGATTTATCAATGAGCTGTCTTACTTCATAAGGTGTAATCCTGTATATGGATCTGAAATTATCTGCTGTAATGTAATTATTGTCCCTTAGAGAATCTCCATATATCATATGCTGTGCATATAGCCTTAACGAAACATTCCTGAGTGTGGACTTAGACATTATAATGCTAATAAGGTTATCAATGCCGTTTTTAACAGAACTCCAGTCCACCCTGGCACCTTCAAGACCTGATTCTATTGTAAAGCCGGAAGCAATACCGGTGTATATTGTTGTATTTACCTCATATGTTTTGGGGATATTTCTTGTACTATAAATGGCTAATAATGTAGTAAACAGAGGTAAAATCACTATCCAGTAGCGCCTTCTGTATATCATTTTAACCAATTGATGTAAGAAATCCATCTATTTTTTAAATATTTTTGTGTTGGTTAATGTCTCTAGCTTAAGAATTGCAATTTTAAGATCTGCCCTGGCATTCTCAAGATTTGTATTCGCCTGCATATGCAAAGTTTTTGAAACGCTCAACTCCCCTGCTGTTATCTTTCCAACAATAAAATCATTCTCCACCAGTCTAAACTGGGCTCTGGCATATTCATAAGCCTCCTCAAACACAGTCAACTGATTCATTACTCTTTGAGCATCAACATATGATGTAATAACTTTAATCTTTTGATCTTCATACCACATATCCCTTTCAAATGTTGATGTATTAATTTTGGTTTTCTGAATTCTTATATTTCGTCTTCTTTCAAAAACCCTATTTAATGGAATGTTAATTATCCCCCCAATATTGTACCATATTTGTTGTGTACCAGACACCTGGTATATTAAAGGGAAATTTTCACCAACATTAGTATAGGAGTTTAGCCCGACCATCCCGTATTGATATGTACCAACTATTGAAAAAAATGACAGCCAACTTAATTTGTCTCTCTTTAATACCTCCTCCTCCGTCTCTATTTTGCTGTCATAATATCTGTACTGAGGACACTCCTTAAGTTTTTCAAATAATACTTCAATAGGAGGAAGCGTAAGTCCGGCAAATTCGTCTTCTGATTGAACCTGACCAAACATATATATGTTCATTCCGGTAAAGCATAATATTGCGCAGATGAATTTCAGGATTGCCATAAATTATACATTTTCTTTTTGAACAAATGCTGTAAGTGTCTTGAATATAATTTTTATATCCATCCAGAAATTATAATTACTTGAATAAAAAATATCCAGTTGCTTTCTCTCCTCTGGGGAGAGTTTTCCTGAGTCCCCCCTCTTTTGAACCTGCCATAGACCAGTCAAACCGGCGGGACCTATAAATCTGTCAATATACTGGTCTGTTGTAAGCTGTTCTGCCTCGTACATAGGCAATGGTCTGTTCCCGACAATAGACATATCCCCTCTAATGATATTCACTAGCTGAGGTAGTTCATCTATGCTAAATTTTCTAATAAAATGTCCCATTTTAGTTATACGAGGATCATTTTCAAATTTAAGAAAATTATTCTTCTGTTTTGATTTCTTATCTCTTATAAAATCCTCTTCTGAAATAACATCGTCATCAGAGTAGTAAAGACTGGTTTCTTGATTTACAGAGATGTTAAGGGGAATTCTTGCTGTATCATCTTCTATATTAAATGCAGACAGATCAACATCATTATATTGATTAAGGCTTAAATAATCTTTAAGTCTTTTATCTGCATCTTTATACATTGACCTGAATTTAAAAAAATTAAATATCCTATAATTACTTCCAACTCTTTTTGAGATATAGATTACCGGTCCTTCGCTTTCAACTCTGATCAATGCTGCGATAACAATAAGAAACGGAAAGAGAATTATCAATGCCAGGGCTGAAAAGATAATATCAAACATCCTCTTCCACAAAGGAATCTCATACATACCTGAAATATTCTGCTCATTAATTACAGAGGAGAGTAGTTTATGATTCCTTTCAATAAATTCTATAGCATTTAACAACCGCTCTCTTGAAACATCACTTCGAATAGTATCCTTCACACCATATTTAGTGTATTTTGCAAACAACTCCGGTTTAATTTGGTCAGAAACAAGAACTATATATGCAAAAGGACATTTTAATTTTAACGATTGAATTAAATTTTTATCCGTTGAAAAATCCCCTTGTTCAACAAAAACAAGATGAGGGGCATCTGAGTTAAAATTCTTTGATGAAGAATCTATATCATCAATATTATTACAAAAACTTATTAATTTATCTGAAACTGATCTCAAGTGTGAGTAAATCACACTATCATTTCCCAGATATGAAATTTTTACAGTCACTCAACCAGTTTTTTAAGCCTGACTTTGAGTTCCATTGGATTGAAGGGTTTGGAAATATAGTCGCTGGCTCCCCTCTCCAGCAGATCAATTTTTTGGGAAGTGCTATCTTCTCCTGACAATATTACAAATGGGATTTTCTTAAACATCTCGCTGCTCTTAATATAACCAAGAAACTCAACGCCGGTCATATTTGGCATATTTATATCAGATATTATTAAATCAGGCATATTCCCACTCTGAAGCCAGGCTATAGCTTTTATAGGGTCATCAAAATAAACACAATCAAATATGTCTGCAATGTATACTTTGATAATCTTTGCGATTGTCTCCTTATCATCAACCAATAGAGCGTTCTTTTTCACAATAATGTTACAATTTAAAACAACACCTCGTAATTTATCTCTCAAAAGTAGGAAAAATTAGCATTAAAATCATTGCCTTATGAATATTTATTACGGTTTAACAAAAAAATATTGCAATAATATTAATTCGTTAATATATTTATGGTAAATCCTGAATCAATGACAAAGTTTAAGAGTAACGATATTTTCCACATATTTCTTTTTTTTGCAACTATAATAATTTTCATATTTTCAATATTTGCTTCTATTTCAGGATATATAAGACCACATCATTTCAAATTTATCTCCCTGACAAATAATTTACTCCCAATTACACTAGGTGCACTATCCATTCTACTTATTATATGGCTTATAAGAAAAAGATGGGTTTTCATTTTTCCGCTAATTGGGATAGCAGTCAATATAAATACAATCTTCTCCATCATTCAGCCAAGAGCAGAAAGAGAACCATTTGCTGCTGCTTTAAACTCATCCATTAAAGTTATTAGTTTCAATGTTCATGATTTTAATTACTCCAAAAGTTATGACGAAGTTGCTGAAATAAATGAGTTTATTAATAGTGAAAAGCCTGATATTTTATGCATACAAGAGTTTGAAACCCCAGGATATCTAAATGACAATGAGATGCATAGCTATTTCAGCCATTTCTCGGCCAAATATATTGAGAAAACAACCCAAGAAAAGCTTGGTCTTGCAATTATGAGTGTATACAATATATCTGATAAAGGGGTGGTTGACTTTGAGGGTACAT
>JAGPLK010000070.1 GCA_018053445.1 Bacteroidales bacterium | reverse complement strand
GGTGGCAGCAGGAATCATAAAGACATTTAACAGACTGGCAAACTGCAACATGCCTATAGTAATTTCATAAAGAAATCTTTAACACTAATCAGATAAGTGGTTATCCAATTTATCTGTTCCTGTACAAAAACTCAAAGACTCTTCTGGTCACATAATCTGATCCAAGCGAGTGGCCGTGACCAGGGAGATATAGCTGCTCAAAATCTTTTCCTGCCTTTACCAGAGCATCTACAACCTGGAGAGTTGAGGCGGGATCAACATTATCATCAAGCTCCCCATTAATCAGTAATAGTTTCCCGGTTAGTTTATATGCATTATCAACATTTGATGACTCTCCGTACCATGGCCCAAGCGGATAGCCCATCCACTGCTCATTCCACCAGATTTTATCCATTCTGTTGTCGTGGCAGCCGCAAAGTGCTACTGCTGTTTTATAGAAATCTCCATGAAAAAGCAGTGCCCCCATCGCATTCTGTCCCCCTGCCGAATATCCGTAAATACCCACTCCTCTAGAAATATCCATTGACGAGTACTTTGCCCCTGCCGCCTTCATCCAGAGAATTCTGTCCGGGAACCCGCCATCCTTCAGGTCTCTCCAGCAAAAGTCATGGAACGCCTTAGATCTGTTTGCAGTTCCCATTCCATCAATAGTTACAACAATAAACCCCATCTCAACCAGTTTTGAGAATCTCATATAGGCAGCAAAATCCTTTGTAACGTGAGCATCATGTGGTCCTGCATAGATGTACTCCACTACCGGATATCTTTTTTTAGGATTATAATTTGAAGGGCGGTAAATAGTGCCCCAGATATCGGTCTTCCCATCCCTCCCCTTTGCAGAGAATACCTCCGGTCTGCTCCATCCAAATTTTTCCAACTCAAATACATCGGCCTTGCCCAGCTCCATTAAAACCGACCCATCCTTTGCCGAACGGAGTACCGATACGGGCTCCATATCCGGACGGGAGTATATGTCTGTGAAGTACCTTTTATCCGGAGAGAAAACAACTCTGTGATTTGCGTTTTCAGGTGTTAAATCAGTTAATCCGCTGCCATCCGTCTTCATCCTGTAATAGTGAAGATTATACGGATCTTCACTCTTGTTTCTTCCGTTAGCGGCAAATATTATATAATCCTCTGCTTCGTTTATCTCTATCACCTCTCTAACAACCCACTCCCCTTTTGTAAGCTGTCTCTTCACCATTCCGTTTACTGCATCAATCAGGTATAAATGCCTCCATCCATCTCTCTCTGAGGACCATATAAGGCTCTCTCCATCTTTTGTGTAGTAAATATAGTTTCTTCCATAGTGCACAAAAGTATCAAACCGCTCATCAACAACAATATTGGTCTCTCCTGTTTCTGCATTAACATTTACAATCTGATATGCCTGATGCCCCCTCTCGTTATAGTCAAAACTGAACCATTTAGAATCATCTGACCATTTTCTAAAAAAGAGCTGATATGGATTTGCGAAATCCCTAATGTCTATTTCTATTTTTGCATCATACCCTGTCCCTCCACTTATAACATTTTCAACGTCAAATAGTACAGGGCGATTCATTGGTATAACATCTCCCGGCTTATAGTAATCCCTCCACTGAAGCTTTGGTTGTTTCTGGTCTGCCGGAGCCGATTCCAGCAGGGGAATACGGTGCCTCTCGGCCTCGAATGTCTGAATAGCCGCAATTTTCTTTGAATCGGGAGACCAGTTAATTTGTGAGTAAAAGAGATTTTCTGTTCCGTCAAAACTTAACTGAATTTCCTTCTGATCAATTTTAAGCCAGATGTTGTAATCTTTTATAAAGGCCTCTAATTTTCCGTCCGATGAAACAAAAACCCTTTTTTCTTGTAAGCGTGCTGAGCCTCTTGCGGGTGGTGTTTCTCTAACCTCATTTTTTTTCTCTTCAGAAATTAACTCTTTCGATTTAGTAAGCACATTAACTCTGTACTTTTTCAGACCCTCCTTTTCTCTTATTTCATATGTAAAGTTCAAACTGTCAATCCATTTAGGTGCAATGGCAACATTATGGACCAATCTGGAAATATTTGGAAGCGAATCCAGCTTTTTGTATTCAGTATTAAAATTCTGACCATTAAGTTGCAATACACATATAAACAGAGCCAGAAGAACGAGTGAAAATTTTGTTTTCATAGTTGAAAATGGGTTTTCCCAAAATTACACAATATCTTTGCACCTCAAAAATAAATGAAGTATAATGGTCTCTTGTGACGGATTGAGTGTTGAGTTTGGTGGTACAGTGTTATTTGAAAACATTTCGTTTGTAATAAACGATAATGACAGGATAGCCCTGATGGGTAAGAACGGGGCAGGGAAATCGACTTTGCTCAAAATTCTCGCAGGGGAGAGAGCACCATCCCGGGGAGTGATATCGGCACCAAAGGATTCTCTTATTGCATATCTGCCACAGCATCTTATGACTGAGGATGGGAGGACGGTTTTTGAGGAGGCCTCTCAGGCCTTCAGCCACCTGCATGCAATTGAGGCTCAGATTGCCGGTTACAATAAACAGCTTGAGGAGAGAAGTGATTATGAATCTGAAGAGTATTACAAACTGATTGAAGATCTCTCTTCACTGAGTGAAAAATATTATGCTGTTGATATAACTCATTTTGAAGAAGATGTAGAGAAGGTGCTGCTGGGGCTCGGCTTTAAAAGAGAGGAGTTAGGCAGGCAGACATCTGAACTGAGCGGCGGATGGCGGATGAGGATTGAGCTGGCAAAGATACTATTGCGCAAGCCTGATGTCATTCTCCTTGACGAGCCGACAAACCATCTTGATATGGAGTCTATTATATGGCTTGAGGAGTTTCTTATCAATCAGGCTAAGGCGGTGGTGCTTATCTCTCACGACAAATCATTTGTGGATAATGTGACCAACAGAACCATTGAGCTTACTATGGGGAGGATATATGACTACAAGGTCAACTACTCACACTATCTTGAGCTTCGCAGGGAGCGCAGGGAGCAACAGCAGAGACAGTATGAGGATCAGCAGAAGATGATTGCAGAGACAAAGGATTTCATAGAGCGATTTAAAGGGACTTACTCAAAGACCCTTCAGGTTCAGTCCCGTGTAAAGATGCTTGAGAAGCTGGAGATTATTGAAGTGGACGAGGTAGATACATCGGCACTTAAACTAAAATTTCCTCCATCTCCAAGGAGCGGAAACTTTCCCGTAATCATGGATGGTGTAGGCAAGAGCTATGACGAGAAGCGAATTTTTTCTAATGCCTCTCTGACTATAGACAGGGGGGATAAAGTTGCCTTTGTCGGGAGGAATGGAGAGGGAAAGTCAACCCTTGTTAAGTGTATAATGAAGGAGATTGAGCACGATGGCAAACTTACCCTTGGACACAATGTCCAGATTGGATATTTTGCTCAGAATCAGGCTTCGCTTCTTGATGAAAATCTTACGGTTTTTCAGACAATTGATGATATTGCAGTGGGTGATATCCGCTCAAAGATCCGTGACCTTCTGGGTGCATTTATGTTTGGCAGGGATGATGTGGATAAAAAGGTGAAGGTACTCTCAGGGGGAGAGAGAACAAGACTTGCAATGATAAAATTGTTGCTGGAACCTGTTAATTTGCTTATTCTTGACGAGCCGACAAATCACCTCGATCTTAGAACAAAGGAGATACTTAAACAGGCTCTGCTTGCTTTTGACGGTACACTGATTGTAGTTTCTCACGACAGAGATTTTCTGGATGGATTGGTTTCAAAGGTGTATGAGTTTGGGAACGGACAGATAAAGGAGCATCTTGAGACAATCCGGGGATTCCTTGAAAAGAAAAAGATGGAGCATCTCAGAGAGATTGAGATGAAATCATAATATGAAAATTGCAGTCATAGGGGGCGGGGCAGCCGGTTTTTTTGCAGCAATCTCTGCAAAGGAGAATTATCCGGAATCAGAGGTAATAATTCTGGAAAAATCTCAGCAGCTACTCTCTAAAGTAAAGATATCCGGCGGAGGCAGATGTAATGTTACCAATGGATGCGCCACTATTGACCAGCTCTGTACAGCATACCCCAGAGGAGGTCGTCAGCTGAAAAAACTGTTTGGAGTATTCAATAACCACCACACTATAGAGTGGTTTGAATCAAGAGGTGTTCCTCTAACTATCCAGGAGGATAACTGTGTCTTTCCGGCATCACAGGATTCTCAAACTATTATTGACTGTTTTCTTGGAGAGACTGAGAGACTCGGGATAAAAATTACTACGGGAACGGGGATTGAAGATATCAAAGCGGCCTCTGAGGGTATTAATATTTATTATAAAGACATAAAAAGAGAGCCGCAACTATTTAATAAGGTAATTATTGCAACTGGTGGCTCTCCTAAAAGAGAGGGTCTTTTCTGGCTTGAGAGATGCGGGCATAAAATTGTTGATCCCCTCCCCTCTCTATTTTCATTCAATATGCCTGCTGAGCCTGTAAAGAACCTTATGGGTGTTGTTGTTGAAAAGGCTGCTGTTACAATTCAGGGGACAAAGATAAAAGCCGATGGTGCACTTCTGATTACCCACTGGGGTATGAGCGGTCCGGCAATTCTAAAATTATCCTCCTTTGGAGCGAGAATTCTAAAAGAGAGGGATTACAATTTTAAAATTGGCATAAACTGGATAAACGAACCAAATTTCGACATAGTCTCTGATGAGATAGATTCAATAATAGCAGAGCACTCGGGAAAGATGCTATCATCAGTCAGACCATACTCAATTCCTGTAAGGCTTTGGATACACCTGCTTGAAAAGTGCGAAATCTCTGCTGATAAAAGATGGTCTGAACTTGGGAAAAAGGGTATCAACAAAATTGTCAATACCCTCATAAACGATGAGTATAGTGTTAAAGGGAAGGCCACCTTCCGTGAAGAGTTTGTAACTTGCGGCGGAGTTAGTCTGGATAGTGTCAATATGAATACACTTGAGAGTAAAGTGGTTCCAAATCTCTACTTCGCAGGCGAGGTTCTGGATATAGATGCTTTAACCGGCGGCTACAACCTTCAGGCCGCATGGACTACAGGCTTTATTGCCGGCAAACTTGGTTAGGGCTCCCTCTTTTTTAACCTTCCGGCATCCTTAAGACTTTTACTGATAATCCACTCCAACTGACCATTTATACTACGAAATTCATCGGCAGCCCATTTTTCGATGGCTTTCATGGTTTCCACATCTATTCTTAATACAAATGTCTTCTTCTCTGCCATTTAATTTGGTTTTACTGGTTTAAAGTACCGGCATTGATTACAGGAGTTGTCTCTCTGTCACCACAAAGTACTACAAGCAAATTACTTACCATTGCTGCTTTTTTCTCCTCGTCAAGATCGATTATACCCTTTTTTGATAAGAGTTTAAGAGCTCCTTCTACCATTCCGACAGCACCTTCAACCATTTTAAATCTTGCTGCAATTATTGCAGAAGCCTGCTGCCTCTTAAGCATTGCCTGAGCAATTTCAGGAGCATAAGCAAGATAGCCGATTCTAGCCTCAATAACTGACAATCCGGCCAGCTTAAGCCTTTCACATATCTCCTCTTCAAGGCATTTGCTTACATCTTCAAAATTTGAACTCAATGTAATTGAGGCTCCCTCATCCTCAAACTGATCGTATGGGAATGAACCAGCGAGCTTGCGTACGGCAGCATCGGTCTGAACCTTTACAAATTGCTCATAATTATCTACATCAAAAAGAGCTTTGTAAGTATCTTCAACTCTCCATACTAATATTGAGCTGATCAGAATTGGGTTTCCCAATTTGTCATTTACCTTAATTCTTTCGCTTTCAAAGTTTCTGGCTTTTAGAGATATTGAAGTTTTAATATAAAAGGGTAATGCCCAGAAAAAACCATTATCCTTTACTGACCCCTTATAAGCCCCAAACAGGAGAAGTACCTTAGAGTTATTTGGGCCGATTATAAAAAATCCTGCTGCAACAAAGACAAAGCATATCAGGCTCAGGAGCCCGGGAATAATCATTTCGTTAGTAAATGAGTAAATAATTACTGACAAAAGTGCAATTGCAACAATTACCATCAGGTAACCATTAAAGACTTTAATTGAGACCTCGTTTTTCATAATTTATGATATTATTTTGATATTATTACAACATCAAATATATTACATTTGTTTAATCATCCAAAATTATTTTTAAATTTGTGCAAGAAAAGAGAAACAAATGTTTATTCACTCTAACAATCTTCTTAATAATAACCTGAATAATAATAACATTCGGGCGAGGAGGTTGTGCCATAAAGTGTAATAAACAGGATAAAAGAATAACACTAATGACAGCCTCCCGCAACGGAGGCTGTTTTTTTATGCCATAAACTCAAAATTTTAAAAAATGGACTACTATCAGCTTTTGGAAACCGAACAGGCTATTGCCTTTGTAAAAGAGAGATTTGAAAGAGACCTGTGTGCTAAACTTAACCTTGTAAGGGTCTCTTCACCTATTGCAGTTCTTGAAGGGACAGGTATTAATGATGACCTTAACGGCACAGAGCGTCCTGTCTCATTTCCCGTGAAGGCTCTTGGAGAGAACAGGGCACAGGTAGTTCACTCTCTTGCAAAATGGAAGAGGATAAGGCTTATGCAGATGGGTATGAAACCCGGAGGTGGCATTATTACAGATATGAGGGCACTGAGGCCTGATGAAGATTACACAAACCTTCACTCTGTTTATGTTGACCAGTGGGACTGGGAGCAGGTAATATCCTCAGACCAAAGGTGCGTTGAGAAACTAAGGGAGACTGTAAATACAATATATCAGGCATTGCGTAATACCGAAAAAGAGATTGAACTGAATTATAAAGAAATTAAGTCAGTCTTACCTCCTGAAATAAAATTTTTACATAGTGAAGAGCTCTTGACAATGTATCCCGATACTACTGCTAAGGAGAGAGAGGCTATTGCTGCCCGGGAGTATGGAGCTATATTTATCATGGGTATAGGTGGCGAACTTTCAAATGGTGAGGCTCACGATGGCAGAGCTCCGGATTATGATGACTGGAGTACACAAAACGAGGATGGGTATATAGGTCTGAACGGGGACATAATTGTATGGCATCCCCTTTTAAAATGTCCTCTTGAACTATCTTCAATGGGAATAAGGGTTAACCCTGAAGCATTAATGAAACAACTTAATTTAAAAGGATGCCCTGAGCGCTCAAATCTGCTTTATCACTCCATGTTACTTAATGGAGAGTTACCATGCACAATTGGTGGAGGCATCGGGCAATCCAGAGTCTGTATGTTTATGCTTAAAAAGAGACATATCGGTGAAGTTCAGGTTGGTATATGGTCAGAGGAGCAGAGAAATATTATGGCTCTTGAGGGTGTGGAGCTGTTATGAATTTCCATAATATTTTTCTAACTTTATATCTTAATAATAAAAACCTTATATCATGAAAACATTATTTTATCTGGTAATTTGGGTTCTTGTAATTATCTCTTTCTGGAAAATTTTTGAAAAAACTGGCAAAAAAGGCTGGGAGTCAATAATCCCAATTTACAACATTCTTATGTTACTGGAAATCATCGGAAAACCATGGTGGTGGATTCTGCTTCTCCTAATCCCCGGAGTTAACTTAATCTTTGGAATATGGATGTTTAATCTCCTTTCAATTGGTTTTGGCAAAACTGAGGGATTTACAGTTGGTCTGGTTCTCCTGCCATTTATTTTTCTCCCTATCCTGGCATTTGGTGATGATCAGTACAGGGGTCCTGCCGGAATTAAATAGTTATCCTCAATTTTAACAATATGCTCGAAACATCTGAAATACTTATCAGGCTTTTGCTTGCATCGGCCTTTGGTGGTCTTATCGGCATTGAAAGGGAGCGAAAAGACTGGGCTGCCGGGCTTCGAACCCATATGATGGT
>JAGPLK010000069.1 GCA_018053445.1 Bacteroidales bacterium | reverse complement strand
CAAGCCATTGCCAGCTCGCATCCGCCTCCCAGTGCAAATCCGTTTACTGCGGCAATTACGGGCTTTTTCATCTGCTCTATTTTCCTGAACACCTCTGCTCCCTTCCTTCCGAATTCCTCTCCATCCGGACCGCTTAGAGAGACCATCTCAGATATATCAGCGCCGGCAACAAAAGCTCTTCCTTCACCGGTCAGAATAACTGCATAAATATTATCATCATTTTCTGCCTGATGCGCAACAGCGGAGAGTTCTGAAATTATCTCCGAGTTTAAAGCGTTGAGAGATGCGGGGTTATTTATTCTGATAGTGCCCACATGGTTTTCTGCTGAAAGTGTAACAAATTTGAGATTCATTTTAACATAGTATTTAAAGGATAAAGTTAACACTTTTATGTTAATTTTGTAGAAAACACAAGCACGATGGAAGAGTTCACAGAGAGATAACCTCACCTTTCGATTATCTGCTCGATTTGCTGGGATATGAACAGGGACTTATATCTCTGATAATGAACCCGGATAAATGTAAGATAATTCTGGAGAAATTTACCGTGGGCATTGGTGACCTTGCAGAGGAGATGTGTGGCTGTGATATTGATGCGATTAAGATATCCTCTCCGTTTGCCGGAATGGGTTTTATCTCTCCTGAACACTATGAAGAGTTTGTGCTTCCTTATGAAAGGGCAATCATTTCAAGAAT
Source organism: Bacteroidales bacterium (assembly GCA_018053445.1). GTDB lineage: Bacteria > Bacteroidota > Bacteroidia > Bacteroidales > UBA932 > Bact-08. The sequence goes on along the minus strand of JAGPLK010000069.1, from coordinate 7,279 downwards.
CCGCGCGAAGGGAAAACATGTGTACATCCATACCTGCGGACATATTGATGACAGGCTTGAACTTATGAGAGATTCCGGAGCATCGGGGCTCGAGTGTCTCGATCCTGCACCTGTTGGCAATGTTGACCTGAAGAATGCCTTTGAAAGAATTGGCAAGAGTATGTTCATCAAGGGAAACATAGATTCGGTATACTCACTTCTCTATGGAGACGATGCAAAGGCAGAGGCAGATGTGTTGGAAATAATAGAGACAGGCAGGAGAGGAGATGGATTCATCCTCAGCACTGCCTGTTCAATTGCCCCTATGGTAACCGCAAAAAGGATTGAACTCCTCTCCCGTCTGGTCGGTAAGTATGGGATCTATCGGCCTTAAGCCATGAAAACCGATGAGATAAATAGATAAATAAGACCTGATATTATCAGAGTGGCTGGAATAGTAAGTACCCAGGCCGCCACGATATTCTTAGCAGTGGCCCATTTTACCGAAGCTACTCCTTTAGTAAGTCCTACACCAATAATTGATCCTGTAATAGTGTGAGTTGTACTTACCGGAATACCTCCTAATGCAGTTCCAATTAATGTCATTGCCCCTGCTGTCTCTGCACAAAATCCCTGAACCGGTTTTAATTTAGCTAAACCATCTCCAAGTGTTCTGATAACTTTCCAACCACCGGTAATTGTTCCCAGGGCAATAACAGAGTAACAGGTTATAATTAGCCAAAAAGGTACATGGAATTCACCTGTATTTTCGTAAAGATAGGTGTCTATAAAACTGTTTGTTCCGGATACACTAAAAAGTAAAATTGCAATTATACCCATTGTCTTCTGAGCATCATTTCCACCATGTCCCAGTGAGAAAACAGCTGATGAGAAGAGTTGCATCACTTTAAAAGTGCCCTCAACTTTAAATGGATTTTTACTCTTGAAAATCCAAAGAGTTAAAGTCATCATTATAAAGCTTAGAATAGAGCCTATAAGTGGAGAGAGAACTATAAAAAGTGCTATTTTTAATATTCCTGTTGTAACAAGTGCATTACTTCCAAAAACAAACCATGCCGGTCCTATCATGCCTCCTATAAGGGCATGTGATACACTTATGGGTAATCCATAATGAGTACAAACCCAAACCCAGATAACAGCTCCTATAAGAGCAGACAGAATTAATTGTGGATTTACTATGTTTGGATCGATAATCCCTTTCCCAATAGTATTTGCAACATGGATTCCAAAAATAAAAAAAGCTGCAAAATTCCAGAAAGCTGCCCATAAAACAGCTAATCCGGGAGAGAGTACTTTTGTTGAGACAATAGTAGCAATTGAGTTTGCTGCATCATTCATTCCGTTTAAAAAGTCAAACAGCAAAGCGATAATAATTCCCGCAATAACAACAGTTAACATATCAGGCAAGCTTTACAATTATTGATCTGATACTGTCAGAAATCTCTTTAGCCCTGTCTGTTGTATCCTCAAGACTTTGTACTATGTTCTTGTTTTTAACAAGTTCTATTGCATCTTTCTCGTTCTGGAATAAGAAGATATTGTAGTCTTCATAAAGTTCATCAACTTTATGCTCTATCTCCTTAATTCGTTTACATAGTTTTAGAATTTCTCCATTTCTCTTTACCAGAAATTCTAAGTTTCTGGCTATTTCATTGATGAGCTTTGCATCCTCAAGTATAAGATCAACAATAGTGATAAGATCTTTAGATGGGGATAGTGGTTTGTACATTGCCAGTTTCCTGGCAGAGTCATGAATAAAATCAAGGAATGTATCAATTCTTGAAGCAAGGACATGAATATCCTCTCTGTCAAATGGGGTGACAAAAGTTTTGTTAAGCTCTTCGTAAATCTTTGCAGTTATTTGGTCTCCCTTTGTTTCCAGATCTTTAATCTTTCTGTAGCTCTCTTTTTGAAGTTCATAATTACTTTCAAGATAAAGTCTTTTCAGCTCCTCGGCTGCAACAACAATATTTTCTGTTTGAGAGATATACAAAGGGTAGAATTTTTTTTCTTTTACCACAAATAGTTGGAGAAATCTGTCAATTTTCATATGATTTAATTTCCTGCAAAATTATTTCAAGAATTTATGAATTGTTACATATTCTTGTTTAATTGGGTAAAAATTAACAAAAGCGTAACATTTTATGCTACGCTTTTGTGAAGTGCTTGTATAATAGATTATTTACCTAGTAGAGAGAGGCTCCTTTTTACAAATTTATCAAGCTCCTCACCCTTAAGCATTCCGTTGGATAGGAGTGCAAGGTCACAAACCTGTCTTAATAAATCACTATCTTTACCAAAAGTTGAGAGTAGTGATCTCCTCTCTTCCTTAATACTCTCTGCCTCCCTTTCCAGTTTATCTTTATTATCTTTCTCTGAAATATCTATCTCTTCCTCTTTCTTCCCTTTTAGACGCTCTTTTATCTCCTCTAATGATTTTTCAGGAACAGCAATTTTTGAATCTAACTCAGCAAGTGCATCAGAGAGTTTCTGGTTTTTCTGTTCAATTATCTTTTGTATAGCCGGATGGTTATAATTGATTATCAGATTGTACGATTCAGGTAATGACCCATAAAAATTCATCCCTCCGTTTAGTGCAGACATCTCCCTGTAACGCCTCATAAATTCACTTCTGGTAATGAGTACTGCCTGCTCTGACTCTCCAAGATTTTCAATACTTGAGCTGTAATGGTTACCTGAAGGAAGAACTGATTCAAAAATTGCAGCGATGTCTTTCTCTTCGGTCTCGCTAATTGATGGTTTCTCTTTTTCTGTTTTCTGAATAATCTTGTCAATGTGGTCTGAATCGACTCTCATAAAAGATGAGTCTTTGAATTTTGATTCAAGAAGATTCACGAAGTGAGAATCCAGCTGGCTGTCAAATATTAATACATCATACCCCCTGTTTTTAGCACTCTCAATAAATGAGAACTGCTCCTGGTAATCAGTTGTGTAGAGATAGATCAGTTTTTTATTTTTATCGGTCTGTTCACTCTCGATTAATTTTCTGTACTCTTCGTAGCTGAAAAATTTATTATCACAGTTTTTCAGCAATGAGAATTTTTCTGCTCTTTCATAGAATTTCTCGTCTGTGAGCATTCCATACTCAATAAATATCTTAAGATTATCCCACTTTTCCTCAAGTGATTTTCTGTCGTTTTTGAAAATCTCTTCCAGCCTGTCTGCTACTTTTTTGGTTATATGAGAAGAAATCTTCTTTACATTTGAGTCTGACTGGAGGTAGCTTCTTGATACATTTAATGGAATGTCCGGTGAGTCAATTACTCCATGCAGCAGGGTAAGGAAATCCGGCACTATGTTTTCAACAGAATCAGTAACAAATACCTGGTTACAATAGAGTTGAATTTTATTTCTTGAAACCTCAATTTTATCTTTAATTTTTGGAAAATAGAGTACTCCTGTTAAATTGAAAGGATAATCAACATTCAGATGAATATGGAAGAGAGGATCCTCTTGCATAGGGTATAGCTCTCTGTAAAAGTTGAGATAATCATCCTCTTTTAAATCAGATGGTTTTCTGGTCCACAAAGGTGCCGGATTGTTAATTATTTTATCTTTTCCTGTCTCAACCTGTTTACCATCTTTCCACTCTGTCTCTCTTCCAAATGTAATCTCAACAGGTAAAAATTTGCAGTATTTATTCAGAAGAAAATTTACTTTCTCTTCTGTACCATAATCTTTAGACTCATCATCCAGGTATAGTATAACATCTGTTCCTCTCTCTTTTCTTTTTCCCTTTGAAATTTCATAATTTGGATCTCCTTCGCAACTCCATTTTACAGCCTCAGAGCCCTCTTTCCAGGAAAGTGTTTGAATCTCAACTCTCTTAGAGACCATAAACGCAGAATAAAAGCCTAGTCCAAAATGGCCAATGATATTGTTTAATTGATCTTTGTATTTATCAAGGAATTCACCTGCACTTGAAAAGGCTATCTGGTTAATATATTTGTTTACCTCTTCTTCAGTCATTCCAATACCATTGTCACTAATGGTAATTGTCCCCTTCTTTGTATCTGTTGATATTTTTACCCTCAACTCTCCTGTCTCACCTTTAAATTCTCCTGAGGAGGATAGGGCCTTTAGTTTTTGAGTTGCATCTACGGCATTCGAAACAAGTTCCCTTAAAAAGATTTCATGATCTGAATAGAGAAACTTTTTAATAATTGGAAAGATGTTTTCACTGGTTACACCAATAGTCCCTTTTTGCATAATATTTATTGTTATAATGTTAATATTTACTTTAACTAAAAAAACAAAAGGCATACCATTTAAAAAATGTATGCCTTCATCTGACAATTCGTCATAAAGAGCTATTTACATACCATAATATCGAGAATCATAGTATCAGTATGTCTCATACCCTCAGATCCAATTGAACCAAGGTTTCTGATTGTTTTTTCAATATCTTTATCAATTATACCATCATTTTCTGAAATACATATGTTATCCAGAGCCAGAATTGAGGACTGAACTGCAGATGACACTCCGGATGCAACCTTTAGGGCACATCCCACTTTGGCCCCGTCACAAACCATTCCGGTAATGTTACCAATCATATTTTTGATTGCATATGTAACTTGGTCATAGTTACCATTTTTAAGAAATACTATTCCGCATGAGGCACCTGTAGATGCTATCACGCATCCGCAAAGCGCTGATAATCTACCAAGATAATGTTTTATATGTATAGCCACAAGGTTACTTAAAACGAGTGCTCTTGCCAGTTCCTCATTTGTTGAGCCAAATTTGTCTGCAGCTGCTATGACCGGCATAGTTACTGTGATTCCCTGATTGCCACTGCCTGAATTACTCATTGCAGGCAGAGTGCAGCCAGCCATTCTGGCATCAGAGGCTGCAGCTGTTATAGCCATGGAGTAGGTTAGCAATCCATCGCCAAAGATGTTTTTGTGAACATTATCCTGGATTGTTCTTCCTACTTTAAGTCCATATCTGTTTTCAAGCCCCTCTTTAGCAAGAGCCCGATTCATTGTAACAGATTCAAGAATAAATGAGATATCGCTGTAATTTACACTTAATGCAAATTCCCATATTCTTTTTATTGTAAGGCTGTATCTGGCACCACTGGTAGAACTATCTTCTACATTATTACTATCACTATTATCGATTTTAAAATTCTCAAACAACACTTTTCCATCGACTATGATTTTCGTAACAGTATCGTGATTATCCTCAATTGTAACCTCGGATTTATGCAAGCCGGAATAGCATATAGCCTTAATAAAAAGCCTTTTTTCAGAGTCAGATAGAGAAATATTTACAGTGTTATCTTCCAGCATCTTTTTTGCCCGGGTGATAGAGTCGGCATCAATTTCCCTAAGTACTTCAAGTTTGTAAGCACTTTTTCCGCAGGTCACACCTAAAGCTGCGGCGATGTGTAACCCAACCATTCCTGTTCCCGGTACCCCTACACCCATACCATTCTTGAGAATATTGGCACTTACTTCTACATCAATCTTGTCAACCTTGAGTTGTAATTTCTCCAGCTCTTCAGATGCTATCGCAACAGCAAGGGAGACAGCAATTGGTTCGGTACAACCAAGAGCTGGTTTTACCTCCCTTTTAATAAGTTCAATTATTGATTTATCACTAATTTTAGTCATGCTTTTATTATTTATTCTCATTAAAGAATAGCAGAACAGATTTAAGTAGCTCTTCCATCTCTGTTTTATTCTTAATGGTTTCTACCGGAAAGCCCAGAGAGACTACTTTGTAGCTGCCTTTATAAGCAACACCTGCAGATATGTTATTCTCCTTATATCTGAATATTGTCCATGCTCCCTCTCCTGATGGTTCAATCCCATCCGGAGATTCTGAAGTGTAAGAGTATTCATTGGGAATTGTGTGAAACGAGAACTCTCCGCCAAATTTATAAGGACTTTGGACTGCTTTTACATATCCTGTTTTACTGGCTTTATTTGTCCTCCATTCATATTTCAACACATTCTTTACAAAGTTTTTAGTTGTGTCGTCAGTTTCAATACTATCCCAAACATCAGTAGCAATATAAGATCCGCTTATAAGAATATTTCCGCCAGCTTTTGAAAACTCTTCAATAGCTTTGATAATACCTGGTGTGAATACTTTAAATTTAACATCTCCGTGTCCTCTTCCCATTCTGTATTGTCTCTGCTTACCCATTATAAAGTCCACTATCGGATAGGCTTTTAAGTCCACACTACCGGTCTCTACAGACTCCCGGCTTGCTGAAACAAAACTATACCCTTGATTTGCAAACAATCTTCCATGAAGAGAAGGGTAATCAAAAGTATTTCCAGCAATCACTCTGGTCTCATAATCTGCATATGATGCACCAAATCCGGGAGAGTCATCATCCATCCATGGAATTTCTCTCCTGAATTCGTACTGACTTCCGATAAATGATATATCTTTTTTATAGGGAACTCCATTGTCATCCCAATCCATAAAACCACCCATAGTTGTATCAGGTGTTGCAAAGCTTGCCGGAGCAGATACTCTGTTAAAACCATTTACTATTAGTAATGTTCCTCTTGATTGCTTTGCATTGTAGAGTGAAAGGATTTCAGAAGGAAAACTCTCTCCTCCGCCGTTCACTGCTGTTACTTTAAATGAATACAATACTCCCTTTTCAACATCAAGAGCAAGAGAGTTACCCTCCACAATTCTTCCGGAGTCAAATCCATTATCTCCTTTTCTTGTGTATACGATATATTTTTCAGGTTTTGCAGTAATCTCCAAAGGATCTTCAACACCTTTCCACCTTAGCAGAGCAACATCACTATGGAGCGAAACTGAAAAATCTTTTATTGGCAGAGGCTGAACTGCATACTCTCTACCTTGTGAGGTAGCTAAATACTTTAACATTCCTTTGTAAATAGCACGAGAAACAGTGAAACGAAACTCAGGATCCAAACCATATCTCATATCTGCAAGATTTTGATGAGAGAGAAGTTCAAGCAGCATTGAAGGAACCTGTGGAGATCTGGATTCCGAATATGATCTGTCCCAAATACCTCTGCGTTGCCAGATGGGTTCATATTTTGTTTTAATATCTTCTACAATTTGAGTTTGAATCAAATCTGTAAGGTATCTTCCCTCTATTCTGTCTCTGCCATCAGGAAGAAGATCAGAGCCGTTGGAAGCCCTTGTATATATACCCAGTGTGCCAATAATTGAGTCATTCAGGGTAGTGCCGGCATCCGTATGGAAGGCAAATGATAAGTCTACAGGAATCTTCAACCCTTTTTCATCCGGATTA
>JAGPLK010000017.1:13035-27281 GCA_018053445.1 Bacteroidales bacterium | reverse complement strand
CCTGATAAGGGCCCTTAAGACTAGTTTTTTTAAAATCAGTATATTCCTTTCTGTAATTTTAGCCCTTGTAATTGTTCTTGGATCAATTATGTATGTTATTGAGGGGGGAAATAATGGCTTTACCAGTATACCCCAAAGTATATACTGGGCAATAATCACAATTACTACTGTAGGATACGGGGATATTGTTCCGGTGACTGTTGTTGGGAAGATAATATCTTCACTTATAATGCTTATGGGTTATTCCATAATTGCTGTACCTACCGGAATATTGACAGTAGAGATGTCCCGGAGCGAAACTAAGAAGAGACTTTGTGAAAATTGTGGTAATGTGCTTGAACAGAACCACAACTACTGCAGTAAATGTGGTGCATCAGTTAAGGAGGGAGAGGAGACTCTCAACAGTTGATTTGTTAAACCCCAAACCTCTTTTTTGCTATTTCGCAAATAAAATTTGCAGTTGCCTCTGCACCCATTAATGATGAGTTTATACAGATATGGTAAGAGTTTGCATTACCCCAATGTTTATTAGTGAAATAGTTATAATAGGACCTTCTTTGTTTGTCTGTCTTTTCAATAACAGACTTTGCCTTCTCTCTGGATATATCCATTTTATCTGATATAGCAGAGACTCTGTCAACCTCATCTGCTGTAATAAAGACATCAAGCCTTCTTGAATAGTCCTTTAACACATAATCGGCACATCTTCCCACAAAAAGACAAGATTTCTCCTCTGACAAGGTTTTAATTACATCGCTTTGAATTACAAAAAGTGACTCTCCGCTCAAAGGGTTCAGTGAGTAGTACTCCGTTATCCCAAAAAGAGACCACGCCTGTCTCTCATCGGCTTTTTCAAAAAAGCCCTTCTCAAGGCCACTCTCTTTTGATGCTAAACTTAGCAGCTCTTTGTCGTAGAAAGATATTCCCAACTTAGCAGCAACAAGCTCGCCAATCCTTCTGCCTCCACTGCCAAGCTCTCTTCCAATGGTTATGCAAAAATGATCTTTCATGATTTATTTTTTTTAAAATGTATTGCCAGCAAAAATGCAGAATTCACAGCCGCAAGGGTATCAGCAACAGGAAGACTCATCCAGACACCGGCTATCCCAAAAAAATTTGGAAGAATCAACACAGCAGGAATCAGGAAAATCACCTGTCTGGAGAGTGACATATATATAGCCTTCCCGGGCTTTCCAATACTCTGGAAAAAATTTGACGATACCATTTGAAAGCCGATTATAGGGAATGCCGCAAAGGCAATTCTCATCCCCTGAACAGTCAAATCTAAAAGTTTTTCGTCGCTTGTGAACAGTTGTGCGGCTTGTCTGGGAATTAACTCTCCAATAAGAAAACCAATAGAAATAACAATTGTTGCCAGAACAATTGTGTGCTTAAGAACTTTATTTACCCTGTGATACAAACCTGCCCCGTAATTGTATCCTGCAATAGGCTGCATCCCCATATTCAGCCCCATTACAACCATTCCAAAAAGCATTGCAATTCTGTTCATTATTCCATAGGCTCCCACGGCAAGGTCCCCACCATGTTTAACAAGTGCGTGATTAATGAGAATAACAATAACACTAGACACCGCATTCATCAGAAATGGAGCCAGCCCTATTGACATTGTATCTTTTACTATTTTGCTGTCAATTTTTAAATGCTCCCTCTTAAAATGCAAAAAATTACTCTTGTCTGAGAAAAATTTAACCTGCCATGTTAATAGAATTATCTGAGATAGAACTGTTGCAACAGCAGCACCTCTTATCCCCATATCAAGTCCGTATATAAAAATTGGAGTTAGTACAGCATTAATCAACACTGAAGCAATAGTTGCATACATTGATTTAGCTGGAAATCCGCTGGACCTCATAAGTGCATTCAGACCAAAGTACATATGAGTGACAACATTGCCCAAAGTTATGATAAGCATATACTCCTTAGCGAATGGCAAAGTATCACTGCTGGCTCCAAAAAAGATCAAAATGGGGTCAAGAAAAAAGAGTATTCCCAATGTATAAGATACACCAAGTATAGTTGTCAAAGAGACCACATTGCCTAAAATTTTGTTTGCACTAGTGTAGTCTTTTTGTCCAAGCCTCAAAGATATAAGATTGGCTGCGCCCGCTCCCACCAGGGTACCAAATGCTGCAGAGAGATTCATCAGCGGGAAGGATATGGCTAACCCTGATATAGCCAAAGCACCAACCCCCTGCCCGATAAAAATGCTGTCAGTTATGTTATAAAGTGAGGATGCAGTCATTGCAATAACAGATGGTATTGCGTACTGTAGCAATAATTTCCACACACTCTCTGTGCCAAGCGATGTAGGCAAACCTTTCCTTTCCATTCTGCAAAGTTACACATTATGCAGGTAAGGAAAGAATGTTTACATTTGATAAAAATAAAGAGTATAGTTATGGAAGACAAAACTAATAGTGCTGAAGTATTTGCCGGTACCGGCTGGCAGGCCGAAATGGTCAGAAATCTATTGGAAAACGAGGGCATACCATCTTTTCTAAAGAATGAAATTATTGGGACTATCCTGCCATTTGGAACATCTCCCGGGGGAGTTGGAGCTGTTAAAGTTATTGTTTCGGAAGAGTTTAAAGAGAGAGCAATGGCTATTGTAGACGAATACAATGAGAATCTAAAAGAGGAGGATTAGTAGAGCATGAAAACTATTGGAATGATTGGAGGAATGAGCTGGGAGTCATCTGTTGTCTATTATCAGCTTGTAAACAAAAGAGTACGTGAACTCCTTGGCGGCGATTACTCCTGCAAAAGTGTAATGTACACTGTTGATTTTGATGAAATAGTTAAACTTCAGCATAAAGAGGAGTGGGGTAAACTAGATAGGCTTATGGCCGATGCTGCCGTCAGGTGTCAAAAGGCAGGTGCAGATATAATAGTTCTTTGCACTAATACAATGCACCTGTGCAAAGATGCTATAGAAAAAAGTATATCGGTACCATTTTTGCACATAGCCCACGCCACTGCAGAGGCAATATCTTTATACGGACTTACGAAAGTTGCTCTGCTTGGTACAAAATTCACTATGGAGAAAGATTTCTACAGAGGGAAATAGAAGAGAATTATGATATTAAGGTTATTGTTCCAGATTCCGGTGACAGAGACATTATTCATGGAATTATTTACCAAGAGCTCATAAAAGGTATTATTGCAGAAGAGTCAAGGGATAGATTTAAGGTAATAATAAACAGCCTTAAGGAACAGGGTGCTGAGGGGGTAATACTGGGTTGTACAGAAATTCCTCTTTTAATAAGAGAAGGTGATGTTGATATTCCCATTTTTGACACAACAAAAATTCATGCATACAAAGCTGTTGACTTCGCAATAAAAGATAATTAACAATGAAAAACAATTGGACGACAGAGAATATTGGTTCACTGGAAGGAAAAACTATAATTATTACAGGAGGCTCAAGCGGTATAGGACTTGAAGCGGCCAGGGTTTTATCCTCTAAAGGGGCAAATGTTATTATTGCAGTAAGAAATCTGGAGAAAGGAGAGTCAGCTGCAAGAGAGATTAAAGAAGTGTACCCTAAAGCTATTATTGAAGTAATGCACATTGAACTTTCTGATTTGGAGAGTGTAAAAAAATTTGCAGAGACATTCGCGCTTAAATATTCAAGGCTTGATATTTTAATCAATAATGCCGGAGTAATGGTTCCTCCCCTTAAACTTACCAAACAGGGATACGAACTTCAATTTGGAACAAATCACCTTGCCCATTTTGCTCTCACAGGACTACTTTTACCTCTGATGAAAGATATACCCGGTTCAAGAGTGGTCACTGTAAGCAGTATAGCGGCAAGAGGGGGCAAAATTCACTATGACAACCTGGATGCAAAAAAGGGATACGGAGCATTTAAGTTCTACAGCCAGAGCAAGTATGCCAACCTCCTATTTGGAAAGAGGCTGGATAATATTTTAAAAGGGAGATCATACCAGACTAAAAGCATTGTATGTCATCCCGGAGTTTCTGCTACAAATCTTACCTCCAGAGGTTCCGGCAAACCTTCTCCGGGAATTCTTTCGTGGGGATTCAGACTGGTGGGACAACCTGCGCATATGGGGGCTCTCCCTACCCTGTTTGCAGCAACAGAACCAAATCTTAAAGGAGGGGAATTAATTGGTCCTGATGGTTGGGATAACTGGAGAGGATACCCGGCCGTTTCAAACGATATGAACAGATATTACAAAGAATCAGTTGCTGAAAAACTATTTAATATTTCAACAGAGATAACAGGTATAGCAATTTAATAAAGACCCTGATGATAAAAAAATACATTGATATTGAGAAAGCACTTAGAGAGAGAAAAAAAGGCTTTCTCAAACATCTTCCCGGTTGGATTATCCGAATACTGAGCAGGATTGTCCATGAGGATGAGCTGAACATAATCCTCAATAAATATTCTCATCTCAGTGGTGCCGAATTTCTCAAAGCTCTCCTGGAGGAGTTTCAGATAAAAATAGAGGCAGAGGGATTAGAGAACCTGCCTGAAAGCAGAAAGTGCTTTTTCGCTGCAAACCATCCTTTTGGTTTCGCTGACGGACTTGTTCTCACAAGTATTGTATCGGGAAAATACGGAACGCTAAAGGCCATAGCAAATGACTCTTTCAGGTTCATTCCCCAGCTAAACGACTTTGTAGTAGCCGTGAATGTCTTTGACGGATCTTCCAAGGCATACCTGAAAGCAATTGAAGAGACATACGCAATGGATGTTGCGATTACTCACTTTCCTGCCGGTATTGTATCAAGAAGGCATCACGGGAAAATCCAGGATCTTCCCTGGCAAAAAAGCTTTATTACCAAAGCCATTGCACACAAAAGAGATATCGTTCCCTTTCACTTTCACGGAACAAATTCAAAGCTGTTTTACAGAATTAATAATGTAAGAAAGTTCTTTGGTATTGAAGCAAATATAGAATTAATGCTTCTTCCTCACGAAATTTTCCTGAAAAAGGGCAAGACAATCAAGGTAACAATAGGGAAACCAATTTCCTGGGAGACCTTTGACAAATCAAAATCTGCTTATGAATGGGCTCAGGAGGTAAGAGCCATAACATATAATCTTGGAGAATGAATTTTTTAATACTGGCAGCTGCACTGTTTTTGTTTCAGGGCGAATCTGATAAGCGACTTACCGGATATGTAAATCCGTTCATAGGTACTGAGAAAATGGGGCACACCTATCCGGGTGCAACACTTCCGTTTGGAATGGTTCAATTGAGTCCTGATACAGATACTATTAGCTATTCAGTTAACGGGACCTACAACAAGGATGTTTATAAATACTGCGCGGGCTATCAATATAGTGACTCAACAATTGTTGGATTTAGCCACACACATTTTAGCGGTACAGGCCACTCTGATCTTGGGGATGTTCTCATTATGCCTACCACAGGTATATTACAATTAAACCCTGGGAGAGCTGAAAAACACAAAGATGGCTTCAGGTCGCTTTTCAACCATAAAAACGAAACGGCCGAACCCGGGTATTACAGTGTTATGCTTGATGACTACGGGATTAAAGCAGAACTTACTGCTACAACCAGAGTAGGCATTCATAAATACACCTTTCCAAAATCAGATAATGCACATGTGATATTAGATCTTGTTCATGGCATATACAACTATCCGGGAAAGAACATATGGACGTTTCTCAGAGTAGAAAATGAGACAACAATAACAGGATACAGACAGACCAACGGCTGGGGAAGAACCCGTACTCAGTATTTTGCAATAAAATTTTCAAAACCCTTTAAAAACTACGGCTACAAATCCTTTTCCGGAGAACAGATTTATAAAGGATTCTGGAGAAAGTTCAACCAGGAGAGCAATTTCCCGGAGATGGCAGCTCCTCAGCTTAGAGCCTATTTTGATTTTAATACAGATGAGGGGGAGGTGATTTTGCTTAGAGTTGCACTTTCACCTGTAAGTACCAGAAATGCCCTTTTGAACCTTGAACAGGAGGCGCCACACAAAGATTTTAATCTTTACAGAAAGAGAGCTTCTGATATTTGGGAGCGAGAGCTTAGAAAGATTGAGGTAGAGACAGAGAGAGAAGATGACCTTATTAACTTCTACACTTCACTCTATCACGCATTTATCGGCACAACAGAGTATATGGATGTGAATGGAGAGTACAGGGGTATTGACCAGAATGTTTACAAGGCAGAGAAACACACAAACTACACAACACTTTCATTATGGGATACATACAGAGCCTTACACCCTCTTTTTAATATAATTCAACAAAAGAGAAACTCTGACATTATGAACTCAATGCTTGCACATTACGACCAAAGCGTTCATAAAATGTTACCTGTATGGTCACACCACGCTAATGAAAACTGGTGTATGATTGGTTATCACTCCGTTTCTCTGATTGCAGATGCCATGGTAAAAAACATAACAGGATTTGACTACGAAAAGGCGGTTACAGCCTCTGTAGCCACAGCAAAGAACAAATACTATGATGGCCTGGAAGAGTACATTACCAGGGGATATGTACCTGAAGACAAGAGTGGCAACTCTGTTTCAAAAACTTTGGAATATGCTTACGATGACTGGGCAATTGCCATGATGGCGGAGAAAGTTGGAAACGCAGGAGTTTTTAATGAATTTATAATTCGTTCAAGGTATTTCAAAAATCTCTTTGACAAAGAGAGCGGCTTTATGAGGCCAAAATTATCAGACGGAAGTTTCAAAAAAGAGTTTGATCCTCTTGACACTCACGGACAGGGATTTATTGAAGGAAATGCATGGAATTACTCCCTTTATGTACCTCATGCCCCGGATGAACTTGTTAAACTGATGGGTGGTAAAAAGAGATTCGCAAACTACCTGGATACTCTTTTTTCAATGCACCTTCCGGACAAATATTTTGAAAAGACTGAAGATATTACCAGAGATGGAATTATAGGCTCCTACGTTCATGGTAATGAACCATCTCACCATGTCGCATATCTCTACAACCTTACTGACGACAAATGGAAGGGAGAGAGGCATATCAGAAATATTTTAGATACAAAATATAAACCTTATCCTGATGGACTGAGTGGAAATGACGATTGTGGGCAGATGAGTGCCTGGTACATTTTCAGTTCTATGGGATTTTACCCTGTTGCTCCGGGTAGTACTTTTTATTATCTGGGAAGCCCGTTGCTCATATCTGCTACAATCAATCTTGAAAACGGAAACAAGTTCAGGATTGAGACCACAAATAACTCCGTGAACAATGTGTATGTAAAAAGGGTTATACTTAATGGTGATGCGCTGGATTTTCCATTTATCTCCCACTATGATATAATGCGTGGAGGTCTGATGGTATTTGAGATGAGCAGCAAGCCACATTAAAAAACGCACTATGACATCACTTAAGGAGATATCTCTTCTTTTCCTTAAACTGGGATCAATATCATTTGGTGGTCCTGCTGCACATATTGCTATGATGGAGGACGAGGTTGTAAGAAAAAGAGGGTGGATGTCACACCAACATTTTCTTGATTTGGTAGGCGCTACCAATCTCATTCCCGGCCCCAATTCTACAGAGATGACTATGCATTGCGGCTATGAACAGAGAGGATGGAAAGGGCTGTTTGTTGCAGGAGCTTCTTTTATCGCACCTGCCGTTTTAATAACCGGAATAATTGCATGGTTATATCAATTATATGGTACACTGCCTGATGCTGAGAAATATATTTACGGGATTAAACCGGCTGTAATTGCAATCATAGCTAATGCTGCAATACCTCTTGGAAAAAAAGCATTCAAAAACATAACTTTAATTTTCCTTGGATTAGCTGTTCTAATAGCCACCCTTTTTGGAATTAACGAAATTTACGCCCTTTTTGCAGCAGGCGCAGCAGGAGTCCTCTTATATTTTGGAAAGAGTGCCAAAGAGAAGACTCTTTCGATAGTTCCCGGATTACAGATTTTTTTGCTATTCTTTAAGACCGGTGCTCTGCTGTACGGAAGCGGATATGTCCTCTTTGCATTTCTTGATGCCGAACTTGTTGCAACAGGCCTACTCTCCAGAGAGGTGCTTATTGACTCCGTAGCAGCCGGTCAATTCACACCCGGCCCTGTCCTCTCCACAGCCACATTTATTGGATGGCAAATGGGAGGTATAACCGGTTCTCTCCTTGCTACACTAGGTATCTTCCTACCCTCTTTCCTTTTTGTTGCCCTTCTTAATCCTCTTTTACCGAGGCTCAAAAAATCAAAAATTTTCTCGGCCTTTCTTGAAGCAGTAAATGCAGCCTCGGTTGCTGTAATTATTACTGTATGTATAAAAATGGGAATGGACGCTCTGACGGACTGGAAGAGCACAGTTATTGCAGTTCTTTCAATGGCCTCTCTTCTTTATTTTAAAAAATTAAACAGTGCGTTTATAGTGTTGGGAGGGGCTTTAGCCGGTTACCTTCTCTATTTTATATGAAAAAAAACAAGAAAATCATTTTTGGCGGAGCGCTGCTTATTACTCTACTATTATTAATTCTCCTGAGAGGTTTTATTATTGAATTTGCAGCAGAGAGAAAAATCAAAAGAATTGAAGGCCGTCTCAGAATAGAAATCAACTATGATGATTTAAGCCTCTCCGGATTATCCGGAGTTAAGATTATGGGACTCTCTGTTGTGCCAGAAGGGGGAGACACACTCTTAAAAGCGGACAAAATTATTGCAAGGCTCAATCCCTGGAGACTAATCATTCTAAGACCGGACCTAAAATATCTGGAAATTGAGAGAGGGGGGCTTACATTCGTAAAGAGAGACTCAACATCTAACTTTGACTTTCTTTACAAAATAAATTCTGACTCTCTTGCTAAAAAGGAGAACATTAAGTCAGAGGATAAAAGATCCTTAATAACCATTGATTACTCAAAAATAGCAGCTTCTCTTTATAACCTGTTTCTGGACTTGATGCCATCAGATGCTGTTTTAAAAGATGTTTATCTTACATATATTAATAATGATTATAAACTAGATATAAGATTAACAGAGTCTACTGTTGAAAATGACAAATATACTTCGCTGATAACAGCAGATGAAAACGGGAGAAAGGAGCATTTAAGGGCAACAGGGACTCTGAACGATGAAGAGAGAAGCGTATCGGCAATATTCACACCAAAAGAGAGTACAATGTTTAAAGTCCCCTTTCTGGAGTTCAGATGGGGGGCTAAACTTTTATTTGATACACTCGCCCTGAACATAAAATCAACGCTGCGAGAAAATGAGAAAATAATTTTTTCAGGGAACGCATCGGCATCATCAATATCTCTCTTTCATCCGGATATCTCTCCGGAAGAGGTTGTATTAAAAAAGGGAATTATTGATTATAATGTAAATATAGGAGCCAATTATGCTGAATTGGATTCCTCATCAGTAATAACCATTAATGCTCTCTCATTTTCTCCCTTCATGAGAGCAGAAAAGAGAGAAAACTGGATATTAACGGCATCACTTATAAAAGAGAACCTAAATGCTGACGAGCTATTTTCATCTCTTCCAAAAGGGTTATTTCTAAATCTGGAAAACATTGAAACTTCAGGTTATATGGATTACAGATTTCTTCTTCTAGTTGATTTTAATAATGTTGACAGTCTAAAACTGGAATCGAGCCTTAATAAAAGAGATTTTATGATCAGAAAGATGGGGAGGGCAGACCTTAGGCTAATGACCGGTGATTTTTTGCATACAGTTTACGAAAAGGGGCAACCCGTAAGAAGTTTTACTGTTGGGGAATCAAATCCCAATTTCACACCACTTGGAAGGATATCGCCATATCTTCAAATGGCTGTGCTCCAGTCAGAGGATGGTGGATTCTTTTATCACAATGGTTTTGTTCCTGAAGGGATAAGAGGTGCAATAGCAGAAAATTTAAAAAAAGGGAGATTTGCCAGAGGAGGAAGTTCAATCACAATGCAACTCGTAAAGAATGTATATCTGAATCGTCACAAGACATTAGCAAGAAAGTTTGAAGAGATTCTGATTGTATGGCTTATAGAAAGTAACAGGCTGGTCTCTAAAGAGAGGATGTTTGAAGTCTATCTGAATATTATTGAGTGGGGGCCGGGAATTTACGGAGTTAGAGAAGCATCTCTCTTTTGGTTTAATAAAGAGCCTCACCAGCTAAATATTAACGAGTCCATTTTTCTTGCGAGTATTATCCCTGCTCCAAAGAGGGCTTTTAGAAATTTCAACCCGGATTTTTCTTTGAAAGAGGATATGGTGGGCTATTACAGACTTCTTGCAGAGAGGCTAAAGGTAAAAGAGATAATAACTGAATCTGAAGAGGCATCTGTTAAGCCAATTATCAATCTCTCTGATAAGGCAAAATCAATGATCTCAGAAAGCAAATAGTTTTTTTGCAATTGGGCCATTATAAATGGCCCAATTGTTGTATTTTTGTGAACTACATTATAAAATAACTAAAATATGACCTTTCCAGTTTTGGCAGCAATGGCACAAGATGCCGCAGAAGTTGCAGTTCAAGCAGTTCTTCCGGTTAAAGAGGAGCTATCATTTTCACTTATTGAAATGGCTCTGAAAGGTGGATGGATAATGATTCCACTGCTAATACTATCTATTCTGACTATTTATATTTTTGGAGAGAGATGGTGGGCAATCAGAAAAGCATCTCAGATAGATGAAAATTTCATGAGAAATATTCACGACTATATTCATGAAGGTAAGATCAAAGCAGCTATAAACCTATGTCAGTCTCAGGAGACACCTATTGCCAGACTTATTGAGAAGGGAATAGAAAGAATAGGCAGGCCGCTGAATGATATTCAAACTGCTGTTGAGAATATGGGCAATGTTGAGGTTGCCAGACTCGAGAAGGGTCTTCCAATGCTTGCAACAATTGCCGGAGGCGCTCCAATGATTGGATTCCTTGGAACTGTTATTGGTATGATCCAGGCTTTTTATAATATGTCACAAGCAGGTAGCAATGTGGACATCACCCTTCTTTCAGGAGGTATTTACACAGCAATGGTAACTACTGTTGCCGGTCTTATTGTTGGTATTATCGCGTATTTTGGATACAATTATCTTGTCGCCAGAATCGACAATATCGTTTATAAAATGGAGAGCAATACCATTGAATTTATGGATCTCCTGCATGAACCTGCAGGCAAATAGTAAATAAAATGTCAATTAAGCGTCGTTCAAAAGTAGATTCTACATTCAGTATGTCATCAATGACAGACATTGTCTTTTTGCTGCTTGTATTCTTCCTTGTTACATCTACCCTTGTTAATCCCAATGCTCTCAAACTGTTACTGCCAAAAAGCACTAACCAGGTCTCTGCAAAGCCCATGGTTAGTATATCAATAAAACACTATTTACCATCAAATACATTTTCCTACCATTTAAACGGCAAAAACACCCCTGTAGCATTTAATGACATTGAGGCTATGATTCAGCAGGAGCTGATGGACAGAGAAGATCCAACTATTTCCCTCCATGTTGACAAAAGTGTTCCAATGGAACAGGTCGTTAATGTCATGAATATTGCAAAAAGGAATCAATACAAAATAATTCTTGCAACAGCTGCAGAATAGAAATAATTATTATAAAGGAAGAGATGTCCAAGGTGCCTAAAAACGATACCCCACAGGAGGCCAGAGCCAAGGTTATTGGAGCTGGTCTAACTTTGGCCGTTCATATAGCAGCCATGACAGTTCTTTTCTCATCCGGGTTTAAGGTCATTTACCCACCTCCCGCAGAACTGGGGATTGAAGTTGATCTGGAGATGGAGCCACCAAGGCCCATTCAGGTAAAGAGTGGGCATGAGCCCAGAGTTGAAAATCCAAATCCGGAGCAGGAGGTGAAATTAGTTCAGCGTTCGGAATCAGCAATTAAAGGGAGCAGAGCAAATACTGGTGCCGAGGCATCATCCGGAGAGACCGGGGATGTGGAACATTATGAGCCCCCTAAGCCAAAACCAATTGACAGAAGAGCTCTGTTCCCAAGCGCCCAGAATCAAAATTCTGAGGATCCTCAAGTATCAAAACAGATAAGTGAGAGCCTTTCTGCTGGGCATGCCCAGGGTAATACTAAGATTGGATCAACAGAAGGGGAGCCATCTGCCAGACTGGCCGGAAGGAGTCTTATGGGGAACCTTCCTGAACCGGATTATTCAGTAAACGCAGCTGGGAAAGTAGTTGTTAAAATTATGGTGGACCAATACGGGACAGTTATTGATGCATCCCCGGGAGCTCCCGGCACAACGGTTCAGAACAGGACACTTTGGGAGGCATCAAAAAGAGCTGCTCTAAAGGCTAAGTTCAACTTAAGTTCATCTGCTCCTGCTGTCCAGGAGGGAACAATTACATATATTTTCAGATTAAAATAGGCTACTCGTATCTGAGAGCCTCAATAGGATCAAGTTTGGATGCCCTTACCGCCGGCAAATAACCGGAGAGTACACTAACAATTAGACAGACCATAACACCCATAAACATCCAGATCCAAGGCATTACAAAAGGGCTTTTCATAATTAGAGCAGTCAGATTGCCAATTAAAATCCCAAGCAGAATGCCCATTAATCCCCCTATCTGACCAATAACAACAGATTCAAAAAGAAACTGCTGTTTAATAGTTTTTGAGTTTGCTCCCAGAGCCTTTCTTGTCCCAATTTCTCTGGTTCTCTCTTTAACAGAGACTAACATAATATTCATCAGCCCTACTGCCGCACCCAGAAGAGTAATTATTCCTATAATAAATGCAGCTATCGTAACATAACTCATTATTTGCATTATATCCTCAAGGAAGGCGTCGGACTTGGTTACCCTGAAATCAGAAGCATCAAGTGGACTAAGGCGCCTTATAGATCTGAAAAGTTGTTCTGCTGCCTCAATGGCCCTCTCCTGATTAACCCCCTCTTTTGGAATAATATTAATCAGATAGAAAGAGTTATCTGACAAAAACACTCCTCTTGCATTAGAGACAGGGATCCACACCTGGTTATCGGGTCCTCCTCCAAAAGAGCTTCCCTGATTAGCTATTGTTCCTATGACCTCATACCTTGCAGCACCAACACTTATTATTTTCCCAACAGGGTTTACACCCTTAAAAAGAGCTGTTTCAACTCCGGAGCCAATAAGGCAGGTAAAAGAGCCCGATTCAATATCCTGTTTACTGAAGTTTCTTCCCTTTGCAATAGTAGCTCCTGAAAATGCAAGGTTATGTTCATCCGTTGCAGTAACTCTGATATTAGGATTTGTTTTATTGGAAGCGTATTTAATTGTTGCGTTTCCAACAGCTGTAGCAGATATAGAAATAATTGAAGGAATCTTGTAGTTCTCTGCAAAACTCCTCGCCTGAGCATAAGAAATATTTCGGCTGTTTAACACTCTGGGTCTTCTCCCGGCATTATCAACCTCAGAAAAAGCAGATCTGACTGAAAAAGAGTTTGCACCCATTTTCCCAAAGTTCTCAGTCATAAGAGCTTTAAGAGAATCTGTAGCGGTCAGAATTCCTACCAATGAGGTAATGCCAATCGCTATTATGAGTATTGTAAGAGATGAACGAAGGCGAGTACTCTTTATTGAACGAAGAGATACAATAAGGTTCTCCCTCATCAGAGGATTAATTCCAAATTTTCGCGCCAGGAGCGCCTTTAGGCCGTTCATAATTACAGGAAGTTGCTGAATAAGTTTGTAAAAGTAGGAAAATCTATCTTAATAACATAAATTTGCACCCGAATTCTATATCAATGAGAAAATTTGAACTAAAAAAGAGTGCCGGAGCGGGAGCTCCAGGCAGAAGAGGCCCATCAGAAGCGGGAGCCGGGAGGTCCGCAGGGTCACCATCAAGAGGTCGCAGTGATGCAAGACCTTACAGAAAATCTGAAACACCGTCTTCTGACAGGCCGTCTTACGGAAAGCCATCTTATGGCAGACCATCGAGCGACAGGCCTTCATTTGGAAGGTCATCATCCGGAAGGCCCTCCTCAGGCAGGCCTTCTTACAGCAAATCATCAGAAGAGAGACCATCATTTGGAAGGCCATCATCAAGAAGGACCTCCGGTGACAGACCATCTTATGAAAGATCATCTTACGACAGACCATCTTACGACAGACCATCTTACGACAGACCATCTTACGGCAGACCATCATTTGATAAACCTACCAGAATAATCAAAAAGAAACCTGCTACTAAAAAGAGAGAGGATGGATTGGTAAGACTTAACAAATTCATTGCAAATT
>JAGPLK010000017.1:0-12935 GCA_018053445.1 Bacteroidales bacterium | reverse complement strand
CCATCTTACGACAGACCATCTTACGGCAGACCATCATTTGATAAACCTACCAGAATAATCAAAAAGAAACCTGCTACTAAAAAGAGAGAGGATGGATTGGTAAGACTTAACAAATTCATTGCAAATTCAGGCATCTGCTCAAGAAGAGAGGCCGATGAGTATATAACAGCAGGACTTGTTACGGTAAATGGAGTTATTATTAATCAGCTAGGAGTACGCGTTAATCCTGCAGATGACATCAGATTCAATGGCGAAAGGCTAAAGGGAGAGGAGAAAGTTTACATCGTAATGAACAAGCCAAAAGATTTTGTAACAACTCTCTCTGATCCAAACGCAGAGAAGACTGTTATGGAGCTGGTTGCAGGAAAATGTCCTCAAAGGGTATACCCGGTAGGAAGACTTGACAAGCAGACAACCGGAGTCCTTCTTCTTACAAATGACGGAGAGATGGCAGACAAACTGACACACCCTTCGTACAACAGGAAAAAGATCTACCATGTTGTTCTTGACAAAAACCTTTCCAAGCCCCATTTCGATCAAATACTAGAGGGACTGGAACTTGAGGACGGAGAGATTCACGCAGACTCACTGTCATATGTTGATGAAGATAATAGCCAGGTAGGGCTTGAGATTCATTCAGGCAGAAACAGAGTTGTAAGAAGAATATTTGAACATCTTGGATATAAAGTCAAAAGGCTTGACAGAGTATACTTCGCAGGACTTACAAAAAAGAATCTGCGCAGGGGGCAATGGCGTTTTTTAACAGAAAACGAAGTCTCAATGCTCAAAATGGGCTCTTATGAATAACGACTCTTTAAAAATTCACAAGTCTGGATTTGTCAACATTATTGGTAACCCAAATGTTGGCAAATCTACTCTTATGAATGCCCTAGTTGGAGAGAAGCTTTCAATAGTTACTGCAAAAGCTCAGACAACAAGACACAGAATTATGGGTATTGTAAACGGGGAGGATTATCAGCTAGTCTTCTCGGATACCCCTGGCATACTCAGGCCCAGCTATAAGCTGCAGGAGAGTATGATGAACTTTGTTGAGACCGCAATAGGAGATGCAGATGTTATCCTCTATGTTACCGATGTGGTAGAGAAAAGTACTAAAAATGAGGAATATATAGAGAAGCTAAATAGAGTCTCCTCACCTGTCATTCTGGTAATAAACAAGATAGACCTCTCCAATCAGGCAGAGCTTGAAACCCTTTATGAAAAGTGGAGGGAGTTAGTTCCAAGAGCTGAGATTTTCCCGGTCTCAGCACAGGAGAAATTCAATGTGTCACCTCTTTTAAACAGAATACTTGAACTTGTTCCCGAGAGTCCAGCATGGTACGATAAAGATTTATTCACAGACAGAAATCTCAGATTCTTTGCTTCAGAAATTATAAGAGAAAAAATTCTTCTTACATATGATAAAGAGATTCCATACTCAACAGAGGTAACAATTGATACCTTTACAGAGGGGCCGGAACTCTATTCGATTGAGGCTGTGATAAATGTAATGAGAGATTCTCAAAAAGGGATTATCATTGGAAAGGGAGGATCGGCAATTAAAAAAGTGGGCACTTTAGCACGAAAGGATATGGAATCCTTTTTTGAAAAAAAGGTTTTTTTGCAGATATTTGTAAAGGTAAACCCGGACTGGAGAGAAGACAAGAGAAAGCTTAAACAGTTTGGTTACATACAAGATTAGAAAAACCCAATTACCAGAATGAGTATCCCCGACCTTGACTACGAACCCGAACTTCAGGAGGAATCAGACGACCTTTCCGAACAATCAGAGAATAGTAAATATGACAAACTCATAAACGAGGGAGACAAAAAGTACAAACTAACAGGTATGTACAAAGACTGGT
Organism: Bacteroidales bacterium; assembly: GCA_018053445.1. Classification (GTDB taxonomy): domain Bacteria; phylum Bacteroidota; class Bacteroidia; order Bacteroidales; family UBA932; genus Bact-08. The sequence goes on along the minus strand of JAGPLK010000017.1, from coordinate 11,070 downwards.
TCCTCGATTATGCCTCTTATGTTATTCTTGAGAGGGCGGTTCCTCATATTAATGATGGTTTGAAACCTGTACAAAGAAGAATACTCCACTCAATGAAAAGGATGGATGACGGAAGGTACAATAAAGTTGCAAATATCATAGGCCACACGATGCAATTTCACCCTCACGGAGACGCCTCGATTGGTGATGCATTGGTTCAGCTTGGTCAGAAAGATCTTCTTGTAGATTGTCAGGGTAACTGGGGTAACACTCTTACTGGTGATAGTGCGGCAGCTCCAAGATATATAGAGGCAAGACTCAGTAAATTTGCCAACGAAGTGGTTTTTAATAATAAAACCACTGAGTGGATGTCATCATATGATGGAAGAAACCAGGAACCTGTTAATTTACCGGTTAAATTTCCACTACTCCTGGCACAGGGGGTGGAGGGAATTGCTGTTGGCCTAGCCTCAAAAATCCTCCCTCATAACATTAACGAGCTTATTGACAGCTGTATAGCATATCTTAACAACAAAGAGTTTACTATTCTGCCGGACTTTCCAACAGGAGGACTTGCAGATTGTACAAAATATAATCAGGGCCTCAGAGGCGGAGTAATAAAAGTAAGAGCAAAAATATCCAAACTGGATAAAAAGACTCTTGCCATTACAGAGATTCCATTTGGACAAACAACCGGAAAACTAATTGAGTCTATCCTTAAGGCAAATGACAAAGGGAAAATCAAGGTCCGCAAAGTAGATGACAATACCTCATCTGGTGCTGAGATTCTTGTTCATCTTCATAATGAAGTCTCTCCTGATAAAACCATTGATGCGCTATACGCATTTACAGATTGCGAAACATCTGTTTCACCAAATTCCTGTGTTATAAAAGATAATCACCCCTGCTTTCTTGGAGTTGATGAAATCCTTAAACATAACGCAGAATACACAAAAAACCTTCTTAAAAGAGAACTTGAAATCAGACTTTCTGAACTAGAGGACTCATGGCATTACACTTCACTTGAGAAGTTGTTCTTTGAGAATCAGATTTACAAAGAGCTTGAGAAGAAAACACAAACCTGGAAAGAGCAATTGGACAATATTGAGTCCGAACTTCTTAAATATCAGCATATACTCAGGAAACCTGTTACAAAAGAGGATGTTCTTAAACTGGTTGAAAAACCGGTCCGTAAAATTTCAGTATTTGACATAAAAACACTTGACGAAGCCATCAGAAAGATGGAAGAGGAGATGTCGGAAGTCAAATACAATCTGGAGCACCTCAACAATCATACAATCAAATATTACCAGCAATTAAAGAAAAAATACGGAGATAGGTTCCCCCGGAAAACCACAATCACAAACTTTGAAACAATTGAAGCAACTAAAGTTGTTGCAGTTAATGCAAAATTGTATGCAAACAAAGAGGAGGGTTTTGTGGGAATGGACCTTCGCAGGGACGAGAATGCCGATTTTGTCAGCGAGTGCTCAGATATTGATGATATCATTGTCTTCCTGTCAAATGGGAAATATATTGTAACAAAGATACAGGATAAGGCATTTGTGGGAAAGGGAATTATCCATGTAGGTGTCTTTAAAAAGAACGACGAAAGAACAATTTATAACGCAGTTTACCGTCACGGCAAGAGCGGAGAGTATTTTGTAAAGAGATTCTCAGTAACCAGTATTACCAGGGATAAAGAGTACGATCTTACACAAGGCAAAGATGGGTCACAGATTTTATGGTTTACTGCTAACCCCAACGGAGAGGCAGAAATCCTTAAAGTATTCCTCAAACCAAGGCCAAAACTCAAAAAGCTGATTATTGAATATGACTTTTCAACCCTCGCCATTAAAAACAGAGGCTCAAAAGGTAATGTATTCAGTAAAAATCCTGTTCATAAAATCCAGCTTAAATCTAAAGGGGTCTCCCAGTTTGGAGGAGTATCAATATGGTTTGATACTGATATAAACAGACTTAACACTGACTCAAGAGGCAAGTATCTGGGAGAGTATCTTCCAGGAGACCGGATACTTGCGATATGTAAAAATGGAGAGTACTACACTACCAACTTTGATTTAAGCAACAGATATCAGGGGGATTTGAAAGTTGTTGAGAAACTTGATATTGAAAAAATCTACACTGCAATATACTTTGATGGAGAGCAATCTGCTTTTTACATAAAAAGGTTTCCATTTGAACCCAATGACAATATTGTGACTTCATTTATCTCTGAAAGCCCGGGAAGCTATCTTCTGGATATATGTGATGACAGATATCCTCAGGCAGAGATTGTATTTGGCGGCAGGCACGCAAAAAGAGGAAGTGAAACAATTGATGTAGACTCCTTTATCGCCGGAAAAAGCATCAGGGCAAAAGGGAAAAGAGTTACTGCTTTTGAAGTTGAATCAGTAAAATTTACAGAGCCAATTCAAAAGGAAGAGGAGATTGAAAATATTGAGAATATCCAGGAGGAGACAAGAAATGAATCTGAGAACGATTCACCCACTCTGTTCTAAAATAATATGATAATCACTCTTACAGGTTTTATGGGTGTAGGCAAAAGCACAATTGCCTCAAGACTGGCTTTGTATCTCTACTGCAGGCACAAAGATCTTGACCTGGCAATTGAGGAGGGAGAGGGGGCAACTATTGATGAAATCTTTTCCACTCGTGGAGAACAAGAGTTCAGAAAACTTGAAGAGGAGTATCTTGAAAAGCTAATAAACGGATGTTGTGATAAAGTTTTTGTATTATCCCTTGGTGGAGGTGCCCTTTTATCTCAGAAAAACAGAGACCTTATTAAAAGAAGGACATTCTGCATTTATCTGAAAGCATCATTGGAGACAATAACTGAAAGACTTGTCAAGGCTAAGAAGACAAGACCCCTTGTGAAAGAGAAGTCAGATTCTGAACTCAGATTACATATTGCACAACTTTTTGATCAGAGAAAAACAGGATACGAAAGCGCTGCCGACCTTACAATCAGTGTTGATAATACAAATATCCGGGAAATTCTGTCTGAGATTATGAGTTCTATATAATCTCCTCCCTGAGTCTTATATCCCTTACCCTCAGCTGTATATTGGCAATCCCTCTGTAGTAATTTTCAGCTATTGAATAGCAAATATCAACAGGATTACCGGATTTAAGGTGCTCAAAGTGCTCCGCCCTGTTAAAGGCAATAGCTGAGATATGTCTGTGAGGCTCATTCTCCTGAATCAATTCGAGTTTCAGGTGACCTGAATCAGATCCCACTTTTCTGCCATTTCCGTTATCATAAACATTCTCGGTGATAAAGACCGGCGACATATTCCCCGGGCCAAACGGCTGAAATTGTTTAAGAATTCTGAAAAACTTAGGTGTGATCTGTTTGAATTCAAGATAAGTGTCAATATTAACTATTGGAGTAAGAAGCTCCTTAGTGATTTTATTTCTTACAAAAGTTTCAAATCTTGTGCAAAACTCCTCAAAGTTACTCTCTCTAAGTGTCAATCCGGCGGCATACATATGCCCTCCAAAGTTCTCAAGAAGATCAGAACAACTCTCAATAGCCTCATAAAGGTCAAAACCGGGAATACTCCTGGCAGATCCTGTTATAAAACCATTCGATTCAGTCAATACTATTGTAGGCCGATAGTATGTTTCAACCAAACGGGATGCCACAATACCCAGGACACCTTTGTGCCATAAAGGATTGTAAAGTACTGTCGACTTTCTCTCATGGTAATCAGCTGCAGATGCAGCCATCTCTATCGCAGCCTGAGTGATCTCCCTGTCGATACTCTTTCTGTCATTATTATGAGTATTTATAGTATCACCAATATTCCTCGCCTCGTCATCATTCCTGCTTATCAGAAGGTCAACCGCTGTCTTGCCTGACTCCATTCTACCGGCTGCATTGATTCTGGGACCAATTTTGAATACAATATCGTCAATTGTAATCATATGCTTCTCAAGACCGGAAAGCTTTATAATAGAGAGCAGCCCTTTTCTTGGACTTTCGTTAAGCTGTTTAAGACCAAAATGAGCAAGTATCCTGTTCTCACCTGTCATAAGAACAAGGTCTGAGGCAATACTCACAACAAGCAGGTCCATCAGGGGAATCAATTCAGAAAAATCGATATTCCTTACCTTTGCAAATGCCTGCATAAACTTGAATCCCACTCCGCACCCCGATAGATCATCAAAAGGATATGAGCAATCAGACCTTTTAGGATCCAGAACTGCCGATGCATTCGGGAGCCTTTCGTCCGGAAGGTGATGGTCACACACTATAAAATCAATCCCCAATGTCTGAGCGTACGCTACCTTCTCAATAGCTTTGATTCCACAATCCAGTGCAATTATAAGGGTATAACCATTTTCATGAGCCCAGTCAATCCCTTTGTAAGAGACACCATAGCCCTCATTGTATCTGTCTGGTATATAATACCCGAGATTTTTATGAAGATTTCTGAGAAATGAAAAAACCAAAGCAACAGCTGTTGTTCCATCTACATCGTAGTCCCCGTAAATCAGAATTTTTTCGTTTTTATTAAGAGCTATATCCAGTCTTTCAACTGCCAGATCCATGTCCTTCATCAAGAAGGGATCGTGAAGCTCCTCAAGACTGGGGCGAAAAAAAGACTTCGCCTCTGCAAAAGTCTTTATATTTCTCTGAACCAGCAAATTAGCCAGCGCTTCATCTACTCCCAGATCTTCCGCGAGTTTTCGAACCAGTGCCGGATTCCCCGGCTCCTTTACTATCCATTGCTTATCCAGTGCCATATCTTGACAAAGATAGCTATTATATTTCAAAAACTAGATAAAAAAAGCTACTTTTGCACTTTACCAAAATCTTCAATTGTATGGATTACACAGAACTCAGCGAACAGGAAATAATCAGAAGGGATTCGCTGAAGGCGATGAGGGAATTGGGCATCGACCCCTACCCCGCTGCCGCTTACGAAGTAAATATTACAACAAGCCAGATAAAGGAGCAGTATAACCCTGAAGAGGGAAACCTAAAGGATATATCAATAGCAGGCAGAATAATGACCAGAAGAATAATGGGAGCTGCCGCTTTTATGGAGATTCAGGATGAGAAGGGAAGGATTCAGGTCTATTTAAAGAGAGATGAGATATGCCCGGATGAAGATAAGACAATGTACAATACAGTCTTCAAAAAACTGCTGGACATTGGTGATATTGTAGGTATAAAGGGATATGCATTTATTACACAGGCCGGAGAACTCTCAATCCACGCAAAAGAGCTTGCGGTACTGAGTAAATCCTTAAGAGTGCTCCCTATTGTTAAGGAGAAAGATGGTCAGAAATACGATGAATTCTCTGATCCCGAGCTCAGATACAGAATGAGATATGTAGACCTCATAGTAAACCCTCAGGTAAGGGAGACTTTTATGAAGCGTACTCAGATTATGAATACAATGAGAAGCTTCTTCAATGAGCATGGTTATATGGAGGTTGAGACACCAATTCTTCAGCCTATACCGGGAGGTGCTGCAGCCAGACCCTTTATCACACACCACAATGCTCTTGACATTCCTCTATATCTGAGAATTGCAAACGAACTATATCTTAAGAAACTTATCGTTGGAGGTTATACCGGCGTTTATGAATTTGCAAAAGATTTCAGAAATGAGGGTATGGACCGTACCCATAATCCGGAGTTCACTGTTCTTGAGATATATGTAGCCTACAAAGACTACTTCTGGATGATGGAATTCGTGGAGAAGATGATAGAGAGAGTTGCCCTTACTCTGCATAATAAAACTAATGTCACCCTTTGGGGAAAAGAGATAGAATTCAAAGCTCCTTTTCGCAGGCTTCCTATGTTAGACGCCATAAAGGAGTATGCAGGAGTTGATGTGTCCGGAATGGATGAAAACGAACTGCGCACTGTTTGTGAAAAACTTAATGTTCCTGTTTCCAAAAGCATGGGAGTTGGAAAACTTATTGATGCAATATTTGGGGAGTATTGCGAAGAGCATCTCATTCAGCCAACTTTTATAACTGACTATCCGGTTGAGACATCTCCCCTGACAAAGAGACACAGGTCAAATCCTGCGCTTACTGAGCGGTTTGAACTCTTTGTAAACGGGAAGGAGCTCGCAAACGCATACAGCGAACTAAATGACCCTATTGATCAGCTTGAAAGGTTTAAGGATCAGGTAAAGCTTAAAGACAAGGGAGACGACGAAGCCATGTTCATAGATATGGATTTTGTGAGAGCACTCGAGTACGGAATGCCTCCAACATCAGGAATGGGTATTGGTATAGACCGGTTAACTATGTTTATGACCAACTCAACATCCATTCAGGATGTGCTGTTCTTCCCTCAAATGAGGCCGGAAAAGCAACAAACAAAGGATGAATGACCAACCTATAACATCTCTGCAAAACCAGAGAATTAAAGAGTTTGTATCTCTTGGAACTAAATCTTCTGAGAGGAGAAAATACGGACTATTTATTGTTGAGGGCAGAAGGGAGTCTCTAGCGGCCTGTAAAGCCGGATATCAAATTGAGACCCTTTTATGGGTAAGGGATATGGTTAGTGAAGAATTTGTAAAATCCCTTCAGGCTGTAAGAGTCATTGAGATAACTTCACAAGTCTATGAAAAGGTAGCATACAGAGGAGGAACTGAGGGAGTCATTGCAACTGTAAGACAACATGATTTAAAACTGGATAGGATACAGCTCTCTGAGAACCCTCTCATTATAGTTCTTGAATCTGTAGAGAAACCGGGTAACCTGGGAGCAGTACTAAGAACAGCAGATGCAGCAAAAGCAGATGCCGTAATAGTTTGTGATCCATTGACTGACATTTTCAACCCCAACACTATAAGATCAAGCTTAGGCGGAGTTTTCACCAACCAGGTGGTAGCCTGCTCATCAAAAGAGGCGTATGAGTGGCTGACATTGAATAAAATTCGTATTTTCACAGCCGAGTTACAGGCCTCTGAGTGGTATCACCTCACAGATATGACTACCCCTTTGGCAATTGTAATGGGCACAGAGGCAGAAGGGCTTAAGGAGTTCTGGAGAGAGAGGGCAGATCAGAGGATTAAAATTCCAATGAGAGGAGAGCTTGACTCTCTGAATGTATCTGTCTCTACCGCAATCCTATGTTATGAAGCACTTAGACAAAGAAATTTTAAATAAAAAACAGAGGGAGGAGAGAGATGAAATTTGGTCTATTGGGCGAGTCAATTTCGCACAGTAAAAGTCCGCAATTATTTAAGGCAGGTTATCCGCTGGGAGAACACTCATACGAACTGCTGGATTTTAAATCCGCAAAAGAGGGAATAGAGTACGCCATTTCAAACGGTTTTACAGCCATCAATGTAACAACGCCATTTAAAGATACTGCAGCTGGTCTTGCAAATGCTCTGGATGGATCTTCAAAGAGAGCGTGGGCCTCAAACCTTCTATATTTCAAGAGTGGAAAGATTTACGGATTCAATACAGATTACTGTGGAGTAAAAGATTCCCTTAAAGATTATGTATCAGAGGGAATGAGAGCAGTTATTCTTGGATGTGGAGGAGCCGGGAGAGCTGCTGCAGTAGCCCTTAAAGATATGGGTGTTGATGTTATAATATCAACAAGGGATGAGTTCACAGGAGAGCCCTTTGCATTTGCTGAAAGAATTGGATATTGCAGGATGGACTCCGTAAAAGAGTTTGCAAAAAAATCTCATATTATTGTTGATGCAATCCCTGTCAGGCATTTAAAACTCTCTTCATTCAACTTCAGAGGCAAAGTTGTACTGGAAGCAAGATACAATAACCCTACACTCAAAAGATCAGTTATAAGAGACGGAGGAGAATATATCAGCGGAATCAGCTGGTTGCTTCATCAGGCTATACCTTCATTTAGAATTTTTACAGGAGAGGAGCCGAATATCCATGCTATGGAAATCTTGGCATCTGAATGGTAAATTTTGCTATCTTTGCAAAAGAGTTTAATCACAAATTATGGCATTGAATAAAGTAATGCTTATCGGCAATGCCGGTAAAGATCCTGAGGTGCGCCATCTTGAGGGAGGCTCTCTTCTTGCACGGTTTTCACTTGCAACAACTGAGAGATACAAAGACAAGAACGGAGAGCTACAGGAGCTGACTGAATGGCATAATATTGTATGCTGGAGGTCTCTTGCGGAGAGAGCAGAAAAGTTTGTAAAAAAGGGGTCCCAGCTCTATATTGAGGGGAGACTTCGTTCAAGAAACTGGGAGGATAAAAACGGGCAAGCAAGATACAGTGTTGAGATTGTCGCAGATTCAATCCAGATTCTGGGAAGAAGACAGGATGATAATGCAAACCAGCAGAGTCAGCCTAATATACAGGAAATTATACCCCAGGACGATGGGGATCTACCATTTTAATAAATTAAAACTTTATGAAAGTTGATGTTGTTCTAGGCCTTCAGTGGGGCGACGAGGGGAAAGGAAAGATTGTAGATGTTCTGGCCAAGGGCTATCCGGTTGTGGCCAGATTTCAGGGTGGACCAAACGCAGGACACTCCCTCCATTTTGAGGACAAAAAATTTGTCCTCCACACCATTCCTTCCGGAGTTTTCCGCAAAGGAACACTAAATATTATAGGGAATGGCGTAGTTATTGACCCCATTATTTTCAAAGCCGAGTGTGAAGAGATTGAAGAGAGCGGAGTACCGGCTAAAGAGAGAATAGCTATTTCAAAGAAGGCTCACCTTATTCTCCCCTCTCACAGAATAATTGACGCAGCATCAGAGGCCTCCAAGGGGGCGTCAAAAATCGGCTCCACACTAAAAGGGATCGGCCCTACATATATGGATAAAACCGGCAGGAATGGACTAAGGGTTGGTGATATCCTTGCCGACAATTTCCTTGAACGGTTCAATGCTCTTAAAAATAAGCATATATCTTTCTTAAAGCAGTTTGACTACGAATACGACATTAACGAAAGAGAGGCTGAGTGGCTTGAGGCAGTAGAGTATCTAAAGAGTTTTAATCTTGTTGACGGAGAGTATCTTATTAACGGGCTTCTCTCTGAAAATAAAAGGGTTCTGGCAGAGGGGGCGCAGGGGTCACTTCTTGATGTAGATTTTGGATCATATCCTTTTGTAACATCATCCACAACCACTTGTGCAGGAGCCTGTACAGGACTCGGCATATCTCCATCCAAAATAGGTGTGGTTTCAGGAATTTTCAAGGCATACTGCACAAGAGTAGGAAGCGGACCATTTCCAACTGAACTTAATGATGAAACCGGAGAGGAACTTCGCAAACTGGGCTTTGAATTTGGAGCAACAACAGGCCGCCCCCGCAGAACCGGATGGCTGGATCTTGTAGCACTCAAATACGCTATAATGATCAATGGCGTTGACCAGCTTATAATGATGAAGTCTGATGTAATGGACACCTTTGAAACAGTCAAGGTTGCTACAGGATATAAAGTAAACGGTAAAGAATCAAACGAGGTGCCATTTGACACATTCGCAGAAATTGAACCGGTTTACAAAGAGTTCAAAGGATGGAAGAGAGACCTCACCAAAATAACAGATGAGAGCGAGCTACCATTTGAATTCATGAACTATGTAAGATTTATTGAAAAGGAGACAGGAGTCCCTGTTAAAATAATATCAGTAGGTCCTGACAGAGATCAGACAATCATACGCTCTAATTAACAAAACTAACATATGGAAAACAAAACTGTGCAACTTAGGGAATCAGCGTCCATAAGGTGGCTGGTACTTATATTGGTCTCATTTACGATGTTTGCCTCCTATGTTGCATCGGATGTTTTCTCTCCTCTCCAGACAATATTGGAGAGGCACAATCAGTGGAATCCATCTGAATACGGATGGTTTTCAGGATCATATTCCATTTTTAATGTATTCCTTGGTATGCTCATTTTTGGAGGGATAATACTGGATAGAAAAGGAATCAGATTTAGTGGAACTCTTTCGTGTATATTAATGGTAGGTGGAATAGCCCTGAAATACTGGGCTGTCTCTAATGAATCACTGCTGGAAAGTTCAATCACTTTTTTTGGGAGTGAGTATAAGATGCAAGTTGTCTGGGCTGTAGTTGGATTTGGTATTTATGGAGTTGGCTCAGAGGTTGCAGGTATTACAATAAGCAAATCTATAGTAAAGTGGTTTAAGGGGAAAGAGCTGGCACTTGCAATGGGGATGCAACTTTCACTAGCCAGACTGGGTTCAGCCGCAGCACTTGCCGTGTCACCAATGATTGTCTCATATTATGGAAATGTGAGCTCCTCTGTTCTTTTTGGACTTTGCCTTCTCGTAGTAGGTCTTCTTTCATTCATTATTTTTACCATTTACGATAAAAAACTGGATACACAGATAAAAGAGCAGGAGACTAAGAGTGAAGAGAGCTTTAATTTCAAAGATGTTAAAGCAATATTAAACAACAAGGGATTCTGGTTAATAGCTTTATTGTGCGTGGTATTTTACTCTGCCGTATTTCCATATCTGAAATATGCAGCCGGAATGATGGAATTCAAATTTGGAGTAGACCCCAAACTATCGGGGCTTATACCAAGCTTGCTCCCATTTGGTGCAATTGTTCTGACACCTCTTTTTGGGAGAATTTATGACAAAGTAGGCCATGGTGCAGATCTTATGATAGGGGGCTCTGTATTACTCACAACAGTTCATCTCCTTTTCACTTTACCTTTTCTGGACCAGTGGTGGGTAGCAATTATATTAATGGTTTTACTTGGAATTGCATTCTCAATGGTCCCATCTGCAATGTGGCCCTCTCTGGCAAAAATCATCCCTGAAAGACAACTGGGAACTACCTACGCATTAACCTATTATATACAAAACATTGGGTTAATGGTGGTTCCGATACTTGTCGGGTATGTACTTAACGAGTATAGTATCATTGGTACTGTTGTAAAAGATGGAGTTGCGGTTAACCGTTATGATTATACTTTAACAATGACCATTTTTACAGCAATATGTTCAATATCAATCATTCTGTCAGTTATTCTAAAATTCACAGACAAGAAGATGGGCTACAGACTACAGCACGCCAATATGGAGAAGAAAAAGCTTGACCTGTAGTTCGCTGGTTTGG
>JAGPLK010000002.1 GCA_018053445.1 Bacteroidales bacterium | reverse complement strand
ATGTTGTTTTTCTACTTATTAACACTTTTGCGGATGATCTGCAATGTAAACTATGTTAAAAAGATTGCCATGCCCCTGCCTGAATCAACCGAGACACGAAGGAACCTCCGCCACAGCGAACGAAGTGAGCGAGGAGGAAAAGTTCCGGAGGGGCTGCGGGTGATTCAGGTAGGGATAAGGAGTAGGTCTTTGAGCGAAGGAACCTCCGCCGGAAGCAGCGAAGCGAATGAGGAGGAAAAGTTCCTGAGGGGCTGCTGTTGACTGGGGAAGGATGTGTATGCAGGCCTTGGGATGGTAAGCGACAAGTCTTTGAAAACAAAACCTCCTCCTCTTCAAACGAATTGAAATTGGAGGAGGTTGAAAAATTAGAGCTGCTTCTGACTAGTTTTTCCAGTCTTCGCAGCTGCACATCAGATTTCTGTCTCCGTAGCCGTTGTCTACGCGGGTTACGTGAGGCCAGAATTTATTGTCGCGGATCCAGGCAAGTGGATAGGCGGCCTGTTCGCGTCCGTATGGATGGCTCCAGGTGTCGGCAGAGACCTCTGCGGCTGTGTGAGGAGCGTTCTTAAGCGGATTGTCGGTTTTGTCCATTTCACCGGACTTGATGGCCTCGCACTCATTCTTGATTACAATCATTGAATCAATGAATCTGTCCATCTCAGCTTTTGATTCGCTCTCGGTAGGCTCAATCATTAAGGTTTCGTGAACAGGGAAGGAGAGTGTAGGGGCGTGGAATCCAAAGTCCATCAATCGCTTGGCTATGTCCGAAGCATCAACGCCGTATGTTGCTTTGTAATGACGCACATCAATAATGCATTCGTGTGCTACTCTTCCGTGAGCATTCTTGCCCTTTCCTACAGGTTTTCCAGTATAAAGAGTTGCATAGCCCGCCTCGGCCAGTTTTGCCGACATATAATTTGCATTTAGGATTGCCACCTCAGTAGCCTTTTTCAGTCCATCCGGGCCGAGCAGTTTTATGTAAGCATGTGTTACAGGAAGTGCCATAGGGTATCCATAAGGGGCAGAGCTGACTGCTTTCACACCGTTGTGGTCGCAATCCTTAAGGAATGGATGGCAAGGGAGGTACGGTGCAAGCTCTTTTGTACAGCAGATAGGGCCGATTCCCGGACCGCCGCCGCCGTGAGGGATTGCAAATGTCTTGTGCAGGTTCAGGTGGCAAACATCAGCTCCAATAAAGCCGGGATTTGTAAGACCCACCTGAGCATTCATATTTGCTCCGTCCATATATACGAGCCCGCCGTTCTGATGAATAATATCCATCATCTCCTTTATCTTAACTTCGAAAACACCATGAGTGGAAGGGTATGTAATCATTGTGCAGGAGAGTCTCTCCTTGTACTGTGCTGCCTTCTGGCGGAATTCATCAACATTGATATTTCCCATCTCATCGCATGATACAAGAACTATCTCCATTCCGGCCATTGCTGCCGATGCAGGATTTGTTCCGTGAGCGGATGTAGGAATAAGCACTACGTTTCTCTGGGTTTGTCCATGGGCAATATGGTATGCACGAATTGTCATGAGACCGGCAAACTCACCTGCAGAGCCCGCATTTGGCTGAAGTGAAGTTGCGTGGAATCCTGTTATAACAGCAAGATCATTTTCAACCTCCTTGATAAGCTCCATATATCCCTGTACCTGATCAGCAGGTGCAAACGGGTGAACATTACCAAGCTCAGAGAAGCTCATCGGGAACATCTCTACAGCTGCATTAAGCTTCATTGTACAAGAGCCAAGAGGAATCATTGAGTGGGTTAGAGAGATGTCTCTTCTCTCCAGCTTCTTGATGTACCTCATCATCTCGGTCTCTGAATGGTATTTGCTGAACACCTCGGCAGTCAGATAACTGCTCTCACGTGCCATGAATATTTTTCCTTCAGGGAGTCCGGGGCATTCATAAAGATTTCGTCCAAAAATTTCCAGAATTGTTGTAGCCTCCGCACAATTTGAAAGCTCGTCAAAGCTGATAATTACCGAATCCTTAGAAGGGTAGTAAAAGTTAATTCCCTTTTGTTCTGCCTTGTATTTTATATCAGATGCCTTTACGCCTGTGATATGAATTGTGTCAAAGAAATTCTCAGCAGCAAGTTTAAATCCCACTTTTTTCAGTTCAGATGCAACCGCATGGGCGTAACCATAAGCATTCATTGCAATAGATTTCAACCCTTCAGGTCCGTGGTAAGCTGCATACATACCGGTCATTGTTGCCATAAGGGCAGTGGCTGTACAAATATTTGAGGTTGCCTTCTCCCTTTTAATATGCTGCTCTCTTGTCTGGAGAGCCATACGGAGAGCCTGATTTCCCAGTCTGTCAACAGAAATTCCAATGATTCTACCCGGCATATTTCGTTTGTACTCATCCCTGGTAGCCATAAATCCGGCTGTAGGTCCTCCAAAACCCATAGGCAGACCAAATCTTTGTGCTGTACCAACTGCTATATCGGCACCCCACGCAGCAGGCTCCTTAAGAACGGTAAGGGCAAGGAGGTCAGTTACAGCTGTTACAAGAATACCCTTTGCATGAGCGTTTGTACAGAAATCTGTATAGTCGCATACCTCTCCGTTGCCGGCAGGGTACTGGAGCACAGCCCCAAAAAACATATCATCAAATTTAACAGTGTTGAATTTGCCTGAAACAACCTCTATTCCCAGTACCTCAGCGCGGGTCTCTATAACAGCCAGTACATGAGGAAATATGTTTTCATCAATAAATACTTTGTTTTTACCTGCCTTTACAGCGTCACGGGAGCGAAGTTCATACATCATTCTTACCGCTTCACCTGCAGCAGTTGCATCATCCAGCATTGAACTGTTTGCCATTTTGAATCCGGTCAAATCTGCAACCATTGTCTGGAAATTGAGCAACCCCTCAAGACGACCCTGAGAAATTTCTGCCTGATATGGAGTATAGGATGTGTACCAGCTCGGGTTCTCAAAAATATTCCTGATTACAACAGGTAGAGAGGCTGTTCCGTAAAATCCCTGCCCTATCATTGAGCGGAAATTCTTATTTTTGGATGCCATTGCCTTAATCTTTGATAAATATTCGTGCTCAGTAAGAGCCTTGTCAAGAGCAAGTGGCTTGTCCAGCAAAATATCTGACGGAACTGTTTGTTTTACAAGTTCCTCCAAGCTGGAAACTCCCAAAACAGAGAGCATTTCTGCCTCATCTTTTGGTCTTGGTCCATTGTGTCTGTCGACGAATGAAAGTGACATATTATTCTATTTATTAGATTGTTATTACAAGGGTTATCCTGCAAATTTATACAATATTTTCTGAACATTGCGAATTAAAATATTTTCATATTTTTGTGTGAACTAAAACAAAAATCTATGAGTTTATTAAGTAGAAAAATCTCTGAGCTGCAGGACAGGAGGGAAAAGGCTGTGCAAGGCGGAGGCGAGTCTGCCATTGCAAAGCAAATAGCTATGGGAAAGCTTCCGGCGCGAGAGAGAATCAACCAGCTCTTAGACGCCGGTTCTTTTTTTGAATACGACCTTTTTATTGAACACGAAGCTCGTGAATTTGGTATGGAGGGAAAAAATCTTGCCGGAGATGGAGTGGTTATTGGTACAGGTACTATAAATGGTAAGCCTGTAGCAATTTATGCACAGGATTTTACAGTTGCAGGTGGATCACTAGGATCAATGCACGCTCGTAAAATCACAAAAATTATGGACTACGCCCTTAGAATGAAAATTCCTTTGATTGGAATTAATGATTCAGGTGGTGCAAGGATCCAGGAGGGTGTGAACTCTCTTGCAGGTTATGGTGAAATCTTTTTCAGAAACACCCTTGCCAGTGGGGTAATTCCTCAATTGTCAGTTATACTCGGCCCGTGTGCCGGGGGTGCTGTCTACTCGCCTGCTCTTACAGACTTTGTATTTGTTGTAGACAAAATATCAAAGATGTTTATAACGGGGCCGGAAGTAATTAAGTCTGTTCTTGGAGAGGAGATAGATATGGAATCTCTTGGTGGAGCCCGCGTTCACAGTGAGATAACAGGTAATGCCCATTTTTTTGCTAACAGTGAGGCCGAGTGTTTCACTCAGATAAAAACACTTTTGGACTACATACCTGCTTGCAATGAATGTAAAGGGAAACCTAAAAAAAGTACAGAACCGCTCAAGAAATTTAAAATTGAAAAAATTGTACCTGTTGAGCCAACAAAGCCTTATGATGTAAGAGATGTCATTAAGGCATTGACTGACTCTTCTGAGTTTTTTGAGGTGCAGGAGTTGTGGGCAGCAAATATTGTTGTTGGCTTTGGCCGGATTGACGGAAGAACAGTGGGCTTTATTGCCAACCAGCCTTTGGTTTTGGCAGGAGTACTTGATTGCGACTCTTCAGACAAGGCTGCAAGGTTTATCAGATTCTGCGATGCATTTGAAATTCCTATGATTACACTTGAAGATATGCCGGGTTATCTGCCTGGTGTAGATCAGGAGCATGCCGGGGTTATCCGTCACGGAGCTAAGCTTCTCTATGCATATAGTGAGGCAACTGTTCCAAAAATTACAGTTATCCTCAGAAAGGCTTATGGTGGTGGATATATTGCGATGAATTCCCGCCATCTAAGGGCCGATTTTGTATTTGCATGGCCACTTGCGGAGATTGCTGTTATGGGACCTGAGGGTGCCGCAAATATAATCTTCCGTAAGGAGATAATGGAGGCGGAAGATCCAGAGGCAATGAGAAAGCAGAAGGTTGAAGAGTACAAGAAGAAATTTGCTAATCCTTATGTTGCTGCTGCCAAAGGATATATTGACTCTGTTATTGATCCTACGGAGACAAGAAACTACCTGAAGCATGCCCTTAGTGTCTCAGAGAATAAAGTTGTAAAGAGGCCTACAAAAAAGCACGGTATTCCACCATTTTAATATGAAAAAAAATAAAATAAACCCGGAAGAGATGACTGTATATGAATCATTGCAGATCTTTCCAAATGCCAGAAACTACAAGACTAACTTAACTAAAAAATACAGGAACAGAAAGCAATGGAAAAGACCTGATCCTCAGGAGATACTCTCCGTGATTCCGGGCGTTGTTACCTCTTTTTCTGTGGAAATTGGCAGTCATGTAAATAAGGGAGATGAGATTATGATATATGAGGCAATGAAAATGCAGAATATCATAAGAGCCCCCTTTGACGGAACTGTTGAGCAAATTTTTGTTAAAACGGGCGAGAAGGTTGCAAAAGGCGTAGTAATGATGTACCTGAAATCAGATGTAGAGTTTGTTTACGAGGATATAAACGATGATCTTAGCGCCATCGTTCCAGATCCAGTCGTATAAAGATAAACAGGAATATAGTAAATGCCCATAATGAGGAGCCGCCGTAGCTTATAAATGGCAACGGAATCCCTATTACGGGCATTATTCCTATTGTCATGCCAATGTTTATAAAAAAGTGGAGGAATAGTACAGATGCAAGAGAGTAACCATATATGCGAATAAATGTATCCTTCTGTCTGTCTGCAAGTGATAATATTCGGATTATTAAAAAGAGGAATAGTCCAATCACAATAACCGAGCCTGCAAAGCCCCACTCCTCACCAATTGAGCAAAAGATAAAGTCTGTGCTCTGCTCGGGGACAAAATTAAACTTAGTCTGAGTCCCCTTAAGGAATCCCTTCCCCCAGAAGCCACCTGATCCAATAGCAATTTTTGACTGGTGAACATTATATCCGGCTCCCTGCAGATCCTCTGTAACACCCAGCAGGTTTTCAATCCTGGATCTTTGATGCTCTTGCAGTATCTCTTCAAAAAAGTAGTCAACAGAGAAGATCAAAATTGTTGAAATCAAAAAAGAGAGTAGAATATATTTATAGTAAACCTCTCTCTTTTTAAAAGTTATGTATGTGAAATATGTAAGAAATGGGGAGGCAACAATCAGCATCCACTGAGCAGGAGAGAGAGAAGATGCAAAACTCAGAAGGTCAAGCTGTCCAAGTTCAGGTGAAAAAATTAGCATAGGTATAGATACCACTGCTAACAAGAAGCCCTTTATATACTCTCTGGATATTAAAGTGAGAGCGGTCAGGGTAAGACCAAAAAGAACAATCAGTGATACAAACGGAGAGAAGGCAAGTGTAAGGACAAAAAGAAGTATTGCAAGGATCCCAAATACCAGGAACCATCCGCTTAGCCCCTCCCTGTACAGGACAAAGATAAAACTGAAGAAAACAAGAGCAGAACCGGTCTCCTTTTCAAGAATTATAAGTGCCATTGGAACCAGTATTGTCAGCCCAATCTTTGCAAAAGAGGTAAAGTGTTTGAGTTTGAAATTATAGGCACTCATCATGGTTGCAAGAGCCAGAGAAGTTGTAATTTTTGCGAGCTCTGCCGGTTGAAATCTGAAAGGGCCAATCATAAACCAGGATTTAGAGCCATTTACCTCAACTCCAATAAAAATTACGGCAAAAAGCAGGAGCAAACTTAGAAAGTATAAGATCCAGGCCAGTACATTATAAAGTTTTGGGTTAATTACAAAAAGAATAAGGGTTGCAATAACCATTGATGTTACAATCCAGATAAACTGCATTCCATAACGCTGAGACATATCAAGAATATGAGCATGCTCTTCATCATATACA
Source organism: Bacteroidales bacterium (assembly GCA_018053445.1). Classification (GTDB taxonomy): domain Bacteria; phylum Bacteroidota; class Bacteroidia; order Bacteroidales; family UBA932; genus Bact-08. Next base: position 67,038 of record JAGPLK010000002.1, on the reverse strand, counting down.
GATGCAAATACTGATATCCATCCTATCAGAACAAGAGCCAGATAGGTAACTATCAGAGGCCAGTCAAGTTTTTTGTAAAGATTAAGTGGTGTCTTCATCTTTTATTGTTCTGTATAAGGTTGGAACTTATTATATGAGCCTCAAGATCCTTTCTCTCAACAACTCCTTTAAGATACCTTTCAACAAGCAAAGAGGCAATGGGAGCAGCCCAGGTGCCTCCAAATCCGGAATTCTCGATATAAGCTGCTACTGCTATCTTAGGGTTCTCTCTGGGAGCAAAACATATAAAAACCGAGTGATCTTTGCCGTGAGGGTTTTGAGCGGTACCTGTTTTGCCGCATATGTCCAGACCGGGTACAGCAACTCTTGATGCGGTTGCTCCGGAACCCGGAGGAGCATTAACGGCAAGGTACATTCCGTGTATTATTTTTTTGAAATTTGTGGTATCTACCAAAGTGTAGTGTCTTTCAGAAAAATCTGTTTGCAATGTAGTGTCTTCAGCTCCTTTAATAATATGCGGGGTATGATAATATCCTCTGTTAGCAATAGTTGCAGCAAGATTTGCAAGGTGCAAAGGTGTTGTCCCCAACTCCCCCTGTCCAATGGACAGAGATATAATTGAGAGGGATTTCCATCTGTTGAGTCCGTGGATTTTATTATAACCCTCTGTTGATGGCAGCACACCACCCTGCTCCCCGGGGAGGTCACTCCCAAGTTTAACTCCAAACCCAAAACTCTGAACATACTCTCTCCATTTAATAAATGCATCTGTTACGCTTGAGTATTTAGGGTTGTCAATTGTAAGTCTGAATGCATTTGCATAATATGCATTACATGACATCATTATTGAGGTGGTAAGGTTTGTGGGGGAGGGGTGTGCGTGGCAGGCTATGCCTCTCCCAACTTTGTACCCCATGTTGCAGGGATATGTTGTAGTTGTATCAATTACACCCTCCTGAAGAGCGATAAGTCCGTTTACAAGTTTAAATACAGAACCGGGAGGGTAGGGAGACATAACAGCTCTGTTAAACATTGGTTTCAGGGGGTCATTTACTATTTCGTTGTAATATTTACTGATTGAAGCGAGTTTTGATACCTCAAGACCGGGGCTTGAGACCAGTGTCAGTATCTCTCCGGTTGACGGCTCAATGGCAACAACACTGCCTATCTTATTTTGCATAAGAGATTCAACATATTGCTGAAGTTCAGCGTCAATTGATGATGTAATATTTTTTCCGGGGATAGCCTCTTTGTCATATTTCCCCTCCGAGAAGCTTGATTTTACTTTGTTGTGAACATCCCTTAAAAATATGTTATATCCCTTTTCGCCTTTAAGGAAACCTTCATAGGATTGTTCAATTCCGGTCTTCCCTACATAGTCTCCTCTTCTGTATTCAGGATTCTTCCTGATAAAGGCGGTGTCAACTTCTGTAATATAGCCCAGCAGATTTCCGCAGGCGTTATATGGATAGGTTCTGATAGTTCTTGGTATTGCACTGAATCCGGTAAATTTATAGGATTTTTCAAGAAAGATTGAATACTGCTCCGGAGTAATCTGTTTAACAAAAGGGAGGGACTGGTATCCAATCCGGCGCCTGTTTTTTCTGTAGTCAGCAAGTGTTTTCCGGATATCCTCCAGATTAAGGTCAAAAATCTCACAAAGATCTGCAGTATCCAGCTCTTTGACCTCGTAAGGGGTAATCATTATATCGTATGCAGTGGCATTACCTACAAGTATTTTGCCATTCCTGTCATATATAATTCCCCTTGCAGGGTACCTTACATCATATCTGAAAGCGTTGTTACTTGCTGTGATTTTATACTGCTCATCAAGTATCTGCAGATTGAACAGCTGAAGGATCATTACAACAGCAACCACTATCAGCCCCACTATCAGTATGCTCCTTTTATCCTTAAGTTCAACGCCCATTTATAGTCCCCCCTATTTCCAGTTTTTGTAAAAGACACCAAACTCTAACAACAGCAGAAGAGCGAGATTTACTGCAAGACTAATCAGTAATCTGGGAAGATTACCTGAGAAGTACACAAATGAGAAACTCTCTGCAAAAATATATGTCAGATGGTGGATTGTAAGACATATAAGCGCATAGGCGAGAAATCGGCTTAATCCCACTTCTGCAATCCCCGGCCTTATCTGACTGTCCAGCTCTCCCTTTCTTATAAGCAGGCCCTGAACCGGCTGACGAAGGAAGGCCATCATAACTGCTGAGGCCGAGTTAATACCCGGCATCCCGTTATATAAGAGATCGGTACCCATTCCCATGGCAAATGCCCATAAAAGAACATAGGCAGGGGAGAGGCCTACAGGGAGCGTAAGTATAAAGAGGGGGTAGAGAACAATAAACAGCATTGGTCCAAAATCAATGAAATTTGAAACCAGCAGCTGAGCAATTAAAAAGCTGAAGAAGATTACCGTATTATTTACCCCTTGTTTCATCTTTTTGTATCAAGCTGTCAAGCTCCTCCTTATGTCTGTTGATAACTACCCTTACATATCTGAGAGATTTGAAGTCCTGAAACAGCCTTACCTGAATCTCCTTATGTGTACCTCTCAGTATTTTTGATTTTCCTGCTGTACCGAGCGGAATATTTTCGGGAAAAATTGTTGAAAATCCGCTGGTAAATATTGTATCCCCAACCGTAAATCTAATGTGCTGCGGGATGTCAGTAAGTAATGCCCTTTGGGCACTTTTCCCGTCCCAGACCATTGGCCCGAAGGCCCCCTCTCTTCCAATACGGGCACTGATGCTTTGATTTATGTTAAGCAAAGAAATAACATACGAGTATCTATCTGAGACCTTGCTAATAACTCCGGCGACTCCCAGAGGGGATATTACACCCATATCCTCCTTTACTCCATCCCTGCTCCCCTTGTCTATAATGATGAAATTCTGCTTGTTATTGGTGCTGTTTGCTACAATTCTTGCCGGTATATAAATATATTGCGCCTCTGAAGTATCTGCCTCAGCACCGGAACCTCTAAATGACTCAAGAGAGCTTAGCAACCTCTGGTTCTCCTTTTCAAGCTCCCGGTTTACATCCCTCAGATTAAAAAAATACCTTATCTCAGAACCTGTTTTACTAAGAGAACCTCTGACAGCCATATACGCCCCACTGATCTTCAGGTGCTGAAAAAATGAATTCTCTGATATCATTATCAGCGAAAACCCCTCAAGTACCAGGAAGAGCAACAGAGATACCAGCCATTGAAAACGGGGAGATCTCTTTTGTGTCATTGTGTTATTATTATCTTATCAGATAAGGGAGTTTGTCGCAATTCTTAAGTGCTATGCTTGTTCCTCGTGCAACTGCATGCAGCGGATCTTCAGAAATATGAAACTTAATATTAATCTTGTCTGTTAGTCTCTTATCCAGTCCTCTGAGAAGCGCACCGCCTCCTGTCAGAAATATCCCCTTCTGAACAATGTCTGCATATAGCTCAGGAGGAGTCTGCTCTAAAACTGAAATAACAGCTGCCTCAATTTTTGCAACAGACTTGTCTATACAGTGAGCTATCTCCTGACTTGTAACACTAACCTCAACCGGGTGAGCTGTCATAAGATTTGGTCCTCTTACAACATATGGCTCAGGATATTCATCAAGTTCAGACATTGCAGCACCTACCCTGAGTTTTATATCCTCTGCGGTAAGCTCTCCAATCTTTATATTGTGCTGTTGTCTCATATACTGCTGAATCTCGTTTGTGAAGACATCACCGGCAACTCTGATGCTCTGATTGAATACAATACCCCCAAGTGAGATAACAGCTATCTCTGTAGTTCCGCCTCCTATGTCAACAACCATATTTCCTGAAGGTGCCTCAACATCCAGACCAATACCTATTGCGGCTGCCATAGGCTCATAAATCAAATATACATCCCTGCCACCGGCATGTTCAGAGGAGTCGCGAACCGCACGAATCTCAACCTCCGTACTTCCGGAAGGGATGCACACAACCATTCTGAGGCTTGGGGTGAAAAAGCTGTTCCTGTAATTAATCATTTTGATAAAGCCCCTAATCATTGCCTCTGCAGCGTTAAAGTCAGCAATAACTCCATCTCTCAGCGGCCTTACAGTTTTAATGTTGGCGTGAGTTTTACCGTGCATCATTCTTGCTTTCTGTCCAAAAGCAATAGGCTTTCCTGTGTTGAGATCAATCGCTACGATGGATGGTTCGTCAACAACCACCTTATCATTCATAAGGATAATTGTATTAGCCGTACCAAGGTCAATAGCCAGTTCTTGTGTTAAAAATGAGAATGCCATATGTTATTTTTTATTTATCAGTGTTTAAAATGCCTGTGTCCTGTAACTACCATAGAGAGGCCATTGTTATTGCAGTAATCTGTACTCTCCTGATCCCTTACTGACCCTCCCGGATGAATAACTGATTTGATTCCCGCCTTGTGAGCAATCTCAACACAGTCAGGGAATGGGAAAAAAGCATCGGAAGCCATTACTGCTCCGTTGAGTGAGAATCCGAAATTCTCTGCTTTTGCAATAGCTTGTCTTAGAGCATCTACTCTTGATGTTTGTCCGACACCACTTGCCAGCAGTGTCTCTTCTGCAGCCAGAACAATTGCGTTTGACTTTGAGTGTTTAACCAGTTTATTTGCAAAGGTAAGATCTCTCAACTCTGAGTCAGAGGGCAGAGTAGTGGTTGCAACCGTATGCTCAGAGGCATTCTCTGTTGCAGAGTCTCTGTCCTGTGCCAATACTCCTCCCAGCAGAGATCTGAATTTTGAGGGAGTCCTCAAATCTTCTTTATTAACAAGGATAATCCTGTTTTTTTTCTCTTTCAGGATATTGAGTGCTTCGTCAGTGTAGGATGGTGCAATTACAACCTCAAAAAAGAGTTTATTCATCCCTTCGGCAGTGCTGAGGTCAATCTCCCCGTTGGAGATAATTATTCCTCCGTAGGCCGATACAGGGTCGCATGCAAGGGCCGCCTCCCAGGCATCTTTAATAATATTTCTGGAGGCACACCCGCAGGCGTTGTTATGTTTAAGAATAGCTACGGTCGGCTTTTCAAAATCTCCAATTAATTCAATGGCAGCTTCTATGTCCAGTAAATTGTTGTATGATATCTCTTTTCCCCATATTTGCTCCGGCAGAGAGCCCTTCTCTCCAAAATAGAGCGCTTTTTGATGTGGATTCTCTCCGTACCTGAGTGTTTTTGATTCAGAAAAACTCTCTTTGAAACACTCGATACCTTGTTCTCTGTTAAGGTATTTAAATATCGCAGTATCGTATCCGGAACTGGTCTCAAAAGCGTAGGCGGCAAATCTGGCCCTCTCTTCAACGGATGTCCCGGCACCCCGGGAGAGGATTGCACCCAGCTCTCCGTAATATTTCATTGAAGGGACTATTAATACATCGCGATAGTTCTTTGCAGCAGCTCTTATAAGTGAAATACCACCAATATCAATTTTCTCAATAATCTCTTGATGAGAAGCAGACGATGCAACATATTTTTCAAAGGGATACAGATCAACTATTACCAGGTCAAGTGCAGGAATTTCATACTCATCTCTCTGCAGAGAGTCTTCACTCAGATCTCTCCTGAATAGTATACCTCCGAATACCTTAGGATGAAGAGTCTTCACCCTGCCTCCAAGGATTGAGGGGTAGCCGGTAATCTCTTCCACACTTTTTACAGGAATTCCCAAAGATTTTAAATAATCGAAGGTGCCTCCGGTAGAAACAATTTCAACATTTAACTCAATGAGTCTCTTAGAAATCTGTTCAATGCCATTTTTGTCGTAAACAGAGATTAGTGCCCTTTTGATAGTCCTTTGTTCCATACTTCTTAAATAGATACAAAAGTAGGAAAAAAAGGGCAATTAATGTTTAATTTTGCATATATAACAGAAAGTAAAAAATGGGCAGAAAAAGATACGCAATAATAGTTGCAGGCGGTTCAGGAACCCGGATGGGCGGAGATGTTGCAAAACAGTTTATGATGCTGGGAGAGAGGCCTGTACTGCTCCATACAGTTGAGAAGTTTCTTAATTTAAAAGAGAGACCGGAGATCATAATTGTGGTCCCATCCGGATTAAGAGAGGATTGGAAAGCCATTTGTAAAGAGTATCGTTTTGCCGTCAGCCACACACTCGTAAGCGGAGGAATTACCAGATTCCATTCAGTAAAAAATGCATTGAAATATATTGAGCCAGATTCTCTGGTTGCTGTTCATGATGGAGTGAGGCCATTCGCTTCAACAGAATTTATTGAAGAGTTGTATACAGAGGCAGAAGATCACGGAGCTGTAATTCCTGTTATTAAAGTAACGGATTCCTTGAGAATGGTAGATGGTGATGTAAGTAAACCGGTCGACAGGGAGAGATTTATTGCTGTTCAAACACCACAACTCTTCTGGTCTGAATATTTATTGAAATCATACGAACAAGCATACACACCGGAATTTACCGATGATGCATCTGTTGTTGAGAGTATAGGTGTGAAAATAAAATTTGCCGCGGGGTTGACGGCAAATATAAAGATTACTAAGCCTGAGGATATGATCCTGGCTAATGCAATTCTTACTTCTTTTTGAGAGAACTCCCCTTCTGAGGGAAATCCTTAACCCATACTTGTCTTTCGATAGCCTGATCAAGAGAGATAAATGTCTCTGTCTGCTCAACTGATGGGATGTTTTGAATAGTGTTGATCAGAATCTCCATAAGGTGGTCGTGATTCTGGCAATAAATTTTAAGCATCAGGGCGTGCTTACCTGTCACAAAGTGACACTCTACGACTTCAGAGATGTTCTTTAAAGCTTCAATTACCTGTGGATAGTGGTTGGCCTGAGCGAGACTAACACCAACAAATGCACACACATTGAGGCCCAGAGTTTGCGGTTTGACCAAAAGCCTGGAACCTGTAATAATTCCAAGGTTCTCCATCTTTTTTACCCGCTGGTGGATTGCTGCGCCTGAGACACCACACTCCCGTGCTATCTCAAGGAATGGCATTCTTGCATTTTTTACAAGAAAAGAGAGGATTTTCTGATCAATTTGATCAATTTGATATTTAGGCATATAAGTTAAATTTGTTATCTAAACATACAAATATAATAATAAATTATAATTAAGATGGATTAATTTTTTGATAAAAGAAAAGCCATCTTAATGGAATCTCACCTGAATATGCTGTCAAATAATCAGAATACGAGCACGCAATAAATTGATTTATATTGTTTTTTACATCAGGAACCACCATCCACCATCTTCCGGTTGTTGGACTTGAAATAAAAACTATTTCTTGCCCCTCCTGCCCCATACTTACAATTTTCTTGTTAAATATTTCCTCTGGTGCTGTTATGCCGGGATCTTCTGAGATGCTTGCTGCCATTGCCTCAAACAGGTGCCAAAGCACCTCGGCGGTGAGCTGTGTACTAGTAGAGCTGAACTTACTCTTTGAAAGGTATCCAAAAAGGAACAGCGATACGAACCTTTGTCCCATACCCATGTATCTGGCCAGCTGGCACATCTCCTCCCCGTACAACCCGTTTGGGAGCTGATTGCTGTTGTCAGGAAAGTCTGCCTGTCTGATACTCCGCATATCCACAAAAAAATGGGTGGAGTTTCTCATCAGAGGCTCGGCATTATTTACCGCTCCCCTGAGAGATCCAAGACGCATCTCTTCAAAAAAGCGACCTCTTATTTCACTTAGTTTAAATGGATTATAGCGATATAATTGATAACCAACATGAGAAAATGAGTGGGCGTTTTTGTCGCTGATAATATGAGTCAGAATATCTGTAGTGTTGAATTCACTGCCGGCTGAGACAAGTGTAGCTGAGTAATTTCTGTCAGGAATGAATGTGTTTGTTGCGGGAAGTTCCTCACCGCATAGTACTACTGATCTGATCTTTAACTCTTCGCAAAATTCAAGAGTCTTTCTTAACTGGCTGACTCCGGGCTCAAGGTAGTATACCTTGTAGGATGAGTGGCAGTATAATTGACTAAGGGCCTTGAATATATTACTCTCTCCTGTAGTATTTATAATAACTGCAAGAGCACTTCCTGATGTCAGCTCACTTAGAGCTGCTACAGGAATAGCTTCAAAACTCGAATTATTCGCTTTCATATTTTAGTATTACGAATTATCGCTTTTTTGGAGACTTTTCCGGGGTAGTTTCAATTATCTTTAAAATTTCTTCCAGCTCCAGTGAAACAGGATCTTTTCCTTTTGGTATTTTGTAGTTGTTTTTTCCTCTCTTGATATAAGGTCCAAATCTTCCGTTAAGAATCTCAATACCCTCATCTGAAAAGGATTTGATGAGTTTTTGCTCCTCTTTCTTGCTATTCTCCTCAATAATTGATACCGCTGTCTCAATATCTACAGTGTATGGGCTGTGATCTTTACCCATTGAGATAAATTTTCCGTCAAATTTAAGATATGGGCCAAATCTTCCGGAAGATGCAATTATCTCTTTGTTTTTATATTGACCTACCACCCTTGGAAGAGCAAAGAGTTTCAGAGCCTCTTCAAGTGTGATTGTCTCCAGAAGCTGCCCTTTTGCAAGAGATACAAACCTCTTCTCCGGATCTTCGCTGTCACCTATTTGTGCAAGGGGACCAAACCTCCCCAGCCTTACAATAACCTTTTTCCCGGAGGCAGGGTCCTGGCCCAGCTCCCTCTCGGCATTCTTTGGCCTTGACTCAAGGAGAGTTTCATTAACCTTTTTACTGAAAGGAAGGTAAAAATCATCAATAAGTTTATTCCACAGAAGCTTCCCTTGAGCAACAATGTCAAACTGCTCTTCAACTTTTGCAGTGAATCCGTAATCTATAACACTTTCAAAGTTGTCCAGGAGGAAATCGTTAACAAGCATTCCAATGTCTTCAGGAAAAAGTCTACCCTTCTCTGCTCCCCACTTTTCAATATTGCTGCTCTCTTTAATGGTCTCCTTTTCAAGAGTAAAGAGTTTGCAGCTTCTCTCAAAACCAGGTCTGTTGTCCTTGGTTACATATCCTCTCTGTACAATTGTGGAGATTGTTGGAGCATATGTCGATGGTCTGCCTATTCCAAGCTCCTCAAGTTTTTTTACAAGACTTGCCTCTGAATACCTTGGGGGTTTTTGTGTAAATTTCTCTGAAGCCGTAACCTTAATTCTGGACATTCTCTGCCCCTCTTTAAGCTCAGGGAGATTCAGAGGTGAGTCAGACTCGTCCTGATCATCATCAGATGATTCAGTATAAACTTTCAGAAACCCGTCAAATTTAATTCTGTCTGCTGTAGCTGCAAAACGATGAGAAAGAGCATCCGCACCTATTAAAATCTCTGTTCTTAAAATTGAGGCATCTGCCATCTGTGATGCGACTGTCCTTTTCCAAATAAGATTATAAAGTTTCTTCTCCTGAGGGGTGGCGTCAATTTCAACATTACTCATGTATGTTGGCCTTATTGCCTCGTGAGCCTCCTGTGCCCCTTTGCTCTTTGTGGAAAATTGCCTTGTTTTTGAATACTCCTTTCCGTAGATATCAGTTATAACCTGTTTAGCTGCACCAAGTGCCAGTTTTGACAGGTTTACGGAGTCCGTACGCATGTATGTAATGTAGCCCGATTCGTAAAGAGACTGGGCAACCCTCATTGTCTGATTAAGCGAAAATCCCAGTTTTCTGGAGGCCTCCTGCTGCAGCGTAGATGTTGTGAATGGAGGAGATGGGCTCCTTTTAGCCTCTTTCTCCTCTACTGAAATTATTTTGAAATCAGCATTCAGACAGGATTGCAGTATAAAGAGAGCCTCTTTTTCGCTTTCAAATTTCTCGGGGATTTCTGCTCTAACTTTAACTGAAGTTTTAGAATCACCGGGAGTGAATATTCCCTCAATCTTAAACTGAGATTTTGGTATAAATGCAAGAATTTCCCGTTCGCGCTCAACAACAAGTCTGACAGCTACTGACTGAACTCTTCCGGCAGATAATTTTGGTCTGACCTTCTTCCATAGCAGAGGAGAGAGCTGAAATCCGACTATGCGATCCAGCACTCTTCTTGCCTGCTGGGCCATAACCAGATTCATATCAATATCTCTCGGATTTTTTACTGCATTTTCAATCGCATCTTTTGTGATTTCGTGAAAAACAATCCTTTTTGTCTTAGCGGGGTCTAGTTTTAATGCTTCACTGAGGTGCCATGCTATAGCCTCTCCCTCGCGGTCCTCATCGGACGCGAGCCAAATAACAGAAGCCTTTTTTGCTATTGCCTTTAACTCAGAAACAACCTTCTTTTTATCGTCAGAGATCACATAGTTTGGCTCATAGCCATTTTCCAGATCAACGCTTAAGGTGTTGGATGCGAGATCTCTTATGTGTCCAAAGCTCGATTTTACCGTGAATCCTTCCCCCAGAAACTTGCCGATAGTCTTTGCTTTTGCAGGAGACTCGACAATTACTAAATTCTCTCCCATATCGTCTGTTATAAACCGTGATGGTTGCAAAGTAAGGTATAAAATAAGGTATAATCAAAATTTTTATTCCTAATTTTGCCCTTCACGATACCATTTATTGGGGAGAAAATATGGAGATAAAAAAGAGGCAAAAATTTCTGAAGTGGTTCAGAATCATAGTTTTCGGGCCATTTCTTCTTCTGCTGTTTGTCTTGCTTCTGGTGGGCATATTTGCGGATATACCTTCATTCAGTGAGCTTGAGGACCCTAAGAGCAATCTGGCAACTGAAATAATATCTGAAGAGGGTGAGATTCTTACAACTTTTCATATAGAGAACAGATCTTATGTAACCTATGACGAATTATCGCCCAATCTTGTTGCTGCAGTAATTGCAACGGAGGATGCAAGATTTATGAATCACAGCGGCATAGACTTTAAAAGTCTTGCAAGGGTGGCTGTTAAATCAATTATTCTTGGTCAGACCAGATCCGGCGGCGGTGGCAGTACATTAACCCAGCAACTTGCAAAGACCCTGTTTCCAAGGGATACTGTAAGAAGCAATATTCCCGGGGCGAGATATGTTGTTCTTGGAGTTAATAAGTTCAGGGAGTGGATTACTGCTGTTAAGCTTGAGAGAAACTATACAAAAAATGAGATTCTGAGTATGTATATGAATGCTGTCTTCTTTGGCAGTAATGCATACGGAATAAGGGCAGCATCAAATACCTTCTTTGCAAAGCACCCATCTGAACTCACAATTGAGGAGGCTGCAATTTTGGTGGGAATGGTTAATAAACCTACAAGGTTTAATCCTGTTATAAATCCGGAACTCTCCCTTCAAAGGAGAAATCATGTTCTGAATCAGATGAGGAAGTATGGTTACATTGAGAGAGATGTATATGATTCTGTCTCGCAAATTCCGGTGAAACTTGCATATTCTCAGCAGGATCACAATTCAGGACTCGCCCCCTATTTCAGAGATATGTTAAGGAGGGTGATGAATGCAAAAGAGCCGGTGAGATCTGACTATCGTCACAGGGAGGACTTTGCTGCTGATTCTACTCTCTGGAGAAGTGACCCGCTTTATGGATGGCTTAATAAAAATCTTAAGCCTGATGGTACAAAATACAACCTGGACAAGGATGGTCTGAAGATTTATACGACTATTAATGCAAGAATGCAGCAATATGCCGAGGAGGCAATTGCAGAGCATTTGGGAAAGGACCTTCAGCCTGCCTTCTTCAGGGAACTTAGATGGAAAAACAACAGGCCCTTCTCAAACGGAGAGCCTAAGGCTGTTACAGATAATATAATGAAGCAGGCCAGGAGATGGAGTGACAGGTGGAGAATGCTAAAACAGGAGGGGCTCTCTGACAGGGAGATTGAGGCAACTTTTGATAAGCCTTCAAGGATGACGGTCTTCACATGGAATGGAAGAGGGCACATTGACACAACCATGACTCCAAATGATTCAATCAGATATTACAAGTCATTTCTCAGGGCATCATTTATGGCTATGGAGCCACAGACAGGATTTGTGAGGGCTTATGTAGGAGGTCCCAATTACAGATATTTCAAGTATGACAATGCCAGACAGGCAAAGAGACAGGTTGGCTCTACAATCAAACCGTTCCTCTATACTCTTGCCATGCAGGAGGGATACACACCTTGCGACAAGGTTGTGAATGTTCCCCAGACATTTATTGTAGGGGATACCACCTGGACTCCTGAGAGTACTGATAAACCTGAATGGATTGGCAAACATGTAACGCTTAAATGGGGACTTACAAAAAGCTCTAATAATATATCGGCCTATCTTATGAAGCAGTTTGGACCATATGCTTTGGTTGATATGGCAAGAAGACTTGGTGTTAAAACATTCCTGGATCCGGTAGTTTCATTATGTCTGGGACCTGCAGATATTACACTTTATGAGATGGTTGGGGCGTACAACACATATCCCAGCAGAGGGGTTCATGTTGAGCCGACATTTGTTCTGAGGATTGAGGATAAAGCCGGCAATGTACTTGGTAATTTCACCGGCAGAAAGAGGGAGGCTATAAGTGAGTCAACTGCTTACCTTATGGTCAATCTGATGCAGGGGGTTGTAAATGAGGGAACAGCTGCCAGGTTAAGATATAAATATGTTCCAAGAGGTCCCATTGCCGGGAAGACCGGAACAACCAATGATCAGTCAGACGGATGGTTTATTGGTTATGTTCCAAAGCTTACAGCGGGAGTTTGGGTAGGTGGAGAGGATAGACAGGTCCATTTTGAGGGTCTTGCCCTTGGAGGTGGATCTAATATGGCTCTTCCTATCTGGGGGATATTTATGCAAAAGGTGCTTGCCGACGGAACTCTCGGCATAACTGAATATGACACATTCCTTGCGCCGGCAGGATTTTCAGCCATTCTTAACTGCAGTGGATCGGACGACGAACTTGAAGGGACATCAACGGCGAATGACCCATTTTTCAATTAATTGATTATTCCTAATGAAAAAATTGAGTATAGCTCTCGTTTATGGGGGAGACTCTTCTGAGGCTGAGGTCTCTGTAAAAAGCGGCAAGCATGTTTTATCTCATATAGACAGAGATCTTTTTGATGTCCACGAGGTACATTTATCAGGGAGTGAGTGGAGAGTTGTTGCGGAGAGTGATGTCATTTGCGACATTGACAAGGCAGATTTTTCATTTATGATGGATGGGCAAAAGGTGAAGTTTGACACAGCCTTGATTATGATACATGGTACTCCTGGCGAGAATGGTTTACTTCAGGCATATTTTGAGATGATAGGGATGAGATATACCACATGCCCATCTACAGTCTCCGCAATAACATTTGATAAATATGCATGCAAATGTTTCCTGAGAGATACCGGAATTGCCCTTGCAAAGGAGATTCTCCTTCACAGAAGGGAGACTCCTGATGAGGAGAGGATAATTTCAAAACTTGGCCTTCCTCTTTTTGTGAAACCAAATGTAGGGGGTAGCAGCTTCGGGGTGACAAAAGTAAAGAGCAGGGAGGAGCTGAAAGGGGCACTTGAGGCTGCCTTTGCTGAGGCCGATTCAATCCTTGCAGAGGAGTATATTAAGGGGAGAGAGATGACAAATGGTGTTTTTGAGTCTGATGGAGAGCTTGTAAAATTGCCGGTTACAGAGATTATCCCTGACAACGAGTTTTTTGACTATGAGGCAAAGTATCTTGGAGCATCCAGGGAGATATGTCCTGCCGTTATTCCTGATAAACTGTCAGAAAAGATACAGAAAACGACTCACGAGATATACAGATATCTGGGCTGTCGTGGGGTTGTGAGGGTTGATTATATAGTCAGGGAAGAGGATATTTTCTTCCTTGAAATTAATACTGTCCCTGGAATGACCGAGATGAGCCTTGTTCCTCAGCAGGTCAGATCTGCAGGGATGTCAATTAAAGATTTCATAACAAAACTAATTTACTCTTCACTGAAATGAGAATTTTATTATCTGTCGCTGCATTCTTGCTTGCCATCTCCCATACTGCCATGGCTCACTGGGTATCAGGACGGGTAGAGGATGTAAAAGGTGCAGGCATAAAGGATGTTGTGGTCTCAGATGGCTATTCAGTAGTTAAAAGTGATTCAGCCGGGACCTTCTTTTTTAATACCAGTCCCGCTGCAAAATTTATATTTGTCTCAACTCCTGATGGTTTTGATCATGAAGGAGGGTTTTACCACAGGCTGGACCCCTCATCAGAAAGCTATACTTTTAAACTTGTTAGAAGGGATAACTATCCCGGGTTTTTTATCCATACCGGAGATACAGAGGCTAGTGTCTACAAGGACTGGGTAACACTCTTCAAGAGTTATGTGAATAATACCAAGCCTGCCTTTGTGCTTTTAAACGGTGACATATGTTATGAAAAGGGGATGCGTTTTCACGCAAAAGAGCTAAATGAGTCAAAGCTGGGGGTTCGTACGGTATACACCCTTGGAAACCATGATCTTGTTGACGGCCCTTCCGGTGAGGCTCTCTACGAAGAGCTCTTTGGTCCTGTGTGGTACTCATTTAATATTAATGGCGTACACTTTGTAAATCTTCCCGTATTACAGGGAGACAGAAAGCCAGGATATACATCAGAAGATGTATACACATGGCTTAAAAATGACCTTGAGGCAATTAAGCCGGGGACACCCGTTATAATCTTTAACCACCACCTTGTAGGATTTGAATCTGATTTTGTTCTTAAAACAACAGGATTTGAACTGGATCTTAAGGCATACAACCTTAAAGCATATTTATATGCTCATTATCATACTAATATGTTCCACAAGACATCCAGGGGTGGCGTAACAACTATCTCATCGATGTCTCCAAACAAAGGGGGAATTAACCATTCACCATCATCATTCAGAGTTATAAACTTTAATTCCGCTGGAGAGGTTGAAACAAAATTAATCTACTCTCCGCTGGATAAACATGTAAGGGCAACAGGATATGAAGATGAGACAGGTTCAAGATCACTGTTTGGGAGGGAGCGTAAAGAGATAAAGGTAGTAGCAACCATTTATGATACCCCTTCTAACGTTACAGTTGCGAACGCTGTAGCTGGGAAAAAGGAGTACAAAATGACAAAAGAGTCTGACTTCACATGGAGTGTCTCATTCCCTTCATCTGCAGTAAAAGATTTGAACTCAGCTGATGCCGTAAAAATAAAGGCTGAATTTTCTGACGGGAGTGTTATCGTAAAACCGGCTGATATTTATTCAGCTCCGGTCGTATCCTGGAGAGCATCAGCAGGGGGAGCTATCCATATGGTAACCCCCGTTTTAACAGACAAATATGTAATAACTGCAACTGCTGATGATGAGTCAGCAAAAAAATCCGCGATTGTTGCTTTCGAAAAGAGCAGCGGAAAGATAGCCTGGAAAATACCGGTAGATAACTCTGTTAAGAACAGGATGGAGTACTGGAACGGAATGCTTTATGCTGCGGATGTAGAGGGTAAGGTTTATGCTGCAGATGTATCAAAAGGTTCGCTAAAATGGAGCAGGGAGCTTAGGCGGGGGGCTATTCACCCGTCATATAACCAGGGAGTAGTTGTGTATAATGATGTTGTTTATGCCGGTCAGGGGGATTTCCTTACTGCAATGAGGGCTAAAGATGGAAAGATCCTTTGGGTAAACAACTCCTGGAGAGGGGGAGTTACAACTGTAGCATCGCCTGTAGTTGAACCAGGTTCAGGCGTTCTTCTGACATCGGCTTACTGGACAGGCAGGTTTGCACATAGCTCAGAGGATGGAAAGCTCCTGTGGGAGAAGAGAGATAACGATACCAGAATTGCCGATAACTCTCCTGTTGCCTTTGGAGGCTCATTCTTCTATACATCACCAAATTATATAACAGAAGTAGATCCTCTCAGCGGAGAAGAGAGGGTGAAAAGACATATCTCTTACACAGTTAACAGCTACTCAAAGCCTCTTGTTACAGATAAATACTACATTGTAGGAACTACTGACAAAGGAGTAGTGGCTTTCAACAGAAGGGAGGACTACAGAGAGATGTGGAATTTCAGAACAAATCCTGCATTGATTTACACAGCTCCATATACAAAGGACTTCCAGCTTACAGTTGAGAGCAGCCCCTTGCTTTATGCAGGCGATGTCTACTTTGGAGCGAATGACGGATATGTTTACTGTGTTAATGCAGAGACAGGTGTTTTTAAGTGGAGATTTAACACGGGCTCTCCTAATCTCGCCTCCCCTGTAATAGAGAGTGGTGTACTTTATATTGCTGATTTTGCCGGTAATATCTGGGCGCTGAAACTTTGACTATGGTAACATACAGGAATTTTGTTCAGACTCTAATCTCCTCTCTTGAGGCTATGTACGGGGCTAATGAGGCAAAAGCCATTTCTGTAAACCTGATAAACCATGTTTGCTCTTTACCACCTTATGCCCATCTGACCGATCCTGAGATGGAAATTGGAGAGGTATTCTTACCTAAACTAAATATTATGGCAGAGGAGCTTAAAAGAGGCAGGCCACTCCAATATGTTCTGGGTTTTCAGGAGTTTTTCAGCAGAGATTTTATTGTTAAAGAGGGGGTGCTAATTCCCAGACCTGAGACAGAGGAGCTGGTATCGTGGATTACAAGCGAAAAACAGGGTGGAGCAGGCCTTAAAATTCTGGATGCTGCGACAGGCTCCGGTTGTATCGGTATAACGCTTGCTTGCGAAATGCCGGGATCAGAGATCTTTATGTTTGATATCTCAGATGTGGCTTTGGAGGTTGCTTCAGAAAACTCAAAAAGGATTTGCAGTGATGAAATAAAAACCAGGTCAGCCGTAAAAAACCCTGTAATATTTAAATGTGATCTTTTAACAGGACCTCTTAGCCAGTATATTATAGGGAGCGGGACTCTTGATATTATTGTGAGCAATCCCCCTTATGTTCTTGAGTCCGAAAAGGTTTTGATGAGAAGTAATGTTCTTGATTATGAGCCATATAGCGCTCTCTTTGTGCCTGATTATGATCCTCTTCTTTTTTATAAATCTATTGCAAACTGGGGCAGAGCTCTATTAAAGAATGGTGGTGAAATTTACCTTGAACTTAATGAGGCAAAGGCATTGGAGACTGCAGAACTATTTATGGAGATGGATTATTGTGAAGTGGAGTTAAGGAAAGATATTAACGGAAAAGATAGGATGCTCCATTGTATTTTCAGAGATTCTTTTTAGATTTGCCTCAACAAACAGAATGAAAGCAGTTATATCAAATATTCAGTCATGGTGGTGGCACAAGTCAAATTTGATTTGTGAGCACTTCATTATGCCGTAATATTTTGATAAGGGTTTAACCTATTACCAATATACAAAGGTCCGGAGCTCACGCTCCGGGCCTTTTTTTTATTTTTAATTATTAACATTATGACAAACAAAAAACGATTCTTGCTTGACGAGAAGGAGGTACCCAGAATGTGGTACAACATTAAGGCAGATATGAAAAATTTGCCTGATCCAATGTTAAATCCGGCAACCAGAAATCCTCTTAAGCCGGAGGAGATGGAGCCACTATTTGCTAAAGAACTTGTAAAACAGGAGTTCTCAAACGAAAGGTGGATTGAGATTCCGGATGAGGTAAGGGATATGTATAAAATGTACAGACCCACACCTCTTGTAAGGGCTTATGAACTGGAAAAGGTACTTGACACACCTGCAAAAATATTCTTTAAAAATGAGAGCGTAAGTCCTGTGGGATCTCATAAATTTAACACAGCTATAGCTCAAGCCTATTACAACAAAATTCAGGGGATTAAAAGAATAACTACAGAGACAGGAGCAGGACAGTGGGGTAGTGCTATGAGTATTGCCTGTAAGCACTTTGGTATGGAGCTGGATGTTTTTATGGTAAGGCAGAGCTATGACGCAAAGCCATACAGAAAGATATTTATGAACTCGTTTGGTGCATCTGTTCACCCATCTCCATCAAATTTGACAATGTACGGGCGTAAACTTCTATCATCATCTCCAAATGAGAGAGGCAGTCTGGGAATTGCAATCTCTGAAGCGGTTGAGATGGCTGTTACAAATCCGGATACAAGATATTCGCTGGGGAGTGTTCTTGATCATGTTCTTCTTCACCAGTCAATAATAGGCTTAGAGGCCGAGAAGCAGATGGAGATGGCAGGAGAGCGTCCTGATAAGGTTATTGCCTGTTTTGGAGGGGGCTCAAATTTTGCAGGAATAGCATTTCCTTTTATTCGTAATGGAGTAAAGGCCATTGCTGCAGAGCCATCTGCCTGTCCAAAACTTACAACCGGAAAATTTGAATATGATTTTGGAGATAGTGCGGGGATGACTCCGCTGATACCAATGTTCACTCTTGGTCACGAATTCTCTCCTGAACAGATTCACGCTGCAGGGCTCAGGTACCACGGAGGTGGCAGAATAGTGAGCAGGCTGAAACTTGATGGGATGCTTGATAGTGTTGCAATAGAGCAGTCAGAGGCATTTAAATCCGGTTTGATGTTTGCCAGAAGTGAGGGGATTATTCCGGCACCTGAGAGCACTCATGCCATTGCAGCAGTTGTAAGAGAGGCTTTGAAGGCCAGAGAATCCGGCAAGAGTGAAGTTATCCTTTTTAATCTCTCAGGACACGGCCTTCTTGATTTGGCTGCATATGAGGATTTTTTACCGGAATTCTGAACATATTCTTACATTTGCACCTCAAAAATTAATTTATGCAATACTTTGGGGAAATTATATCAATAGCGGTAGCTGTCTCATGGACATTTACCGCTCTCTTTTTTGAATTTGCCGGAAAGAGAATTGGATCTCTGTCAGTTAATCTGCTCAGGCTTCTGTTTGCATTTTTTCTGCTGGGGATAATGTTATTTATTACAACAGGATCATTTCTCCCTGCTGAGGCAGATGGAAAGACCTGGCTGTGGATGTCTCTCTCCGGACTGGTGGGTTTTGTTTTTGGAGACCTCTGTCTCTTTTATTCATATACAATTATTACAGCAAGATTCTCCCAGCTTCTTATGACTCTTGCCCCACCTTTTGCTGCTCTTTTCGGTTGGATATTACTGGGAGAAAAGCTCTCTCCTATGGGATTTCTGGGAATGGCTGTAACAATGTTTGGTATCGGAATATCAATATTAAAAAGGAGTGCTCCCAAAAATGGCGAAGCTACTGCAATTGCCGGAACAAGCCATATGGCTGTAGTAACAAGTTGTGAAAAAGAGAAGCGTAGTTTTGTCAAAAAAATCCTTCCTGATGTAGAGTTGCATCTCCCTATGAAGGGAGTCCTTCTTGGGATTGGAGCTGCACTGGGTCAGGGATTCGGGATTGTATTGAGCAAAGTTGGTATGAACCATTACGCGCTATCGGCAGAGGGTACAGAGGTGGCCTCATACATTCCCTTTGCAGCTACGCATATGAGGATTATAAGTGGTGCAATCGGCTTTGCCCTGATTATTGTTCTGACGGGCAGAATGAAATTTCTTAAAGAGGGTGTGAAGGATAAAAAGGCTATGGGAGCTACATTTATGGGTTCAATTTTTGGCCCTTTTATCGGGGTCTCCCTCTCCCTGCTGGCTGTTCAGAATGCCAACACAGCTGTAGCCTCAACAATTATGGCCACAACCCCAATAATAATCCTGCTCCCTTATGTGCTGATTTACAAGAAAAAGGTGACCTGGGTAGAGACTTTGGGTGCAGTACTGAGTGTTGTGGGAGTTTCTCTCTTTTTTATGTAGGATGCTACCCTTTAAAGAGCTCCCTTACAAGTTCAGGTATATCTTTAATTTCAACAATCTTAATTCTTTGCTTATTATCCTTAGGGTGTCTGCTGAATGCGGAGACAAATATTTTTTTAAAGCCGAGCTTCTCGGCCTCTGCTATCCGCCTGTCAACCTGACTTACCGGTCTTATCTCTCCGCTGAGTCCAACCTCGGCTGCAAAACAATATCCTGACGGTATGGCGTAATCAAAATTTGATGAGAGGATTGCGCAAACAACAGCAAGATCGCAAGCTGGATCTGTTACCCTCAGCCCTCCTGCCATATTAAGAAAAACATCCTTAGCTGCAAGTTTAAAACCGGCTCTCTTCTCCAGTACGGCAAGGAGCATATTTGTTCTCCTGGAGTCAAAACCAGTTGCAGATCTTTGTGGTGTGCCATATGCGGCAGTACTCACCAGGGCCTGAGTTTCAATAAGGAAGGGTCTGGTGCCGTCAAGCATAGCTGCAACGGCTATACCGGATAGATCCTCTCCGTGCATGGGAATCAGCATTTCAGATGGATTAGAGACCTCTCTGAGCCCTGTTGCCACCATCTCAAAAATTGCCAGTTCAGCAGTGGAACCAAACCGGTTTTTTATACTTCTGAGTATTCTGTAAGAGTGTCTTGTATCTCCTTCAAACTGAAGTACAACATCTACAATGTGCTCAAGAACTTTGGGCCCGGCTATACTCCCGTCTTTAGTTATATGACCGATTATCAGCACAGGTGTTCCTGTCTCTTTTGCAAATCTTAAAAGCATTGCTGCACACTCTCTCACCTGAGAAACAGTTCCGGGGGAGCTTTCAAGCGCCTCTGAGTACATGGTCTGGATAGAGTCTATGACCATTAATGAGGGAGTCTGCTCTTTTGCCTGGATAAGAATATTCTCTATAAGAGTCTCGCTAAGTATCAGTGTGTTTGAATCATCTCCTCCAAGTCTTTGTGCTCTGAGTTTAATTTGTCTGGTGCTCTCCTCTCCCGATACATAAAGAGTCTTGATCTGAGGGCAGTGAAGAGGAATCTGAAGAGAAAGGGTAGATTTTCCTATTCCGGGCTCTCCACCAATCAATACCATAGAGCCCTTTACAAGACCACCTCCAAGAATTCTGTCCATCTCAGAAATACCAAGCAAAACCCTCTGCTCTTCAGATGAAGAGACAGCAGAGAGGGGCTCAGGACGAGGAGCGTGTCCGTTGTCTCTTGATCCTCCTCTGCCAAAAGGCACAGCTGAGCTCCCCTCTTTTGAAACAATCTCCTCCTGCATTGTATTCCACTCACCGCAGGCAGGGCACTTTCCCATCCATTTAGCACTCTCGTTCCCGCACGAAGTACAGAACCACGCCTTTTTCACCTTAGCCATTCTTATATCATTTATTACTTTACAAATATAATTATCTTTGTCTGAAATGACTTTTACAATGAAACTAACCCACACCTTAGCATCAGCCCTGCTGATACTTGCATCATTATGTTCTGCAGCTGTTTATGCTCAGAACAAAGGCACAGTAGATTTTAACAACTACAGAGATTATATCCTCAAGGTTAAAAATGAGTGGAAAATTCCCGGAATAGCTGCCGGAGTAATTAAAGATGGAGAGGTTGTCTTCCTTGAGGGATTTGGAGAGGCCAGACCCGATGGAACTCCTGTAAATGAAACAACACTTTTTCAGATTGGATCTGTTTCAAAATCTTTTACAGCCACTTTAATGGCTAAACTGGTTGATGAGGGTAAAGTTAAATGGGATGATACAGTAAAGAGGATACTTCCGGACCTTGATCTGTACGATAACTGGATTGAGGAGAATCTTCAGGTAAAAGATATTATGACCCACAGGATGGGGATTAAGGGTCAGCAGGGAACTTATATTCCAAATCTAGGCTACTCAAGGGATGATGTATACAAAATGATGCATCTTCTAAAACCGGGATACAGTTTTAGGGGATCATACGAGTATAATAATATAACTTTTATTATAGCTCAGAAAATAATTGAGAAACTTTCAGGAAAGAGCTGGGAGGATAACTTAAAAGATGTGATACTTGACCCTCTTGGGATGTACAATACATCAGCAAACGGAGAGCCCTTTGCAGCATCGCCCTACGCGGCAGTACCCAACGACTACGGCTGGAGAGATTCTATCTACCACTCCCCTCTGCTGGGTGAGGAGCAGGCTCTGCACTGGCTTACTGTAGTCGGCCCTGCAGGTTCGGTAAATTCAACTGTGCCGGATATGCTTAAATATGTCCGTTTCCATCTGGATAAGGGCAAGGCCGGCGGAAAGGAGATTATAACAAAGAGGGGAATGGACTATCTTCACAGGGGACAGACCATTACGTCCCAGGATTCTGCCAGAACAACGCTTTATGCTCATTGCTGGTTTGTTGAACAAAACAGTAAATACAGACTGTGGTTTCATACAGGAACCACATGGGGATTTACAACTCTCGTTGCTTTTGTGCCTGAGATGAATCTGGGAATGGTTTTTCTGGTAAATTCGGATGCTCCTGCAAATCTCAGATACTCGCTGATGAGGAGGCTTATTGATATGTACAGGGGTGAGGAGGCTCTGAGGGATTATAGTGCCGATTATCTGGCTGAGTGGATAAAGAGCTCTAAGGAGAGCAGAGAGAAGGCAATGAAGAGGGATACACCGTCTGAAAAGAGGGCCGCACCATCACTGGATCAGATTGCCGGAGTGTATGATAAGGGTGAACTTTTTGGAAGAGCTATAGTTGATATAGAGGAAGGAGAGGCTTATATCACCGTAGGCCCTAAAGGCTGGAGGAATAAACTTGTTCACAGAGATGGGAATGAGTTTACTTTCCGTAGTGATGGACACGGTTTCAGGGTTAAATTCATTTTTGGTGACAGGCCATCTTTGGATATTGATTTTGGAGGAGAGGAGAACTTTGGACCTTGGTTAAAAATTCAGAACTAAAAACAAATTATAAACTAACAACACAACTACAAAATGACTAAAAAGAGCCGTTTTGCAAGAGTACTGGATACTATTGAAGTGGTGGGAAACAGATTGCCACACCCCGCCACTCTCTTTTTTATGATGGCAGCCCTGGTTGCACTACTCTCCTGGTGGGCCTCTGCTGCCGGATTGCAGGCACTTCATCCTGCAACAGGCGAGATTATTAAGGTTAGAAACCTTTTGGATGCAGATGGAATCAGATGGATCTACACAAATGTTGAGCACAATTTTGTGGAATTTCCACCCCTTGGCCTTGTGCTTGTAATTATGATTGGTATTGGGGTTGCTGAGGGTTCCGGCCTCTTTACCGTACTGGTAAGACAGCTTGTTTTAGGAGCCCCAAAAAAACTTATTACTGCATCAATAATTGTTGCAGGAATCTTCTCTCACCTTGCATCAGAAGTGGGATATGTAATTCTTATCCCTTTAGGTGCAATGATATTCCATGCACTCGGGAGGCATCCAATGGCAGGATTTGCCGCTGCCTTTGCGGGTGTAAGCGCAGGGTTCGGCTCCAACTTCCTGATTGGGTCAGTAGACCCTATCCTGGCAGGACTCTCAACCTCTGCAGCAAACATTATTGATCCGGAGATGAATATTAATCCAATGGTAAACTATTTCTTTATGGTAGCCAGTGCAATAATGGTTGTATTCGTGGGAACCTGGATTACCGAAAAGATTGTAGAACCAAGGCTGGGGACATATCATGGCACTGAAAAGCCTTTGGAGATAGAGCAGATAACATCAAAAGAGAAGAAGGGGCTTAAATGGGCCGGATGGGGTACACTAATTTTTATGGCTGCAATGGCCTGGACTATAATTCCGGAAAATGGGCTGCTGAGGGATCCTGAAACAGGAGGGATCCTGCGTTCACCATTTTTCTCAGGAATTGTTGTGGGTCTTCTGCTTCTGTTCTTTGTGCCGGGGATGATTTACGGAATAATAGTGGGTACAATAAAGAGTGATAAGGATGTTATCAAACACATGACCCACTCTATGAAGGGGCTTGGGGGATACATTGTCCTTGTATTTTTTGCTGCCCAGTTTATCTACTGGTTTAACTACTCAAATCTGGGACTTGTTGTAGCTATTGATGGAGCAGAATTTCTCAAGAATATTGGATTTACAGGAATTCCGCTAATTATTGCCTTTGTAATTCTGGCAGCATTCCTTAATATGTTTATGGGAAGTGCATCAGCAAAGTGGGCTATTATGGCACCCGTATTTATCCCTATGTTTATGCTTCTGGGTTACCACCCCGGACTAACCCAGGCTGCATTCAGAATAGGTGATTCTGTTACAAATGTTATAACACCAATGATGAGTTACTTTGCTCTGATTGTAACTTATGCTCAGAAATACGATGAGAAGAATGGAATAGGAACCATAATATCCCTTATGATTCCGTATACGGTAATCTTCCTTATAGTGTGGGCGGTGATGATTACAATATGGCTTCTCCTGGGAATACCTGTAGGCTTTGACGGGCCTGTACATATGCCTTAAATATTAAACTGATACTATAATGAAAAAATTATTCGCTATTGTTTTATTTGCTCTTCTATCCCTGAGCCTCTCAGCTCAGGATGCAAAAAAACCGGTTA
Source organism: Bacteroidales bacterium (assembly GCA_018053445.1). GTDB lineage: Bacteria > Bacteroidota > Bacteroidia > Bacteroidales > UBA932 > Bact-08. The sequence continues at coordinate 42,775 of JAGPLK010000002.1, read as the reverse complement.
TTGGCATCTCCTCAACCTGGGGAGAGGGTACATCAACACAGGTTCCAATTACCTATGTTAACTCTGTTATAAGAGCCGGAGGTGTTCCAGTCGTGCTCCCTCTTACATCAGACATTGAGCTTCTATCCTCTATGCTTGAGAGGGTGGATGCTGTGATTATGACAGGAGGAGAGGATATAGATCCTCTTAAATGGTTTGGCGAAGAGCCCATCTCGGCTATGGGTGAAATAGCTCCAAAGAGAGATGATTTTGATATTGCCCTGATAAGACTTGCTGTTGAAAAGGGATTGCCTCTGCTGGGAATTTGCAGAGGGCATCAGCTGCTCAATGTCGCTTTTGGGGGTACACTATACCAGGATCTGCCATCACAGTTAAAGGGATACTCCGTAAAACACAGACAGAGCACTCCGGGATGGTATGGAACCCACTCAATAATGATTGAGAAGGGCTCTTTGCTGCACAGACAGATTGGAGTTGACAGTATTGCTGTTAATACATTCCACCATCAGGCTGTAAAGGATGTGGCACCGGGATTTAAAGTGACGGCCCTTTCAAAGGATGGAGTAATTGAGGCTATGGAGAAGATTGGGAGCTCTAAGGTTTATGGGGTTCAGTTCCACCCGGAGGTGTTTACATCCAACGGATATGACTCTTTTATAGGAATCTTCAGACATCTGGTAGACGAAGCCTCTATTTACGGAGCTTCGCGTAAGACAAAATAAGACCCAGGACAATAGAGAGAGAGGCTGCAAACAGCACTCGGTACTGGTCCGGAAGGAGAAATGTAATCGTGTGGGCAGGCACCCAGAATAATGGGATTGTCTTGCCCACTACGAATTTTATAAACCCGATCCAGTCAATATTTGAAACGGCATTAGTAACGGAGCCTCTGTTTTCAATAATGTAATCTGTAATTCTGTGTGAGGCCATAAATACTGCCCCAAATGTATAGTTCATTATGAATGACACATATAGTGCGAAAAGAAGTTTTGAGCCACCGGTCCAAAGTAAACCTCTCTCTGTGGCCCCGGTTACACCTGCTGTGAAGAGAGCAAACATCGCTACTATCATCATCCCCAGGATACCCCAGACAACCATTTTTGCAAACATACCTCTTACAGCTTGCCACTCTCCTTTAACCAACCTTACGGCAAGAAACTCACCCATCATAGAGAGGATTGCAAATTTTACAAAACCCATTATGTAAGGGTGAGCAGCAGTTGCTGTCTCAAAAAGATCTCTTGTAACTGGTATTGCCAGAAATGATGCTATTGCAGCAATTAATGATACCCAGATGAACCATCCGTACTTTGCCATATTTTGCAGATTTTATTTGCAAATATAGGGTTTATCTTCTTCTGCTCCTGCGTTCAGGTTTTTGAACAGCCTCAGAAATTGCTAGTTCGTGCTCCAGAATATTAAGTTTTTTACCAATCAGCTTCTGAATGCTTTTAAGAAGAGTCCTCTCTTTTGTATCACAAAATGAGAGTGCAATTCCGGTCATGCCTGCACGGCCTGTTCTTCCAATTCTGTGAACATAACTCTCCGGATCCTCGGGAAGGTCATAGTTAATTACATGGGATAGATTATCAATATCAATTCCACGGGATGCTATGTCTGTTGCAATAAGTACCCTGATTTTTTTTGCTTTGAATTTTTTTAGGGCAATTTGTCTGGCAGTTTGTGATTTATTGCCGTGAATTGCGTCGCTTCTGATACCTTCTCTTAAAAGGTTTTTGGCAATTTTGTCTGCCCCGTGTTTAGTTCTTGAGAAAATAAGCACTGACTCTTTACTCTGATCCTTAAGAAGATCAACCAGGAGAGGCATTTTATGTTCTCTGTCTGCGTAATAGAGATATTGTTCAATTGTATCTACTGTGGATGCAGCAGGTGTAACTTCAATTCTTACCGGATCTCTGAGAATACTCTCTGCCAGATGAGCAATTTCATCAGGCATAGTTGCTGAAAAGAGGAGAGTCTGCCTTTTTTGAGGGATTTTGGATACAATCTTTCTGATATCGTGAATGAATCCCATATCCAGCATTCTGTCAGCCTCGTCAAGTACAAAAAACTCAACCCTGCGAAGGTCAACATATCCCTGATTCATAAGATCCAGAAGCCTTCCCGGAGTTGCAACAAGAATATCTACTCCTCTTCTGAGAGCATCTGTCTGGGTTCTTTGACCAACCCCTCCGTATATTACTGTATGTCTTAAATCTGTGTATCTTCCGTATGCTGCAAAACTTTCGTCAATTTGAACAGCGAGTTCCCTGGTTGGAGTTAATACAAGAGCTTTTACCTCTCTTCTCTGGCCTTTTGTTGTAGCCTTGTAAATATTCTGAAGAATAGGAATGGAGAATGCAGCCGTCTTGCCGGTGCCTGTCTGTGCGCAACCTAGTACATCGTGGTTATTTAGAATTACCGGAATAGCCTGTTGCTGAATGGGTGTGGGGGTAGAATACCCCTCATGATTAAGAGCTCTCAATAGAGGCTCTATAATTTCAAGATTATCGAATGTCATTAGGGGCGCAAAGGTACTATAAAATTGTAAATATGCAACTATTTGACTCTCTCCTTTAAAACAGTCACAAAACAAGATGGTTGCTCCCTTTTTAAAATGATCGGCTCATTCATTTCCGGAATAATCTCCCTTGCATCATATGTCAAACCTTTTATCCTTCCAATAGAATGAGGTTTGTATTTTTCTGATCCATTAGAAAAAATTGTATTTATCCAATTGTAGATTTTTGAGGGGTCGTAAACTTTGTAAGGAAAGAAATCTTTCTCAGGGATACCATTACCGTTATGCCACTCTTTAGCATATTCAATATCAACGCCTTTTACCCTTCTTCCGTTGTTAAAAGGACCCCCTACAATATCCCCCGGGATGTTTACTGAAATATACCACTCCGGATTATCAACAGAGATTCCTGCTACCTCAAGAGTGGCTATGGCAAAGGCTGAGCAGCCTGCTCCCTCGTTTTCATACCGGGGCCAGAAGACTCCTCCGTAGAGTTTGTATGGTTGGTACTCCTCTTTGGATTTTCCTGAATATAAATTTAAAAACTCAATGACTCGTGAGGTTGATTTTTCGTTTAGTACATATCTCAAAAATGAGATCTTTCTGCTCTCTCTCTGTTGATACAATAAAAGGAATTCATCTATCTCCCTTGAGGTTTCAAGTCTTCCCTGCATAGGAGCACCCAGGATACCCATCCCAACACCATCTTTAATAAACAGATTAATTTTTTCCCGGTTTGATGTTGACCTCATAGCCATTTTAACTGATGAGTCTGCCAGAGGGGAGTTAAGAACAATAATCATATGCCCTATTGAATACGATTTTTTTGAGAATCGGGAGTATATAAAACTATCTATTGAGGTCTCCATCAAAGAGGAGGGGGAGCTCCAGTCAAGCGGAATATAAGATGGAACAGTGTAGAGTATAAGTTCATTTGCTTTTAATGTATCCTGAACTTTATTAATACTTGTTCCTGAAACCCTTATAAAACAAATGACTGACAAAAGCACCCATGTACTTCTCAGAGATATTATTTTCATAAAGCCCGGATTTTAGTGTGCAAAGATGGAGGGGTAGGCTCTCTCTTTAAAAATGGGTTCGGAGGGAGTTTTAATGTTGGTAGCGTCAAAGGATAACCCTTCAATCACCCTGCCATTTTTGGAGGTTTTTGTGCTTTTGGTAAATCCTTCCGGCAAATGGTCTGCTGAAAGCTGATTCAAGATCCAGTTGTATATATAACTGGGGTCGTATATGAAATGTGTATAATAGTCCTCGTTTTCAATGCCTGATCCCTTATACCAGTATTTTCTTTGTAGTATATCTCTTGGCCTGATTTTATTGCCATTATTATATTTGCCTCCCACGAGATCATATGGAACCTGTACCTTAACATACCAGTCAGGGTAATCTATCCTGGCACCGGTTAATTCCAATGCTGCCATTCCAAAGGCACTGCATCCTGCCCCCTCTCCTTTGAATCTTGGCCAGAATGCCCCGCCGTATCTGTCGGACTGGCTAAAACCAGCTGAATCTCTTGATGTGAAAGCTTTAACAAAATTAATAACTCTCTCTGCAGCAGCAGGTAAAATTTTATATGAGATAAAAGAGATTTTCTTTTTTTTTGCGAATCGGTTAATTTTTGTCTCCAGCTCCTCCATGCTCTCCATCCTGCCCTTAACAGGAGCCCCCAGCATAGCAAGACCGATTTTCTCCTTAAGAACCATAGCCCTCTGTTCAGATGGCTCTTTGCTTGCAATAGATGTTCTGATTAATGGGATCCCCTCCGGATTGTTGAGTTCTATGAACAGATGGCCTATCGAATATAGTTTTCTGCTAAAGGAGGCCTCCATAAAACTATTTACTGTAGATCGCAGAATTGAAGATGGAGATGTCCAGTCCAGGGGTCTGTGTGAGGGTATGACAAAAATGGAGAGCTCAAAGATACTGTCGGTATGTGGCTGTACACTCTCTCCCTTGCGAAGCTCACCCCTAACCTGTGGAAGTGTAAGGAGCAGCAGGGAAAAAGTAAGAATAATAACTCTGTAAGCAACCTTTGTCATCTACATTCTAAAGAGCCTTGGGAGGAATTTTGGTACTGATTTTATGTAATTATGGTAATCCGGATATTTCCCCTTACTTATACCTTCAGTAATCCATGCGCTCCCCTGGAAAAGCAGGACAAGAAGAATAGCACCTACTATGCTCCAGTTAATTATTAAACCGGATGCCGAAATGCTAAACATATAAAAACAAACCCATACAGATTGTTCTCCCAGCCAGTTAGGGTGCCTTGAAATTGAAAAAAGGCCATCTTGCATAAATCCCGATTTGTGAGATTTTTCAAATTTACCATCTTTTTCTGCGATGCCTTTTTTCTGTTTTTGGAAATTGAACAGCTGGTTGTCTGCGATAGTCTCCAGTGTGAGGAATCCAATAACCAGAAGGGCAGCCAATATATCAATCCAGCCAAGAGGTTTGTCCGGATATGACGCAGCGACAAGCAACGGAGTTGAGAATAGCATTATCAGGAGCTGCTGGTAAAAGGATATAAATAGAAGATTAAAAAGGCTGAATCTTACTCTCCCTTTTAGTAGCGGTTTTTCTCTCAGCACTCCCCATCTGTAGTCTTCGTCTCCCTGCCATGGGATAATGCTGTAGCCTCCCTTTCTGGCAAAGTTCCAGGTTAACCTGGCTCCCCAGGCTATTGCAAGAATTGTCATAATAAGGACTCTTCCGGAATCCGGGAAAAATGCAAGAGTAATTATCCCGTAGATTGGGGGCATTAAACTCCATAATTTGTCTACCTGGCTGTAATTTTGAGATAATTCAGAGACTACAAAGCAAAGAGCAGCAACTGAGAGCATCACTACTATCCATAAAGAAGCCAGGGAGGCAACACTATTGTTACCCCAAAAGAAATCAACTAGAAAATTTTCCATGTATTATCAGATCAGTCTGTATATTTTTTCACTTGCCAATTCCTGACACTGAACTTTTTCGTAACTATTTACAAATTTATATTCATTTTTGAAATTGAGGAAGGCCTCCTGCTCATCACTCCCCTCTGCCCAACCAAGTATCTGGCAATTTTCAGTGTCATTTCCGTCAGGATCCATAGTAGATCCATCACAAGTAAAGAAGATGTACTTTTTCATAAATATGCTCAAGTTTAATGATGTTATGAAGCAATATATGAAAAATAAATGGTTTTACCAAATCAGAACCTATAGCCGATGCGGATTTCAGGCCCCCAGAGGAACTTATTAATATATCTTGAGCTAATGTTTAATTCGTTAAAAACCACATGGCTCTGATTGTTAGTGCCTATCATTGCATAAAGAGCACTTCTTTTAAAGTAACTGAAATCAGCACCTATATAGGGTGCAAACATAACTCCAAATCCATCCCCGGGTTTGTGTTCAGAACTAAATGTGTATCCTATGTTCATCAGGAAAAAGGGAGATACTTTAGATTCAAGAAAATAGAGTTTCATCCTCAAATAGAGGGGGAATATTATTTTATCAAATGTGCCATCCGTTACTCCGGCCCCTGCTCCAATTCCCACCAGGGATAGGTTAGATAGTCTGAAATCAAGGTTAAGAGCTGCAAGTGCAACATCGTGCCTTTGTGCACCTACTCCTTTAATTAAACCAACTTCTGCAGAAAATTCCAGGTTTTTTTTCTCCTGAGCGGAGAGTCCGGAAAATAATAAAATGGTTATGATTACTATCAGGAATCTTTTCATTTTGATTAATTTTTAAAGAGGATGGGTGAAACAAAATCTGGCACCGTTGGTATAGTCAGGATCTATCCATATTTTCCCGCCTAATCTGGTTACAATCTGCTTAGATATGGCAAGGCCAAGTCCGGCTCCCTGTGTATATTCATCAAGCTTTTCAAACCTTGCAAATAGTCTGGAGTGTTTTTCCGCAGGAATACCTCTCCCGGTATCTGTGACAGTAAAGAGAACATCTCCCTTCTCAGGCCTGAGTTCGTATCCTAAAGTAATTGAGCCCTTCTCGGTGAACTTGTTTGAGTTTGTAATAAGGTTTATAAGTACCTGTGATATCCTGTGAAGATCTGTTTTTAGTATAACCTCTCCCTGATGAGGTTTGCAGATATACTCAACACCCTCTCTCTTAAGGTGTATGGTTGTCTGAAATATCCTGTTGCAGAGTTCTTTAAGATTCACTTCTCTTATATCCAGTTCAAATTTGCCGGTATCCATCTTGGAGATGTCAAGGATGTCTGAAATCAGGGTGAGAAGCATCTCTGAATTTTGAGCAATAACGCTGCTGTAACTTATCCTGTCCTCTTTTGCACAACTCTCCTCGCTCATAAGTTGAGAGAAGCCTACAATCGCATTTAGCGGAGTTCTGATCTCGTGACTCATATTTGCGAGGAATGCAGATTTTAATTTATCGCCCTCTTCTGCTCTCTCTTTAGCTTCAAGAATCTCCTTCTCGTTTTTCTCTAAAGTTCTCCTTAGATTTCTGTTTTTTGTATAAATGATTGCCAGAAATATTACAAGTGAAATTAAAATAATTACTGCAATTACTGCAAGATATAAGAATTGTTTGTACTGTTTTAACTGAGGATCTTCGCTGTCTGTTATTACGCTGTTTGCCGGGAGCTGATAATTCTGTACCCCCATCTGGGTAAGTTTTCTCTGATCAAAGCTGTAAGTGCTCTCATTATGAATAAACCTGATCTCATCTTTATTGCCAATATAGAACTGATCAATTTGTCTTGCAATCTCTTTTGGATCTGTATTATACTCAGGTATGTATCCACCAAGTGCAAGGCTGCCTAAACCCAGCCCTGTCAGAGAAAAGACTGGTAGCTCAACTCTTCCGCTAATGATATTCTGAAGTGAATTTCCAAGAAAATATTGCCCCTTTTTGTTAACTCTCCATGTGCCAAGCAGTATAACGCTGTTTTCAGGTAGTGCATCAATTTGACGAGTCACCTCCTCTTCAGTAAATAACCTCCCGTCCAGATAGTGAAAATCAATTTCCGGATATAGTCTGGATTCAGTTTTTACAAGTGATTTAATGGATGCCCCTCCATATGTATTGTCAGTAAGGAGGGCAATGGTACTGACATTAGGAAAGAAGGTCTTTATCAACCCTATGTTTTTGCTGAAATCGTATACATTAAGATAACCACCGGAGTAGCCTATATACTCTTTTTGGTCCGTTACAGAAATTGAAACAGGGTCCCAGTATGTAGTAACAGAGTCTTTTGGAATTTCAATCCCGTTAAGGCTGGCGAATGCAGCAAAAGTGGGAATATCCTTCATAAGTGCTGCAAATTGGGAGTCTTTGATTGACAGGGTTAGATATGAAGCCCAGGCCTCCTGTCCCAAAAAAACCACTGATCTTAAATCTCCCTTTTCATATCCGGAGAGGACCTCTTTAAGCTGATCACACCATAAATGAGACTCTGTCTGAAAATTCTTAAATCCCATATCCTGCAGCATAACCTTATTTGATGGATTCTTTGCAAGAAGAGTGTTCTGGAATGCATTTACAAAATCGCTCATCCTTTTTGTATCAGGATTATATGAAGCAATTACAAGGTTTATTCCTGTGCCTGCTCTCTCTTGATCCTGTGGGGTGCTGTAAACTTGCTCTGATTTGGAAAAGAAACTAATTATAAAGAGTAGGTAGAGAAGGTGATTTTTCATTTTCTTATTGTTATAGAAAGGAGTGAAATTGCGCCAAAAAGGAGCATCGTTATGGCCTGGGAGCCGTGTGATATTGTTGCGAATATTACTCCTGTAGTTTGAGAAATCCCATATACTGTATATAGTGCGAGTGATATTATCAAGTGATATGCCCCTATTCCTCCCTGAACGGGAATAACCCATCCAAAACTGCCAACCATCATCAAAAAAAGAGCATCTTTAGGACCCAGATCCATTCCGCTGCCTGAGAATGATAGTATTGTTGTGTAACTCATTAACCAATAGCATACCCACAGCATAATGGTATAAAATATAAAAGACCACTTCTGCTTCATTTTAAAACCGGAGGAGAGACCCTGAAGAATCCCCTTAACTATGCTTATAATTTTTGCAAATACCGGATGACTCTTTCTGTATCTCCAGACTATATACAAAAACAGGACAACTGCTAAAAGAAAAACCAACCCAATCAATAATAATTCAGAGGAAAATTTATCCTCAAGTGATGAGATAATCTGTTTGTCAATGAAACCACCAAAACTATCCCAGAAGAAAATCATGACTCCTGCTGATACTAAAATAAGGGAGAGCATATCAATGCTTCTCTCTAGTACAACTGTTCCGGCAACAGTTTCAAATGGCACTCCTGTTCTTCTTGTAATCACTCCGCATCTCGCCAGTTCGCCTGCTCTTGGGAGTGCAAAATTTGTTATGTAACCTACATTAATCCCATGCCAGGAGTCCATTCGGGTTACTCTGTTACCAAGTGGGAGCATAATCAATCTCCATCTGAGAGCCCTTATCAAAAAAGCCAGAACGCTAATTACCATTGAGAGACCAATCCACCTGAAGTCTGCAGATCTGAACCCCTCTGCAAAGGAACTCCACTCAACCTCCCGGAATGAAAACCACAGCAGGGTTCCAGCCAAAAAAAGAAGTATGACATACTTTAAAACGGAAAAAATTTTCCCTGAATAATCTGGTCGGGAGTCAGATAAGGTCATTAAGTATTATTTTTTGCAAACCTACAAAAAAATATGAACTTTGCGGGGATGAAATCAATATTAGGAATAGGCAATGCTCTAACTGACATCCTTGCTGTATTGGAGGATGACTCTTTACTTGATCACTACCATCTGCCAAAGGGCAGTATGCAACATGTAGATCGTGAAACAGGTGATAAAATCTGGCAAAGACTAAGAACAATGGGGGTTCAGCTGGTAGCCGGAGGCTCTTCAGCTAATACTATTGCAGGTACTGCTGTTCTTGGAATGCCATCTTCGTTTATTGGAAAGGTAGGAGCAGACGAACTGGGATCATTGTTTAAGTCAGATCAGGCAAGGAACGGAATCAGCTCTACTCTGCTTAAGGGAAAGGCAGCCTCCGGGCGTGCAATGGTTTTTATTACCGCTCCTAATGCCGAGAGGACTTTTGCCGTGTATCTTGGCGCTGCCATTGAGCTTGTTCCGGAGGATCTTACTGCTGAAATGTTTAAAGGGTATGATTATTTTCATATTGAAGGATATCTTGTCCAAAATCAAGAGCTTGTAAGAAGAGCTGTTGAACTTGCAAAGGAGGAGGGTATGATTATATCACTGGATATGGCAAGCTACAATGTAGTAGAGAGCAATGATGCATTTCTTCACGACATTATTGAACACTATGTAGATATTGTTTTTGCAAACGAGACAGAGGCAGAGGTATTTGCAAAAAAGCCCCCAAGGGAGGCACTTGATGAAATTGCAAAAATTTGTAAAATTGCAATTGTTAAGATAGGCAAAGATGGCTCAATGGTTAAAAGCGGAGATGATTATCACTATATTGAGGCCTGGCCGGCAGATACAATAGATGCAACAGGGGCGGGAGATATATATGCAGCAGGTTTTTTGTTTGCTCATTCACACGGACTCTCCTTAAAAGAGTGTGGAGATGTTGGCTCTATTGTTGCGGCAAAAGTTGTAGAGGTAATTGGGCCAAAGATTGATATTCCACGATGGAAACATGCAAAACAGCAAATCAGGGAGCATACCGGCTTGCTTCAGTAAAAGCAGATTTAGAAGAGTCCGTTGAGTCTTGCGTCAATCTTATCGATTACATTACTCAAATCTTCAAGCTTATCTTCAAATTTATTCTCATCAACATCAATGATCAGAATTTTTCCGTCTTTGTATTCAGAGATCCATTTTTCATACCTTTCGTTTAGACCGGAGAGGTAATCAATTCTGATTCCGCTCTCATAATCCCTTCCTCTTTTGTGAATCTGAGAAACAAGATTAGGGATAGAAGATCTTAGATAGATAAGTAATTCAGGTGGCTTTACAAGAGAGAGCATCAAATCAAAGAGCGAGTTGTAATTTTCAAAATCTCTGCTTGACATAAGTCCCATAGCATGAAGATTAGGAGCAAATATGCGTGCATCTTCGTAAATTGTTCTGTCCTGAACTACATTAATACCACTCCTCTCAATCTCAACCAAACCCTTAAATCTCTCCTTAAGAAAATAGATTTGCAAATTGAATGACCATCTTTGCATATCGTGATAAAAATCAGATAGATATGGGTTGTTGTCAACCTCTTCATATTTTGGTTCCCACCCGTAATGCTTTGATAGTAGTCTGGTTAAAGTTGTTTTTCCGCTTCCGATGTTTCCTGCTATAGCTATGTGCATGATGCTCTCTTTAAGTGTAGGTTGGTACTGAATGCTTCTGCAAAATTAAGAAAAGATTTTAGTAATTTTGTGGAATGTTAGACACATTACAACATAGAGGCAGGAGGAAGCAACTGATAGATCATCTTTCCTCAAAGTATCAGTTCAGAAGAGAGATTTTGGAAGCAATGGGACGCGTGCCAAGACATATGTTCCTTGAGTACGGGCTTGATAATCTGGCATATCAGGATAAGCCGCTCCCTATTGGAGCCGGTCAGACAATTTCGCAGCCATTCACTGTTGCCATGCAGACAGAGCTTCTTCAGCTCTCAAAATGGGACAAGGTTCTGGAGATAGGGACCGGGTGCGCATACCAGACAGCCGTGCTCTCTGAGTTGGGATACAGAGTCTTTAGTATTGAGAGGCAGAGGTCACTCTATCAGCTTGCTCAAAAAAATCTTATCAGACTTGATTATCACACTCCAAATCTTTTTTTTGGAGATGGATTTGCAGGATTACCCAAGTTTGCACCATTTAAGGGAATACTTGTTACCTGCGGAGCACCGGAAATTCCCACAACCCTGCTGGAGCAGCTTGAAATTGGTGGGAAAATGGTTATACCTGTTGGGAATGGGACCCAGGTGATGAATGTTATTGAGAGAAAGAGTGAAACAGAGTACTCTTTAAGTGAACATGGTGAGTTTAAATTTGTTCCTATGTTGGAGGGTACCGAACAATAGTATAAAACTGAAAATTATGATACAGATTAAATCGTTTTACTTTAATGACCTTAGAGAGTGTAGCTATCTGCTATGGGATGAATCAGGAGAGTGTGTAATTGTAGATCCGGGTTGCTATACAGAAAATGAGCAAGAGAGACTTGTGAAATTTATTGAACAGAATAATCTTCATCCTGTAAAGCTTGTCAATACCCACGGCCACTTTGACCACATAATGGGTAATGCCTTTGTAGTCTCTAAATGGGGAGTGCCTGCATATATTCATATTGATGACAAACATCACATAGAGAGGGCTAAACAGTACACAGAGATGTTTGGTTATAAAATTGAACAGCCCCCTGTAAATACCATCGATTTAAAAGATGGTGATCAAATAGAATTTGGAAGCAGTAAAATCAGAGTAATTCACACTCCGGGTCACTCCCAGGGGGGTATTTGCCTGGTCTCTGACGATGACAAATTTGTGATAACAGGAGACTCTCTTTTTGCCGGTAGTATAGGCAGGACAGATTTGCCCGGAGGTGATTATGAGCAGCTTATGGACAGCCTCCTCAATAAAGTAATCACTTTGGGAGAGGATTATAAAGTCTATCCCGGACATGGTCCAGCTACAACTATCAGTGAAGAGATTGCAAGCAATCCGTTTCTTAGATATGAATAGAATTAAAGAATTTATTATGAGATTAAAATTAGCACTACTCATTCCTTTACTGGCTTTTTGCACCGGCGCAGGTAATAGTTCTGCAACGGCCGCGGATGGAGATGCTCTTCAGGTTGAGCAGGTTGTTAAGATACCTGCAATTCCCAAAAAACTATCATTTGCAGGGGAGGATGTGCCTCTTAACTACTTTGATGTTAAAGAGTCATTACAGAGAGAGTTGATGGTAATCTCTTACTGGCACGCAAGTATTACTTATATTATCCAGCTGAACAACAGATACAGGGATGAAATAGTAAAGATTCTTAAAGAGGAGGGTCTCCACGAGGATTTCTACTATCTGTGCATTGCAGAGAGCGGCCTCCAGCCGGTTGTTTCACCTGCTAACGCAGGGGGATACTGGCAATTTCTTGCAGGGACAGCAAAGGAGTACGGACTTATTGTTGATGCTGAGGTGGACGAGAGGTATAATATTGAGAAATCCACAAGGGCCGCTGCTGCCTATTTTAAAAAGGCTTTTGCCGAATTTGGTTCCTGGACAATGGCTGCTGCCTCTTTTAACATTGGAATGAGTAATGTGAGATACAGGATGAAAATCCAGTCCCAGAACAACTATTATGACACTCAGTTTCCTGAGGAGACAGGAAGATATGTATACAGAGCACTTGCGTTCAAAATTTTACTGGAAGATCCCAAAGCTTTTGGTTTTTACATAGGTAAGGATGACCTTTTTAAACCACTTGAATATAGTGAAATAACAGTAAAAGGCAGAGTTGATAACTGGAGTGATTTTGCGTCAAAGCACAATACAAATTTTAAATTGCTCAAGATGTACAACCAGTGGATCAGAGCAAACAAGTTAGAAAACAAACCAGGCAGAACCTATGTAGTCAAGGTCCCTGCAGAGGGTTACCGTGAGCAGTAATCACATCCTTAAAATGAGCGATATTGAGGTAAGAGGAGCAAGGGTTCACAATCTGAGAGGTGTAGATGTTACAATTCCCAGGCACAAACTTGTTGTTATAACTGGTCTGAGTGGCAGCGGAAAATCCTCTCTCGCTTTTGATACAATTTATGCCGAGGGGCAGAGGCGGTATATGGAGACTCTGTCGGCATACGCCAGACAATTTATTGGATCCCTGGAGAGGCCGGATGTAGATTCAATTGATGGCCTCAGCCCAATCATTGCCATAGAGCAGAAGACTACCGGGAGAAATCCCAGATCTACAGTCGGAACAATTACTGAGATATATGATTTTTTAAGGCTTTTATACGCAAGAGCCTCAAATGCCTACTCTCCTGCAACCGGACTTGAGATGATAAGGTACACAGATGAGCAGATTGTTAACCTGATAATGGGGGACTATTCCGGGAAAAAGGCAATTTTATTGTCACCTCTGGTTAAGGGGAGGAAGGGTCACTACAGGGAACTTTTTGACCTCTACATAAAGAGAGGTTTTGTGCAGATGAGGGTGGACGGGGAGATAAAAGAGCTTGTTACATTGCAGCCTCTTGACAGGTATAAGGCTCATTACATAGAGCTGGTAGTTGATAAGATTATTCCCGCTCCCGGATCAGAAAAGAGAGTCAGAGAATCTGTGATTTCTGCCCTTCATCACGGCAAGGGAGCTCTCTCAGTTCTGGATACTGAAAGCGGAGCTGTAAGGCATTTAAGTAAACACCTGATGTGCCCTGAGAGTGGAATCTCATATCCGGAGCCGGCTCCGCACACATTCTCATTCAACTCACCTCAGGGGGCCTGTCCGCATTGCAAGGGGTTGGGAATGATTTCCAAAGCGGATATATCAAAGATTATTCCCGATGATTCCAGGTCAATAGCAGCGGGAGCCATAACGCCCATTGGCTCTTTTAAGAACAATATGGTTTTTGCCCAGATTGAGGCTGTTTCAAAGAAGTATGGATTTTCACTTCACGAACCTGTTAAGGATATACAGGAGGATGCTCTGAACATAATTATATATGGCTCAGATGAATTATTCCGTGTAGGATCAACACCTGCGCTTTCTCAGATGATGAGTTTTCCGGGGATCATCTCAATGATTGAAAAGGAGGAGCGGGATAGTGAAGAGCTTATTGTGAAAAAAGAGCGCTTTACAGAGGAGATTCTATGCCCGCTCTGCAATGGCACAAGGCTTAAAGAGGAGTCACTGCACTTTAAAATTGACGGACTAAATATCAGTGAAGTCTCGGAGATGGATCTTCAGCAACTTCACAACTGGCTGTGCACCATAGAGGAGAGACTATCGGCCAGACAAAAAGCTATTGCAAGGGACATTCTTAAGGAACTCAGGGAGCGCACTCAATTCCTTCTGGACGTAGGTCTCAGTTACCTTTCGCTCTCAAGATCTACCAGAAGCCTTAGCGGAGGGGAGAGTCAGCGAATCAGACTGGCCACACAGATAGGCTCTAAACTTGTAAATGTTCTCTATATACTGGATGAACCAAGTATAGGGCTTCATCAGAGAGATAATATTAAGCTGATTAATTCACTGAGAAGACTCAGGGATGAGGGGAACTCCATAATTGTCGTTGAGCACGATGAGGAGATGATGAATAGTTCAGACTGGCTTATTGATCTGGGGCCCGGTGCCGGAGATAAGGGTGGTCGTCTGCTCTTTTCAGGAACGCCGGATGAGATAACAAAAATGGATGTCAGTGATGCTATTGCAACAAATAGTTTAAGTATTGAATATCTGAAAAAGATCAGAACGATCCCTGTTCCAAGGAGCAGGAGAGCAGGTAATGGCCTTTTTCTGGAGATCAGGGGAGCCAGGGGAAACAATCTTAAAAATGTGGATATAAAAATTCCTCTGGGCTGCTTCATTGGGGTAAGTGGTGTCAGCGGCAGCGGTAAATCTTCATTGATAAATGAGACACTAATGCCTGTAATAAGCAACCACTATTTCCACTCTTTATATACACCACTGCCATATGATTCGGTTGAGGGAATTAATAACATAGATAAGATTGTTGAGATAGATCAGGCTCCCATTGGGAGATCTCCAAGGAGTAATCCTGCTACCTATACCAATCTCTTTTCCGACATCAGGAAGTTGCTCACTGAAACTCCTGATGCTAAAATCAGAGGCTTTAAGCCGGGCAGATTCTCATTTAATGTTAAAGGTGGAAGATGTGAGGATTGTAAGGGTGCCGGTCTCCAGACAATAGAGATGAATTTTCTGCCCGCAGTCTATGTTCATTGCAAAAGCTGTAATGGCAAAAGGTACACTCAGGACACACTTGCCGTAAAATACAAGGGGAAATCAATAAGTGATATCCTTGATATGACTATAAGTCAGGCTGTGGAGTTCTTTGAAAATATTCCATCTATAGTGCAAAAACTTAGAGCTTTGGATGAGGTGGGTCTTGGCTATGTTACCCTGGGTCAATCTGCAACAACCCTGTCTGGAGGGGAGAGCCAGAGAGTTAAGCTAGCTGCAGAACTTGCAAAAAAGGATACAGGAAATACCCTTTATATTCTGGATGAGCCTACAACCGGCTTACATTTTGAGGATATAAGGGTCCTGCTTGGAGTTCTCCAGAGACTTACTGATAAGGGGAATACAGTAATTATTATTGAACATAACCTGGATGTGCTCCGGTCAGTTGATTATATATTTGATATGGGGCCCGAGGGTGGCTCGGGAGGCGGCAGAATAGTTGCACAAGGAACTCCTGAGGAGATTAAGAAAATTGAAGAATCAGTAACAGGCCGATATCTTTAGGTCAAAAAAATAACGAAATGGCAAACATTAAAGTTTATTGCGAGAATATTAATTCAATAATTGATTGTGAACCGGGAACCACTCTTAGCGAATTGCTGGAGAGAACAGGATATATACCTGATCAACCTGTTCTGGCTGCTATTGTTGATAATCAGCTTAAAGAGCTAAGTTTCCAGATATATGTTGAGAACAATATAAGGTTTATTGATTACTCACACACAGATGGGCAGAGAACCTACAGTCGCTCCCTTAATTTTATTGTTCAAAAGGCTGTTGCAGATCTCTACCCACAATACTCACTTGTTATTGATTATAACCTGCAAAACGGGATGTATGCAGAGATAAGAGATTTGCAGAGAGATGAAGATGGTACTCCTAAAGAGATACCACTAAGTGATGAGGAGGTTAAAGCTCTTAAATACAGAGTTCAACAGATAATTAATGCTGATTTGCCATTTACCAGACACAAGATTAAGACAGAAGAGGCAATAAAGATGTTCAGGCAGAACAGGCGTCCGGAGAAGGCTCTGCTTCACGAGCTGAGGGGCAAATTCTTCACTACTGTATATTTCCTTGACGGATATCCTGATCATTATTACGGACCACTTGTCCCATCCACCGGAGTAATCCAGGCCTGGGATCTGGACTTCTTCAGCAGAGGTTTCCTCATTAGAACTCCAAACCCGTCAAATCCTGATAAAATAGTCAAAACTCCTTACCAGTATAAACTTTTTGATGTTTTTAAAGAGTACTCAAACTGGTGCAGTATTTTAGGTGTAAGCGGAGTTGGCGCCCTCAACAGTGCGATAAAAATGGGAAAGGCAAGGGAGCTGATTCAGATTTCAGAGGGTCTTCACGAGAGAAAATATGCTGCTATAGCTGATGAAATATATAAGAGGAGGGATAAGGTTAAGCTGGTGCTTATTGCCGGACCCTCAAGCAGCGGAAAAACCACCACTTCAAAAAGAGTTGCTCTGCAGGCGAAGGTGCTCGGGTTAAATCCTGTAGTAATTGAGATGGATAACTACTTTGTAGACAGAGAGAGAACACCAAGGGATAAAGATGGCAATTTTGATTTTGAATCTCTGGGAGCAATGGATACAGAGTTTCTTAATCAGCAACTCAACGAACTTTTTGAGGGCAAGACCATTGAACTTCCAAAATTTGATTTTGCTCAGGGCAAAAGAGTTTTTCCCGGAGATAAACTAACCCTGGGAGAGAAGGATATTCTGATAATGGAGGGAATTCACGGACTTAATCCTGCCCTTACAAATCATATTCCTGCAGACAGAGTATATAAAATTTATGCCAGCGCCCTGACCTCTCTTTCATTAGACGAGAATAACAATATATCTACATCTGACAGCCGTCTTATTAGAAGAATGGTAAGAGACAGTCAGTACAGAGGAGCAAGTCCTGAAGCTACTATACTCAGATGGCCAAGTGTAAGAAGAGGTGAAATAAGCAATATATTTCCATTCCAGGAGAATGCAGATATAATGTTTAACTCTGCGCTTATTTATGAATTACCTCTTTTAAAATATTTTGCAGAACCATTGCTGAGAAGAATTCCGGCTAATTCACCTGCCTCAACAGAGAGCATGAGATTACTTAAGTTTCTCTCATATATTGTAGAGCTTCAGCCATCAGAGATGACCAATATTCCGCCTACATCTGTAATGAGAGAGTTTATTGGCGGGAGCAGTTTTATTTACTGATCCAAAGCTCCGGATTCTGTTTGTTTGTGCCGTGCCAAAGCTGAAAATGAATTACTGATCCATTCTCATCTGAAGCAGCAAGGGCTCCCATTGCTTGTCCCGTTTTAAGCTTCTCGCCGGCCTTAACTGTAACCTTATCAAGTTTACAGTAGAAAGTGTAAAAACTACCATGCTGAACAAGTACACACTGGTTATATCCGGGCATAACCAGAACCTGTTTTACCACACCATCAAAAACACAAAACACCTCAGCCCCTTTATCGGTTGCAATGTTTACTCCGTTGTTGAAGGGGAGTTTAACATTTTTAAAAACCGGGTGGTTGTGTTGACCAAACTCCTCTACAACAGCACCTCTCTTAACCGGCCAGGGGAGTCTCCCTTTGTTGAGTTCAAAATTATCAGATAGCTTCCTCTCTGCAACACTCTCCTTAAAATCAGGACTCTCCTTTGCCTTCATTGCCTCGGCAAGAATCCTCTCTATTTCACGGTTAAGCCGCTCTACCTCTCTCCTTTTTGAATCAAGCTGAGCCCTGAATTGCTTCTCCTGTCTTGAGAGTTGTGATATTGTCTGACGGGCCCCCTTTTCGTCAGTCTGAAGCTTTTTATATTCACTGCTTCTCTGCTCCTGACTTTTTATAGACTTCTCCTTCATTTTTTCCAAAGCATCTACCTTGTTGCTTATCTCTTCAGATGTAGCCTTGATTCTGGAGGCCCTCTCCTGCATTGAATTATTAAAATCCTTGAAAAACACCCATCTTTTATAGCCCTGATCAATAGTGTTGCTTGCAAGCACATACATCATCCATGATGCCTGATCTCTGTGTTTGTAGGCCTCATAGATAAGCTTTGAGTACTCCTTTTTAAGCTGCGCAAGATCTCTGTTCAATCTGTTGATCTCCCCCTCACTTTGCGTCATCTCTTTATTGATTGTCAGGATCTCATTCTCAATCTGACTAAGAAGTCTCTTCCTGTTTGAAATTTTTCTTCGGATGAAATTAAGCTCTTTGGTATTATCAGCCTGCTTTTTCTTTGTGGTAGATAACTGACTGTCAAGAAAAGCAATCTCCTCTTCAATTTGTCTCTTTTTACGCTCCTGCTCCTCAATGCTCTGGCCTGTCGCAATAACAGGAAAAGATATTAGAACAACCATAAAAAATACTTTAAAGAGAGGTCTCATCTTTTACCGGATTTAATTTTTTCAACTTTTGCTGCAATATCAAGAGATGGATCGAGTTTATGGGCCTGCCCCCAGTATATATAAGCAAGATCTTTTTCTCCGAGAGCAAAGAGGACCTCGGCATAGTGATCAAGTATATCTGCATTTTCGTTTCCTCCGTATACCATGGCTTGTTTAAGGATGGTCTTAGCTTCGCTGTTTCTTCCCAGTTTATGAAGGATCCAGGCATATGTATCCAGGTAGGTCGAATTCTCCGGCTCCAGCTCAACTGTCCTTTTACTCATTTCCAGAGCTCTCTTTAGCTGTTTATTCTCCTCACTCAGGTAATATGCATAATTATTAAGTGCAGGAGCATGATTTGGCTCCAGACGGATTGTCTTTTTGTAGTATTTGTATGACTCCTTTTTATTTCCGGCCATATAATAAGTATCTCCCAGGATTGAGAGAATCCTAACTGTAGATGCGCTATCTCCCTTTGCTAAAGGAAGTATTTTGAGAAATGTTTCAATGGCATCGCTTGTCTTGTTCATCTGAAGCTCTCCAATACCTTTGAGCTGCATAAATTCAATATCTGCCGGATGGGAGAGAAGAGCAGAATCACTCATACTTATAAGCTCATCCCATTTTTCAAGATAATAGAGCAGAGAGAGGTATTGATGAAGAGGGTTTCTCTCTTCCGGATACCGTTTAATGTTGTCTTTAAGAATATCAAGGCCTTTCTCAGGCCTGGCTGACTGTACCAGAAAAACAGCATGATTGTAAGCAACCAGGCTATCTTCAGGATGTGCAGTATATAAATTTTGCATTAAGGTGTCAATCTGTGGATAAAAAGTCTGTACAAATTTCTGATTTGCAAGGATCTCCTTCATATATTCAACCTTCATTCCCGGATTAACATCAGAATTTGCCATAAACGGGAACATATGCTGGAAGTAAAGATCGTATTGTCCTCTTATCCTGTAGCTCTCTGCCAGACCGAATATTGCCGGAATATAACCGGGTTCAAGAGCAAGAGCTGCCGAGTAGTATTGCATGGCCAGGGTATCCTTCTTCACAGAGGCGTAGTAATCTCCCAATAGTGAAGATATTCTGGGTGAGGGGGAGCTCTTCTCTACCTCCTCAATCATTTGGATTGCCGATTCCATTTTCCCCTGGTTAACCATTATATTATATCTGGTAAGGGCAGTAGCTTCGTTTACTCCACCTCTTTTCTCAATATCCTCCAGTGTAAGAAGTGCTTTGTCATACTCCCTGCCTCTGACATATATGTCTATAAGCTCAATATAAAGACTTGTTCCGGCCGGATTTCTCCTTTTAACAGATTCATACACCTCTGTGGATTTTGCGAGATCTCCCATTGCAGAGTATAGTCTTGCAAGCTGAATAGAGTACCAGTAGTTAGAACTATCAGCAGCAACAGCCTTCTCGGTAAATTTTAGAGCCTTTGAAAGATCCCCTTTTTTGAGATGAATATTTGCAAGATTATAATATGCAGCATCCATCTGAGGAAATTTTGAGGTAAGTTCGGTAAAGATCTTTTCTGCCCCTGAGAGTTGTCCCAGATTAACCATTCTTAACCCCTCCATAAATAAAAAATCTCTCTCTCTGTTATCTTTTTTTGCATCAAGGGAGTTGTGCGAAAAAATCGCAACGGCCATCAGCAGTATTGTTGCTGTGTATTTTAATGCATTGTTTTTCAAGGTGCTTCTCATTTGTGATAGTGTGATTTACAAAAATAATCAAATTATCCCTTTACAAATATCAATCCAATGTCCAATTATCATTGCCAATGCAACAAAAGATGGTTAATTTGCATCTATTAATAACAGAAATGGGAATCCAAAGAAGAGAATATTCCACACAGCAGGAGTTGATAGAGGGCTGCATAAAGCGGGAACCAACTGCTCAGCGGAAACTCTACGAGATATATGCTCCAAGAATGCTCACCCTCGCCTCGCGTTATGCAGGAGACAGAGAGAGGGCTAAGGATATTCTGCACGATGGATTCATTACGCTCTTTAACAAAATTGACAGCTACAGCGGAACCGGCTCTTTCGAGGGTTGGATAAGAAGGATTTTCGTGAATACGGCACTTATGTCTCTGAGAAAAGTAGATATACTTAGAAACACAGAGGAGATTGATAATGCCATAGGTGAAATAAGCGATTTTCCCGGTGCAGTGGAGACAATGAGTTCAAAAGAGCTTATGGAGTTGATAGCGTCAATGCCGGATGGATTCAGAATTGTGTTCAATATGTATGCAATTGAAGGCTATAACCACCAGGAGATTGCTAAAGAGTTAAACATAAGTGAAGGCAGTTCCCGCTCACAGCTAAGCAGAGCGAGGGTTTGGCTTCAGGAAAGGATAAAGAGACAGAATGAAGGAGAGTGATTTTTATAGACGGATAAAGGATAAGATGGAGAGTTACGAAGAGATTCCTGACCCTTCGTCTTGGGATTCTATTCAAAACGAACTATCTTCCGCAAGAAGAAGGGTCGTTTTTTTCAGAACAACCAGAACTGTTGCAGCGCTGGCCGCAGCAGTTGCCCTGTTTTTAATTATTGGAAAGGATTCAATCTGGAGATCGCTTGATCCTCCGCTGAAGGCCGATATAATTATTCAGGAGTCTGAATCTCAAGGTGAGAAAGAGCCTCCTGCCGCGATTGCTGCAGATAAAGTTGTAGCGGTCATTCCCATGATCAAAAGATCAGAGACTCCGGCTAATAATAGCGATAAGATTGAAATCCCCGCAGAGGAGCAAGAGCCTCAGAGTCTGCCGGAGGAGAATAAGCCCTCACAACAACCTCAGAATACTAAAAAGGAGCCATCTGTTCAGCTTTGGCCATCCGATGAAGAGGTAGTTGTCAAAAAGAGAAGATTTAACATTGGGAAGCCAACCATTGCTTTCTCAACAACAGTCTCTCCTGCTTCCGGAAGTACAGAGAGGGCGCTCCAGACCTTTGATTATATAACCTTCAACGAACTCTCATCCTCTCTTGCCAGAGAGAGAAATGACCTGGAGACGCTTTACGATACAAGATATCTTCCGCCGGTATCAATAGGGCTTCAGGTTTCTCTTCCTCTTACTAAATCTCTTTTTGCAGTTACAGGAATTAACTATACCATGCTATATTCAATAACTGAGGAGAGGACATTCAATGAGGCTCTTAAAAAAGAGGAGTCTCTGCACTACATTGGAATACCACTTTATCTCTATTCAAAAATAATAACATCAAAGAATTTCTCTATCTACGGGGGAGGCGGAGTCACTCTAGAGAAGGGGTTATCAGAGAGAATTAAGGTAAACGGGCCTCTGGCATATGTGGAGTCAAACTCTGTAAGAGGTTATCAGTGGTCAGCCGGAGTTGCTGTTGGAGCTGAGTATTTGCTGGGTAAGAATATTGGACTATATGCAGACCCAATGCTTACATATTACTTCTATAATTATCAGCCTAAAAGCATAAGAACAGTGCAACCTCTTCAGTTCAAACTGGAAATTGGTTTGAGATATCGCTTTTAATCCTATTTTTGTACAGCATATCATCAAAATCAGCCAAATTGCCATTAACAGCCATAGTAATCCTTAACTGGAACGGAAAGCACTATCTTGAGCGTTTTCTTCCGGGAGTTGTTAAATATTCAACATCTCCTTCAAGTTTTGTAGTAGTTGCAGATAACGGTTCAACAGACGGATCTGTTGAATGGATCTCTCTTCACTACTCTTCGGTAAGAGTAATAAGATTTGAAAAAAATTATGGTTTTACCGGAGGGTATAATAAAGCTCTTGCACAAATTCAGGCAGACTTTTTTGTGCTGCTGAACTCAGATGTTGAGGTGACACCGGGGTGGCTTGAAAGAATGCATGAGGGGTTTTCCAACCATCCGGGAGCTGGTGTCGCAATGCCTAAGATATTGTCTGCGTTTGAAAAAGATGCTTTTGAGTATGCCGGAGCATCTGGTGGTTTCATAGATTCGCTGGGATATCCTTTTTGCAGGGGGAGGATACTATCTTATATTGAAAAGGACAGAGCTCAGTACAACCGTGACTCAACAATTTTCTGGGCAAGCGGGGCCGCAATGATGATCAAGTCTTCTCTCTACAAAGATTTAGGCGGCCTTGATGATAACTTTTTCGCACATATGGAGGAGATTGACCTCTGCTGGAGAGCTCAGTTAGCAGGTTTTGAAATTTGGGTATTCCCATCATCAGTAGTCTATCATGTTGGCGGGGGAACACTTCCAAACAACTCCCCCAGAAAGTTGATGTTAAATTACAGGAACAATCTTTATATGCTGTACAAGAATCTCCCCAAGCATAAATTACTTCCTGTTATTGTTGTCAGGATGATTCTTGATGGACTCTCAGCTGTAATATTTCTCATACAGGGTAAAAAGGGCTTTTATAATGCAGTTGTCCAGGCTCACAAAGAGTTCAGGCAAAACAGACATAAGCTGGAAAGGAGCAAATCCTCATCGGTAATCAAACTTTCAGGAGTAATGAGAGGTCTTATTGTACTCTCATTCCTTATCAGAGGCGGGAAACCAAGGTTTGGGGATATTGCACCATACATAAAAGGTAGAAAGATGTTATAGAAGAGCAGGGATGGCCCTCTCTAATCTGGTTCCTCTTGACCCTTTTACAAGAAAAGTTATTCCTGTCATCTCCCTTTTTTCCAAACGCTCTCTCAGAGCCTCAGAGTTTTCAAAAAGTTCAACATATGGATTGCCCTGTGCAATTTTCAAAAGAGCTTTACCAAACTCAGTCCCCACAAGAAAGATAATATCAGGGTTAATGGCAAGTGCTAGTTTTAAAATTTCCTGATGCTCCTGGTCTGAGTACTCTCCAAGCTCAAGCATATCCCCAAGGACAAGCCCCTTCTTCTCACACTCCATATCCTTGAAATTTTCTAAAGCAGCCCTCATACTGGTAGGATTAGCATTGTAAGCATCTATTATCAGGGTGTTACGCTCTCCTTTGGTGAGCTGAGATCTGTTATTTGATGGGTAATACTCTTCAATGGCATTTACAGCTTCCTCTTTATCAACCTCAAAGAGAGCCCCTGCAGCCAGTGCGGCAAGCACATTATCTGAGTTGTATGAGCCAATCATATTTGTTTTGATTACCCTTCCCCCCTCAATTTTCATACTCAAAAACGGATTCTCCGGGGATGATGGAAGGATTAACGTCCCGGCCAGTTCTGCTCCATATGGGATAATCTTTAAACCTTTTCGCTCGTTTATCATATCAACCAAAATGGGATTTCCTGAATTATAAAGAGCAGTCCCTGAGGATGCTTTTAAATAATCGTACAGTTCTCCTTTGGTGCGTCTTACACCATCAAATGATCCAAAGCCCAGCAGGTGTGCCTTTCCTACATTTGTTATCAGTCCGGCATCGGGGGTTGCAATTTTACAAAGAAGCTCTATCTCTCCGGGAGCGCTTGCGCCCATCTCAATAACGGCTATCTCGGTCTCTCTGTCCATCTTAAGCAGGGTCAACGGAACTCCAATGTGGTTATTTAGGTTGCCTGCCGTTGAGAGGACCTTATACCTCTTTGATAAGACTGATGAGATAAGCTCTTTTGTAGTTGTCTTACCATTAGTACCGGTAAGTGCAAAAAGAGGAACACCAATATATCTTCTGTGGTATGCAGCCAGGTCCTGTAATGCCTTTAGACTATCCTTAACATAGATGATTCTGGCCCCTTCAACTCCCCTCCGGTCGCATACACTCCACGATGCACCCAGCTCAACTGCCTTCTGTGCATAATCATTACCATCAAAGTTATCCCCCTTCAGGGCGAAAAATATAGCCCCCTTCTTAATCTCCCGTGTATCTGTTGTTACTCCTGATGACTCAAGAAACAACGAGTGTAAATCTTTAATATTCATTGCTCTACTTTTTACCTGTTGACCCAAATCCCCCTTCGCCACGCTCTGTCTCCCCCAATGCCTCTACCTCTTTTAGGATAACTCTCTCATATTTTGCAATAACCATCTGAGCAATCCTCTCTCCCGGATTTAATATGAACTCTTGATCAGAGAGATTAACAAGTATTATTTTAATCTCTCCCCTGTAATCGGCATCAATTGTTCCCGGACTATTTACAATACCTATCCCGTGCTTTGCTGCCAGACCACTCCTCGGCCTTATCTGAGCCTCGTGCCCCTCTGGCAACTCAATATAGAGACCGGTTGGAACAAGAACTCTTTGCAAAGGATGAATTGGAATGCTATCACTGATGTCTGCCCTTAGGTCCATTCCTGCCGAGTGTATTGTGGCGTACTGAGGGAGCTCGTTTTTTGAGCGGTTTACAATTTTAACCTCCATATATTTATCTTTTCAACTTTAAAATATATTAATATGAATATAGTAATCAGTATGGTGTGGATAGAGTATCTCAACAGGGGATGGACCTCTGCAAAGGGGATTGAGATAAGATAGAGTGCGACTCCTGCAGAGACGAAGAGAAAAATTCGTCTCCAGTTATATGGTACAGGATAGTGTTTTCTACCCATAAAAACGCTTAGTATAAACATGACTGCATAGCTTGCCAGATGAGCCCAGGCTGCTGCGTGATATGAGTAGAGGGGCATAAAAATCATATTAATGGCAAGGGTTACAGGAAGGGCAGCTGCTGTTATATAAATTGCATATTTAGTTTTTCCCGATAGTTTGTACCACATGGATACATTAAAGTTCATTCCCAGAATAACATAAGACATTAGCATAACCGGGACTATATCCATCCCTGCCCTGAAATCTTTCCCAATAATAAGCGCAATTACATCTATAAATAGTGTAAGACCCAGGAAAACCAGCATTGTAAATGCTGTGAAATGCTCCATCACCATTGCATACTCCTCTTTTGACTTCTCTCCTCCTGCTCTTTTAAAGAAGTATGGTTCTGCTGCATACCTGAACATCTGAATAAATAGCGACATCAATACAGCTATTTTAACTCCGGCCTGAAAAATTCCAAGCTCAGAATTCCACTCCAGCCCCTCAGGGGTAAAGAATCTGAAGAGAGGTCTGTCAATTGTATCGTTAATAATCCCCGGGAGACCTGCGATCATAAGAGGAAGGGAGTAGAGCATCATCTCTCTCCAGAGTCTTTTGTCAAAAGAGAATCTGAGAGCCACTATATCTGGAATGAAAATCAGCAATGAAACAATACCACTCAGGAAAATTGCAAAAATAATGTATGTGAAATCCGGAGTAAGAGAAATAAACTCTGCAAGAATTGAATCCGGATGCGTTTTAAAAAAGGCGGGAACACCAAAGAAGAGGATGAAGTTAAATGCAGTTTCGGAGAGAATTTTAATGGTTTTAAACATTGCAAATTTGTATGCTTTGTTCTGAAACCTTAATCTGGCGAATAGTATTGCAGTAAAGGAGTCAATAGCCAGAATACTCCCTATGAAAATTATAATCTGTCCGTAACCCTTATAACCCATCCATACTGAGATCTCGCCTGAGAACAGAGCCAGGGCAAGAAAGAAGATAGCAGAGAGTGCACCAACGGTTATAAGTGCATTAGAGAAGACTTTATTTGGTTCACTGTTCTTACTGGCAAAGTTAAAGCAGCCAGTCTCAAGGCCCAGTGTAAGTATAACCTGCAATATGGCAATATAGGCAAGAAATTCAGTTGCAATACCATAGCTTCCTGTAGAAAGCATTGTGGTATAAATTGGGACAAACAGAAAGTTTATGAATCTTGCCAGCACAGTGCTAAGCCCGTATATTGCCGATTCACCTGCCAGTTTGCGTAAAATGGAACCTCTCATTTTAGTTGTTAAGTGATTTGTTTTTAAAAAGCAGCAGCCCGATATTAAATTGTGGATACCATTTTACATCTGCTTCAGGATAATAGGATGCAGAAATTGATACCGGACCCACAGGTGACTGCCAGACAGCTGCAATATTACCCATAAAATCACCCTTAGGGAAACTCCCGCTAAATCCCGCAGTCCCATTACTGTTTTTTATAAGTGACCTGTATGGCTGGAAGTAAGAGAAGAGTGTACTGATAAAAACTGAATTGGAGAGATGGAAAATTGGATTAACTCCAACAGCAAGAAAGGAGTTGGCTCTGTATCCTTTCAGAAGCAGAGTTTTGCTGTGTGGTGTAGGCTGGAAAGAGGGTGTGGTTATTAAAGTAGATATGTAGTCACCAAGAACAACCCTTGATGAAATAGTCAACTCTGCGACAGAACCTATTGTTAACCACTTGTTAACTGAGTGATAAACCTCTGAGAAAAAATTTAACTTTAATCTGTTGTTTATGATGTCTGTATCAGATCTGATCTCATCGGAAGTGCTTCCGGCAAAATAGCTTGCAGACATAAAGGCGTATCCCAGTGATAACCTTTGTTTGATTCCGGAAGTGGGATAAATTCTGTAATTTGTTGTGTTTCTTTCCAGAATAAGAGATGGTGACACATATGTAATACCAGTCCTGTCGGGTATATCATAAGAGGTAAAGTTATCTGTCAGATAGTATGAGTAGGAGTTTCTTCCCGCTGTTATACTGAATTTTCCAATAATACTTCTGTTAAGATCTACAGGACTACCAACTTTGATGTTTCCAAAAACCTCGTTTTCCTCAATGCTGGTAGGTAGTTTATCAAGGTAAGACTCTGTCTGGCTCCCTCTGAAATAGTCAAATCTGTGAGCAGTAAAGCTCGCTTCATAAAAGAGCAAAGGCTTTATTGAAAAGTCCTGCCTTAAAGAGAGAGAGACCCCTGTGTAAAATTTACCCAGATTCATGTCCATAAAGACTTTCCATGGATATAAGCTAAAGTGTCTGTATTCAAGTCCAATATACCCCTGATTAAGAGATGACGAGGATATATTACCCCCAATTGAGATTCTGAAAGGCTGTCTCTCGCTTAGTCTGATTGTCATATCAAAAAGAGAGTCTTTGTTCATTCTTGCTGTTGGATAAAAGGTATTTACAAAACCGGATGCGACAACTCTGTTGTACCCTCTTTTTAGCATTTCAAAGCTTACCGGCTCCTTTTTGTGGTTAGTAAGAGTATTTATTATAAACTCCCTCTTCCCTTTTCTGAGTGTGTCAGGGATGATATTGATGTTGTCAAATATTACCTGAGGAGTTTTTAGTCTGAAAGCAAGTCTCTTTTCCGATAGCTCTTTTGCGCTTCTTCTCTCTCTTACCCGCTGAAGAATTTCAGGCATATTTTTCATTGCCAGTTCATAGCCTTTCTGCACCATCGCGTCCAGCATTTCAAAATCCAGAAGCCCAACATTTGTGTAATCTCCATCAATAAGAACCCCCTTTTCCGGAGGGATGTTATAATTGGTTTCAACCATCATCATATTTTCCAGCTGAGCAAGCAGGTCATCTGTATCCGGTTCTGTGGGATTTGTAGAGCATTTAGCACCAATTATATAGTCTGGATTGAAATCCTTAATCATTACGTCCCAGGGGAAATTGTTGTAGAACCCGCCATCAAACATGAGCACAGAGTCAATCATTATTGGTTTAAATGCAAACGGGAAGGTCATTGATGCCCTTATTGCCTCTCCAATTCCACCCCTCCTTAAAACATATGGCTTTTTGTTTACAATATCGGCGGAGACACACCTGAACGGGACCATTAACTTGTTAAAATCATACTCCGCGGCAGCAGAAGATGATGCAAAAAGCTGGATAAATGCTATATCCATAGGATACGGAGATATTAGATTAGTGGGCAGGGTGTAGTTTATCTTTTTCTCTTTTCTGCTAAAATTAAATGTGGCTCCAAATAGCTCAGGAGTAGCATCTCTTCTGTAAATATGTGTTTCATACATCTTTTCAGATTGACCCTGTTGCCAGGATTTAAATTCATCAGATCTGAACAGCTTAATCATCTCATCCGGACTCAGACCTATGGAGTAGAGACCTGCCACTATAGCACCCATTGAAGTACCGGCAACATAATCAATGGGTATGTTGTTTTCTTCCAGAGCTTTAATGACACCTATATGGGAGAGCCCCTTTGCACCACCACCACTAAGTACCAATCCTACACTCTGGGAATGCAGAGTCAGGGAAATTAACACGGCAAGCAGCGTGGCGGTGATCTTTTTTACTTGCATAATAGGGGTAATTGAGGTAATTTTGCCTTCAAACAAAGGTATTAATTTTTGTATAAATCTTATAACTTGAATTTATGAAAAAAATATTTTTCAATCTGTTGATTATTACGGCATTATTGGCAACTTCCTGTAAGGGAGGCAAACAGACAGAGGAATCTGAACAAATTAAACAAGAAGATACTACAGTTATGACTACAAATTTAGCATTCAATCCCGCTGAGATAGGCGAGGAGCCACTTTTTGATATTGAGACATCTGCAGGTACAATAAGGGTTAAACTTTACAAAGAGACACCTCTGCACAGAGATAATTTTGTGAAGCTTGCATCTGAAAGTTTCTACAATGGAATTCTTTTCCACAGAATTATCAAAGGTTTTATGATTCAGGTTGGAGATCCTCTTACCAAAGATCCAACAGCTGTTGATAGATATGGTACTGGCGGACCAGGGTACACTGTTCCGGCAGAGATTCTTCCTCAGTTCAAGCACAAAAAAGGGGCTATTGCAGCTGCCAGGAGAGCTGATTCGGTAAATCCTCAAAGAGAGTCTTCAGGTTCTCAGTTCTATTTTGTAGAGGATCCATCAACCTGTGCTCAGCTGGATGGACAGTATACAGTATTTGGTGAGACTGTAAGCGGTATGGAGATAATAGATAAAATTGCAGCAGAACCTACAGGCCCGAGAGACAAACCGGTTAATGATATAAGAATTATATCGGTTAAGCCTGTAAAAGAGTAATTCAGACTATTTCTGCATTAGCTCTTTCATCCGTTTAGCCATATTATTGGCAAACACAAATTCATTAAGGTCAGGGTTGTCAGCCGTAAGTATATCATTTCGGCTGCCCTCCCAGACCTTTTCTCCTTTATGGATAAAAGAGACCTGATCTCCAATCTCCATAACTGAGTTCATATCGTGAGTATTTACAAGAGTTGTTATATTATACTCCTGAGTAATCTCCTGTATAAGCTGGTCAATAAGAATAGATGTGTGTGGATCCAGCCCTGAATTTGGTTCGTCGCAAAAAAGGTATTTTGGGTTTAGGGCAATAGCCCTTGCTATTCCAACCCTTTTCTGCATTCCGCCGGAGAGTTCATTTGGAAATAATTTGTTGACATTAAAAAGGTTTACCCTTTTAAGACAGAAATTAACTCTCTCAAGCTTCTCTTCGCTGCTCCAATTTGTAAAAAAGTCCATGGGAAACCGAATATTCTCCTCTACTGTAGCAAAATCAAAGAGGGCGCTACCCTGGAAAAGCATACCTATCTCTTTTCTGATCTCCTTTTTCCCCGGCTCGTCAAGGGTGGTGAAATTTATATCTCCGTACCAGACAGATCCGCTCTCCGGCTTATGAAGACCTACTATTGATTTTAGCAATACTGTCTTTCCGGATCCGCTTGCCCCTATGATGAGTGAACACTTTCCCGGCTGATATTCAACGGAGATATCCTTCAGAACCTGTTTCTCTCCAAAAAACTTATTTAATCTCTCTACTTTTATCATCTATCCCAGCATTAATTGAGTGATTACCAGGTTTGCCACAAGAATCATAACAGAGCTTACCACAATAGCTTTTGTGCTTGAGCTTCCCACTCCAAGAGCTCCCCCTGATGCATTATATCCGTAGAATGAGGAGATGCTTGTAATAACAAAGCTGAAAACTGACATCTTTATCATACTGTAAAATATGTAATATGATCTGAAGGCATAGTGTAGCCCATCAACATATTGGCTCATAGTAACAATTCCGGTAAACAAAATTATCATGGCCCCTCCAACCAGCCCAAGCATAAAACTGAAGAGCATAAGCAGAGGATTAAAAACAGTTGAGGCGGCTATTTTTGGGAGAATAAGATAGTTGGCCGAGTTTACACCCATCATATCCATTGCATCAATCTGCTCGCTAATTCTCATGCTGCCAATTTCTGACGATATGTTTGATCCTACTTTTCCAGCAAGAATAAGAGCAATCATAGTAGAGCAGAACTCAAGCACCAGGCTCTCCCGTGCCATATAGCCCACATACATCTTGGGAATGAAGGGGCTCTCGATATTTGATGCAGTCTGAATAACAATAACAGCACCAATGAACAAAGAGATAATTGCTACAATGGGAATTGAGTCAATTACAAGTTTCTCGACATCAGTAAAGAATTGCTTGAAAAATATTGATCTCCTGTCCGGTTTGGTAAATACCTTCCTCATCAGAATAAAGTATCTTCCAAGAAGTTCGAGGCTCTTTTTCATTGAATAATTTTTACTTCCGCAAAATTACCTAAAAAATAGCTAATCTCACCCCAAGATTCCCATTTATTCCAAAACCCCAGTATCCGGTGAAAGTATCAGCAGAGTGATCACGGCCATCTCTTCCCCTTTCAATGTATGTGGAATTCAATAAATTATTAACTGACAAATAGAGAGTTAGTTTGCTTTTACCAATGTTCTCCCTCCATGAAAGAGTAGCGTTTAACAGATGGTAGTCCGGCATTCTGTAAGAATTTTCTCTGTCAGAAGGGTCTCTTCTTGATACCGGATCAAAATCAGCATAGAGCCTGGAGTTGAATTTCCAGTCTGCCATAAGCTCCAGTTTTCGCCCCAGTTTAATAAGTGCCGATGCCCCGACTTGTGTTTGGGGCGCATCGCCTACAGCCAGTCCATCGCTGTAAACATTAATTTTTCCCATCTCCAGTCCCGAATATGTGTCGTATATTATTGCCGACACATCATTTTTCCATCTCCAGTTTCCCAGAGAGAGGAAGCCTCTCAACTCGGCCCATCCGGCGGGTCTGTATAAAATATCGGCCTCTATCCCATAATGGAGAGCATCAAGCCCCTGAACAACATATTTATGCGGGAGATCATCCATTTGTTGTTTGTAAGGGTCGGAGAGTATACTCTTATTTTTCCATAAAGCCGAGTATGCTGTCGCCTCAAAGGAGCCTCTGTCAAAGAGGTATCTTACCCCGGTCTCGGCAAGAAAATTTCTCTCGTTCTTTACATTCTCAGTAATTGTATTGTTCCCGGATGAGAAAAAAATATCTGAATATGGTACTCTGCTGTATGCTGCTCCATTTAGATACAGGGAAGTTCTTCCGGATAGCTTGTAGAGGGCTCCGCCTTTAACGCTGTATCCTAAAGCAGTAGCTGTACCGCTGTGGATATCGTCAATGTAGTTATATCTGTCCCACCTGCTGTTGGTGCTCCCCATAACAGATGCCCCGGCTCTTGCCTCCCAGCCCCCTTTGCTGTATGTGGTCATCGCATAAACAGTCATATGGCTGATGATTTTTCCGTTGTCAGTCCTTATCATATCACCTGTTTTTTTAACAGGATCTCTGCCTGCAACCCCTGCAAGAGACTTGTTTTGATAATCCTCGTACCAGAAGTCTCCGCCCAGCAGATCTGTGATTCTCTCCTTCTCCCAGGTTGAATAAAACTGGTAGTGCAATCCTCCAACATATGAAAATCCATTTTTCCCCTCAATAGTAAGGTTGCTCTTTATGCCGGTCTGAGTGTGGCCGGCCAGATAATCGGACAATATACTTGAAGAGGAGCCGTCAGGATTTCTGTTTGCAGCAATTGCGCCTCTCCAGTCTATCTGACCATCTTTTATAAAGTCAATAATCCTCCTCCCTTTAGACTCGGACCACCTTCCTCCTCCGTTTCCTGAAGATATATATGCCGATGTTGCAAGTTCCACCCTCCTGGATGGTCTGTAAAAATGGTGAAGTGTGATGTATGGTTTGTGATAGAAATTTTTACTTAGATTGTATGGCTCTCCGGGTCTCATGTAGCCCCAGTTTTTATTATACTTGCTGCCATATTTCTCAAATTCCTCATAAGACATCCTAGCTGAGCGCTGTTCATGTTTTTCAGGGGAGCCCAGTGCAGTGAGAAGCAGAGAGTGCCTCTCGTTAATCCTTTTGCTGATATTAAGCATATACGCCCAGGAGCTCACATCGGTATGTTCAACATACCCTTTGCCAAAAGCGTATGAGCCCATCAGAGAGATGTTCCATCCACCCTTTAGAGCACCGGAATTCAAGCTAAGCGAGCTCTTCCCCTGCCCGTAACTAGTATAGAAAAGAGATGTTGTAACAGATGGTTCTGCAGATGGCGATGTTGTGATAATATTTATTGTTCCTCCCACAGAGTTATCAGAGAGCATTGAGCCGCCGATTCCCTTCTGTACCTGAATAGCCTGGGTAGCATCTGAAAGCCCCAGCCAGTTATTCCAGAACATATTTCCTGTAACCAAACCGGAAATAGGTATCCCGTTTAACATTACAGAGATATTTTCCTGTTTGAATCCCCTAATGTTTAACCTTGCATCCCCGTAACTCCCGGATTCGCTCGTGGCATAAACCCCCGGTATATCCTTTACAAGCTCAGGATATGTTACACCTGCGGACCTCCTTTCAATAATCTCCCTGTTAACTGTTGCCAGCCTAAGAGGGCTTCTCTTTTCGCTGAGGAATGAAGCAGTAAGAACAACCTCCCCAAGATTTGAAGAGAGCGTACTGTCACTTAAGTACATTAAACGGGTTAAACGAGTTGTGTCCTGAGTTGTGTCCTGATTAAGATGTGATAAAGCAGGAGTTGTAAGATAAGACTCAGCAGAAGCTGTCTTGTAAGTTGTGGCAACTGCAGTTGTTGCTCCCGTCAGGAGCAGGAGGACAATGCCACCGGCAATGGCCCCCAGAAAAGTATTTTTTTTCTGTCTCATAATTTCTTCTTTCATCCAGACTCTAACTGTCGGTACCGTAGTTGCAACGGTTCTGCCCTTTTACAGGCTCGCGGACTTTACCGCCGGTCGGGGATTACACCCTGCCCTGAAGATTATTTTTCTTTCAAGTGCAAAGATAGTGAAAAAACAAATTGCCTCAGAGGAAAAGTGTCAAACATTTATCGGACAGGTTCTTATGTGGGCTTTGGCATTTTTATAATGCTTTGATTAAAACTAGTTTGACACTTTTCCTCTGAGGCAATACTTTTTTTTGTAACTTTAGAAAACTTTAAAGGTGGGGAGATTGAGGCGATGAGAAAGAAGAGAGTTATCACAGATGTGGGGATCTACCACATATATCAGCAAGCAAATTCAAGGGTTATTATTTTTTATGATGATGAGGACCGAATCCAGTTTTTGTCACTTATTGCAGAAAGTGCAAGAATCAATGGTGCTGTTATTTATGCATATGTTCTTATGGATAATCATTGGCATCTGTTGGTTAATGTAAAGGATCTAACAAGTTTCGTGAAAAGATACTTGATGAGTTATGTAAGATGGTATAATAGAAAATACAGCAAGAGGGGGAATTTGTGCAATGGACCATATTCCAGCTCACCCAAAAGTACAATTCAAAAAATAATAACCTGTATCGGTTATATCTTAAACAATCCGGTTAAAGCGGGAATGGTTAGTCAGCCGATTCACTATAAATGGTCGTCAGCAAATCAGTATTTTAATAATGACTCTAAGAGTTCAAATATACTTTATGTTGACGATACGATAGTAAAAATCCACTTTTCAAATTATATTGAATTCAGTGAATATCTGCTTAATTCACAGCTTGATTTAAATGATTTCAGAGAAGAAAAGGATTTGGAGATGCCAGTAAAATATTCTGATTTATCAAAGAGCCTTTTAGAACTTCTTAACAACAAATCCTTATATGAATTGACACGAAATGAATTAATTGTGATGATTAAAAAATTTTGTAATGAAACTAGGGCAACTTACATTCAAGTGGCTAGTTTATTTCATGTCAGTTACACATTTGTAAGAGATGTTGCAAAAGGCAGGATTAATCCGGAGTAGCTGGGTGCAGCCAGAAACATCGCCTCAGAGGAAAAGTGTCAAACTACACTAAATCAATGTGTTAAGAAAATTTAAAACAATCAGTAATGTGCAGATAATTAATGGTTTGACACTTTTCCTCTGAGGCGATGTTTGGCCGTGCAAGAAAAAAAGGGTGGCCATTTCTGGTCACCCCTTTTTTCTAATTAGTCGTAGAAGTATTAGTCGTTAAGTGAGAATCTGAAGAATCCGGTTACTTTAACTTCAGGGTCAACGGTTTTGAGGTATTGAGCTACTGAGATTTTGCCATCCTGAACGAATGTCTGATCTTCCAGTGTGCTCTCCTTAAAGAATTTGTTAAGCTTGCCTTGTGCAATTTGCTCAACCATATTCTCTGGTTTACCCTCTTCACGGATCTGGATTCTGTAGATTTCAAGCTCTTTTTCAATTACCTCTTTAGGGCAGGAATCTCTGTTTACAGAAACAGGATTCATTGCGGTAATCTGCATAGCGATTTCGTCACCTACAGTTTCACTTACTTTCTTAGAGAAACCAACTACAGTTGCAACTTTACCATTTGTATGGATATATGTTGCAATATATGAAGCCTCTATTTTTGCATAGAAAGGAATAGCGTGTTTTTCACCGCTCTTTCCGGTTTGTTGAGTTACAGCCTCTTCAATAGTTTGGCCGTCCAGAGTTACTTTCATAAGTCCGGCAAGATCCGCAGGCATTGCTGTAAGAGCAGCATCTGCAATCTTGTTTGCCAATTGCTGGAATTCAGCATTCTTTGCAACGAAGTCTGTCTCACAACCAAGGCAGGTTAGAATTGCTTTGGTTCTGTCTGCGTTTGCAAGAGCAATTACTGAACCCTCAGTGGTTTCGCGGTCTGCTCTTTTTGCTGCTACTAGTTTGCCTTTTTCACGAATGATGTCCTTTGCTTTGTCAAAATCGCCGTTGGCCTCAACAAGAGCACTCTTGCAGTCCATCATTCCAGCGCCGGTCATCTGGCGAAGTTTGGCAACATCTGTTGCTTTGATTTCCATTTTTATATTAAATAAGGGAGTTATTACTAATTTTCAGTTTCTGCCTCTGCCTTTGGCTCAGCTTTAACTACTGGTTCAGCTTCTGCTACCGGAGCTGCTTCAGCTTCTGCTACAGGGGCTGCCGGAGCTGCACTCTTGCGGGCGCGAGTCCTCTTAACCTCAGGAGCATCTTTAGATTCAGACTGTACCTCTTTCTCCTTCTCCATCTTCCTCTCTGAAAGGCCTTCAGCTACTGCCTGTGATAGTCTCTCCATAATAAGAGAGATAGATTTTGCAGCATCGTCGTTTGCCGGGATCACGTAATCAATCGGACCTGGATCGCAACATGTATCAACCATCGCGATAACCGGAATATTCAGACGATTTGCCTCTTTCACGGCATTCATCTCTTTCTGTATGTCAACAAT
The DNA here is from genome assembly GCA_018053445.1 of Bacteroidales bacterium. Classification (GTDB taxonomy): domain Bacteria; phylum Bacteroidota; class Bacteroidia; order Bacteroidales; family UBA932; genus Bact-08. Next base: position 6,524 of record JAGPLK010000002.1, on the reverse strand, counting down.
AAAGAGGGCAGAAGGGAGCCTGTTAAGGTCTGCTATTGAACCTAAGTTCTTCTCAAGTTTGGCTCTCTGACGGGTTACCTGAAGTTTCTCGCGTTTTGCAAGTGTCTCGTAGGTACCATCAGTCATCATTTTGTCAATTGTGTTCATCTTCTTGACTGCCTTGCGGATAGTCGGGAAGTTGGTAAGCATTCCACCGGGCCAGCGCTCGGTAACATATGGCATATTTACTGCTTTTGCGTATTCTGCTACAATGTCTTTAGCCTGCTTTTTGGTTGCCACAAATAGTATTTTACGACCGGCGCGAGCCAGTTGTTTCATTACGCTTGCAGCCTCATCTATTTTGATAACGGTCTTGTGCAGATCTATAATGTGTATCCCATTCTTCTCCATGAAGATATAGGGAGCCATCTTAGGATTCCATTTTCTCTTAAGGTGGCCGAAGTGTACACCTGCATCAAGTAGTTCTTGGAAATTTGTTCTTGGCATTTTTTCTTGTAATAAATGTTTGTTTTTCTCTTTTCTTCAATCGGGAGTAGCTTTTTGAAGGTCTCCCGGATTTTCCGCGGATTGGCAAATTCCGGTAGCTTAAATTTTAAGATCCTTGAATTTTTATCCTTTCCGTGCAAAAAATCAGTTTCAACCGATAATAAATACTATCGTTTGCTGAACTGGAAGCGTCTGCGTGCACCAGGCTGTCCCGGTTTCTTCCTCTCAACCTCTCTGGGGTCACGAGTAAGGAAACCATTTGCTTTTAGAACAGAGCGATGAGCCTCAGCGTCTATTTTGCATAGAGCGCGGGCTATTGCAAGGCGAAGTGCCTCTGCCTGACCCTTAACTCCACCACCATCAAGATTAACTTTAATGTCAAACTGAGATTGAGTGTTTGTAAGGACAAGCGGCTGCATAACAATGTACTGAAGAGACTCGTCAACAAAATATTGCTCAAGAGCTCTGTCATTAATTGTAATATTGCCTTTTCCAGGGTTCACATAAACGCGAGCAACTGCTGATTTTCGTCTTCCAAGGGCGTTAATTAATTCCATGCTCGTTTAAATTTCGTTTAAATTGATTTGTTTTGGTTGCTGTGCCTGATGAGGATGCTCCGCTCCTTCGTAAACGAAAAGATTACGGAACAGCTGTGCTCCCAGACGATTTTTTGGCAGCATGCCCTTCACGGCGTGCTCAACTACTGCCAGCGGTTTGCGATCCAGCAACTCCTTAGGAGTGGCAAATCTCTGTCCGCCGGGATACCCGGTGTGACGAACGTACACCTTGTCAGTCAACTTCTTGCCAGTCAGGCGAACTTTTGTAGCATTGACAATAATTACATTGTCTCCGCAGTCCACATGTGGCGTGTAGTTGGCTTTGTGCTTGCCGCGAAGGATCAGAGCGACCCTTGACGCAAGTCTTCCTAATACCAGGTCGGTTGCATCAATGACTACCCAGTTCTTTGTAACTGTAGCCTGATTTGCCGACACGGTCTTGTAGCTCAATGTGTCCACTTTGTTGATTTTTAGGTTAATATATTAATTTATGTTGCGATTCCCCTACACATAGGGGGGTGCAAAGTTATAACTATTTTTTAAAGTGACAAAATACCTATATTTTTGCGTTATGAAAATCGGAGACACTGAACTGGGTGAGAGACCCCTCTTTCTCGCCCCAATGGAGGATGTGACAGATGCATCCTTCAGGTATATATGCAAAGAATTTGGTGCTGATGTTATGTATACCGAGTTTGTCTCGTCAGATGGACTCATCAGGGATGCCCGGAAATCACTTGAAAAACTTAAGACATTCCCTTACGAAAGGCCAATCGGCATACAAATATATGGCCATATACCGGAGGCTATGGTGGAGGCAGCAAAGATGGCCGAGGAGGCGCAACCCTCTTTCATTGATATAAACTTTGGCTGCCCTGTTAATAAAATTGCAAACAGAGGAGCAGGGTCGGGGATGATGAGATATCCCGATAAAATGGTTGATATCACCCGCAGGGTGGTAGAGGCAGTAAAATTGCCGGTAACTGTCAAGACCCGCCTGGGGTGGGATGAAAATTCAAAAATTATTGTTGAACTTGCTGAGCAATTGCAGGAGACAGGCATTGAGGCGCTGACAATACACGGACGGACAAGAGCCCAGCTCTACAAAGGAGAAGCAGACTGGACACTGATAGGAGAGATAAAGAGAAACCCCAGAATGAGGATTCCGATAATCGGGAATGGAGACATAACAACCGATATTCAGGCAAAAGAGGCTTTTGAGAGGTATGGAGTTGATGGAGTAATGATAGGGAGGGCAACCTACGGAAGGCCATGGATATTCCGGGAGATTAAACATTTTTTGGAAACAGGGGAGCATATGCCCCCTCTTACAGTTGAAGAGAAGGTTGATCTCGCAAAACGCCATTTGCTTAAATCTGTGGAGGTCAAAGGCGAAAGAGTAGGAGTGCTGGAGATGAGAAGGCACCTCTCCGCATATTTTAAATCTCTTCCCGATTTTAAACCCATCAGGATGAAACTTGTTACTGAGGATAGCCATATTGAGCTTCTGAATATTCTTGACCAAATTAAAGAGAAATACCCAGCAAATGAAAACTTTTCTGATTGATAAAGTTCTGCTTTTTCCATACTATTTTGCCCTTAAAACAAGGCACTTCCTTTACGATACATCAATTATAAAATCCCGTGAATACCCCATACCTATTATATCAGTAGGGAATATTACCGTTGGAGGAACCGGAAAGACCCCGTATGTAGAGTATCTTATCAAAACACTTCACGGTTGTGAGAGGCCTGCAGTTCTCTCAAGGGGCTACGGAAGAAAGGGGAGAGGATGGAGAGAGGTTAATATAGCAGACTCTGCTGCCGATTCAGGTGACGAGCCTCTTCAGATTAAGAGAAAGTTCCCGGATGTGCTGGTATGTGTTGACACAAACAGAAGGCGAGGTATTGAGAAGCTGCTCTCCTTACCTGAAGACAAAAGACCCACAACTATCATACTAGATGACGGATTCCAGCACAGGAGGGTGAAGCCCTCTAAAAACATTGTGTTGATAGACTCAAGCAGACCAATAGACAGAGACCACCTTCTTCCCCTGGGAAGGCTCAGGGATCTCCCTGAGCAGATAAAGAGGGCCCATACTGTTGTTGTAACAAAATGCCCCTCTGAGATGGATGCTGCCGATATGTTTCTTTGGGAGCAGAGGCTAAAGATGCCTGCGGGAGTTGAGGTGCAATTTACAACACTTAAATATGCAGATCCGCTTCCGGTATTCCCTCAGGAGGCAGATAAACGATATATCTATTCAAAATTTGCGTTTTTACTTACTTCTATTGCAAATCCACGCCATTTAAGATATCATTTGTTAAGTTTTTACAAGATATCATCAAGCCTTGAATTCAGGGATCATCATAATTTTTCAAACAGAGATGCCGGAAAGATAAAAAGATGGGCATTAAAAGATAATAAGGCACTTATTATGACAACAGAGAAAGATGCTCAGAGACTATCCGCCCTTGTACAACTTCCTGATGAAGTAAAATCAAGGATGTTTTATCTGCCGGTTGAAGTGGCTCCTATTGGTAAGGCAGGCTCTAAGTTATAATTTCCAAGTTCGCGCTATAATATAGTAATTATTTATTAACCATAATAGCTTTTTCCGTTTTTTTATTCAGGAATCTGAACTTTTTAAAGAAATAATTCATACTTTTGCGAATGTGCTTTTGCATAATTGCATAATAAATAAACCACTAAAAATTATTAACCTAAAATTCTTAAACTCATGCATGTTTCAAAGAATGGAAACCGTATTGCTTTAAAAGTGATCTCGGTTTTTGCCCTACTGCTTTTTGCAGGTTCTATGTGGGCTCAGAACATCAAGGTTACCGGTAAAGTTACCGATTCTAAAGGAGAGCCGCTGGTAGGCGTAGGTGTACTTATCAAAGGTACCCGCACCGGCATCTCTACCTCACTGGACGGAACTTACGAAATCAATGCACAGCCAAGAGCAGTGCTTGTTTTCACTTCTTTGGGTATGAAAACCCTCGAAGTTCCGGTGAACAACAGAAACCTTATTAACGTAACTATGGAAGACGACGCTCTTCTCCTTGAAGACCTGGTTGTTGTAGGTTATGGTTCGCAACGTAAAGAGAACCTCACCGGTTCAGTTGCAACTGTAGACACAAAGGTTTTGGAGTCAAGACCTATAGCAGACGTTGGACGTGGTCTTCAGGGATCAACCCCGGGTCTGAACGTTGTTATACCAAGTGGTGAGGTAGGATCGGATCCTATTCTTAAGATTCGTGGACAACTTGGATCAATTGAAGGAGGTTCTTCTCCGCTTATCCTTATGGACAACGTTGAGATTCCTTCAATTCAGCTGATTAATCCGGATGATATTGAATCTATCTCTATTTTAAAAGACGCCGCATCTGCATCAATATATGGTGCAAAGGCAGCTTTTGGTGTTATCCTTATTTCTACCAAAAAAGGTGCTAAAACAGAAAGCGTAAACGTAACCTATTCAGGTAATATCTCATTCCAGAATATCTCCAAGAAGATGGAGATGGGTAGATTAGATGCTCTTGAATACACTTTGAACGCATTCGAGAGAGCTGGTGGTACAGTTGCCGGTGCTTTCTGGATGGTGACAAGAGAGGGCTACGAAAAAGCAGTAGAGTGGCAGAACAAATGGGGTAATGTTATTCAACCAAACGACCCTATGGTTTACGGGCGTGACTGGTATGTTGATGCAAACAACAGAAAGATTGGTTTGAGGACTTATGATGCATATGACTATATGATTAAAGAGTGGACCCCTACTCAAACTCACAATGTATCTCTCAATGGTAAGAGTGGCAAGACAGATTATAACCTCAGCTTTGGTTACCTGGATCAGTCCGGTATGATTAAACCTGCAAAGGTTGATGATTTCCAGAGATATAATGGTGCTATCAGAGTAGGAACAGAGGTTAACGATTGGTTAAGGGTATACGGAGGCGCAATGTACTCAAAGCGTCTTAAGAGATATGCCTATGCAACCAACTCAACAACAGCTGACCCTTGGCTCTATCTTTATCGCTGGGGACCTACGTATCCAATGACTACTGAGGATGGAAATCCTCTAAGAAACCCTGCTTATGAGATGAGTGCTGCAAACACAGCTTCTCAGGAGACCAATTATACAAGTCTTAATGGAGGTATCACAATTACCCCTATGAAGGACTGGAAAATCAACTTTGACTATACTCATGCAAATCAGGAGTATATTAATTTGAGACCTGGTACAAAGTTCACTGCAGCTAATACTTGGGGAGCACCGCTCCCTAAATATGACAGCAATGGTCAGCGTGTCTATGTAAATGACTCAGGTGAAGTGGTTGGTTCCGGATATGAAGGGTCTATGCCGGCTTACAGACTTGACTACTTTACATACACTTCAAACGGATCAAATCCGGACCACATTTACCGTTACTCAAGTAATAATCAGTGGAATACAATCACACTTAATACTACTTATGATTGGAGTATGGATGAGAATAACCGATTCAAGTTCATGCTCGGTATCAACAGCGTAGGAGAGAAGAGTGCATATAACTGGTCTCAGACAACTCAGTTGATTGATATTAACAACCCTCAGTTTGACCTGGCCACAGGTACTCAAACTACAAGTGGTGGTGCTGCATGGGAGTCACAGTTTGGTGTATTTGGAAGGGTTAACTACAACTACAAAGACAAATATCTTGCAGAGGCAAATATCAGATATGACGGAACATCAAAATTCCCGGATGTACTTAAATGGAGATGGTTCCCATCATTCTCTGCAGGCTGGAGAGTAACAGAGGAGCCTTGGATGGAGTGGTCTAAACCATATCTTTCTAGCTTCAAGGCAAGAGCTTCATGGGGTACCATAGGTGATCAGACAGTTTCAAACTCTCTGTATATCCCTACAATGAGCGGCTCAATGAGTTCGTTTATAATTGGAACAGCAAGACTATACCAGTTTAGCACCCCTGCAGCTGTAGCAGCTAACATAACATGGCAAGATATCACAACTCTTGACCTCGGTTTTGACGCAAGACTATTCAATAGTGATTTTGGTATTACATTTGACTGGTTCAGAAGAGATACTGAGAACATGATTGTTCCACAGGAGGGTCTTCCTGCAACATATGGAACCTCTGCGCCTAAGGGTAACTACGGTTCACTAAGAACAAATGGTTATGAAATTCAACTGGATTACAACCACAGATTCAGCAATGGTCTTGGTCTTAATTTAGTTGCCACTTTCGCAGATGCTACAACAAAAATTACAAAATATGGTACAACAAATAGTATCAGCAACTGGTATGTAGGCAAAACTTATGGTGAGATTTGGGGCTACAAAGTTGACAGACTTTATCAGAAAGAGGATTTTGAGTACGATGCAAATGGTAACTTTATCCTGATTACATCTCCTGACGGATATCTGAACGTTAATAAACTTGCCGGAGCCAATCCTGTTTATCAGGGCAGACTTCAAG